>JARXAF010000019.1 GCA_029865985.1 Verrucomicrobiota bacterium
GGCCCGTGCGACGGCACTCGTTCCTTGGACCGCCCGAACGTGGGTTCAACTGGCCGGTGACCGCCTGCTCCGCAAGGAGTTCTCCAACGGCTTGCCCGAGTTGGCCCATTTCGATTTCTACGATCCGGCCAAACCGAGCACCAAGCTGGCCGTTCCGAAGGCCCGGGAGACCGCCGCCCATGGCATCGCCATCGCCGGCAGCTACTGGGTGACCAACGCCGTGGGTTCCCGCGCGCAAAGAACGGCTGTCTCCCAGACCAACCATGTCTGGTCGGCCAAGCTGCACCGGCTCCTCCAGTTGGCCGCCAACATCCACGAGGTGCGGACCAACATCGTGGGCGGGCTCAACACCGAACCCTTCCCGCCGCATGTCTTCCGTCCGACCTTCTACCGCGAAGATCAGGATGACCCGCGCAACCCGGGCAAGAAGATCTCGGTCGTCCGCTTGGCCGGGCTGGAAGAGGTGACCAATGCCGTCACCCAGGTGCTGAACACCGCCTGGACCAACTGGATGGATTTCGAGAATTCCGTGGATGTGGCCAACCTGAGCATTGATCCGTCATTGCCCACCCGGACCAACGTCTTCGGCATTCCTTATCTCGTTGGAACCAAACAGAACCAGACGGGCCCCACGGCGCTGGGCTTGCCCAAGTTCAATGAAGCTTTCTGGCAGACCCGTGTGCGGACCGGTCGACGTCTGCTCCTGGAGCGCCAGCCGAATGGGGCCGTTCGGTCGACCAATGAAACCACCCTGAGCGCCCTCGGTGTGGTGAAATACGGCCAGTACACCTTCCAGGTCATCAACACGACGGGGGCCGAGGGTTGGAATTCGTACCTGCAGGCCTTCCCGGCCAATCGACCGTTGCGGCTTATCGCCACCAACTGGACCGAGATTTGCCTCTACGACTCCAGCCTCGCGACGGTGGCGCAGCCCTTGGGTCAGCCGCTCTTCATCCCTCAACCGGTCAACCCGAACCTCCCGCTGAGTGTTCAGAATCCGATGGTTTACACCCGGACCAATTACGCCATCCAGGTGGGTAATGTGGTTCGCATCGGCAGTGGCAACACCGGGTACAAATCCCGGTGGGATGCCCAGGAATATATTCCGGCGCTCAACACCAACACGGCCTTCGGCTTGGTCTATAATCCGGTGCTGGGACGCATTTTCCCGCTCTCTGAGACCAACAATCCCATCGCTGCGTTCCCCTTGCCGGGAACTCGGCCGGACCGCCTGATGCCGAAGCTGACCTTGGCGGTCACCAACCGGTTGGTCTTCGCCATCGTGGACGACAGTTTTGTGCCGGCCCGCCTGCTGGACTTCGTCAACCTCAAGAGCGGGACCGTCGAGAGCAACTTGCTCGAAAACTTGATGTACACGGCGAACGGAACGTTGCCTGGCAATTCGGGTGATGCCGGAATCGATCAGGGCTTCGACAACACCGGTGGTGGTTTGGGCGCAGGCGCAGGATCCGCTCGCCCGTTCCGGATGGCGGATTTGTGGCAAACCAATTTGCTGGCCGGTCGGGTGATTCCTCTGGGCTTTGAGAACCAGTTTTCGGCCTCGCTCAATCCGCTGCGCGTGCTCCAGTTCTGGGAGGCACCTGTGGTGCCCGGGATTGTGACGACCGGGGATCCTCGTTTGGATGCCAGCCTGGGATTGCGGGCCTTCTTGTATGGCATCAACTCGGTGCCGCGCAGCTCGCAAGTCATCGCCCGACGTGAACTGGATCGAATGCTGGCCTCGGGTGGCAACCCGAATGGCAACCGGATCCAAGTGGGTTTCAACCCCGTGGGCGAGGTTCACTTGACGGACCGCCGGATGGCCAACGATCCGATGGTCCATTATACGAAGGAGGACTTGCAGCCCGGAGGTTTGGTTTACACCTACCCGGAGGGATACTGGAAGTTCTACGCCGACGTTTATCACGATCGCCGGCCCGAGATGTTCCAAGGCTTGCAGTTGGATCCGTCCATTTCCGAGAGCCGAATTGCCGAGGCGAGTGGCGATTTCCTGGTGACGTACGTGAATCGCACCAATCGCGTGGCGGCCCCCTCGAAATTCATCAACGCTTTTTCGCCTTGGGGTATCAGCGCCAACCTGGGAACGGGGATTCCCTCGCCGGCCTTGGCTGTGGACATGGCCTACAAGGATCCGTTGGTGACCAACAGCGCCGCGTGGTCCTTCCCGACTCCGACCAATGATTTTGCTTCCATTGGCCAACTGGGCCGGATTCACCGGGGCACGCCGTGGCAGACGGTTTACTTGAAGAGCCCGATCGCCAACATCGAGAGCGATGGTGAAGACCACATCTCAGACCGCCATCACTGGAAGTGGTGGTCGGGCAGCTATGGCACGCACCCCACCAATGACTGGGCCTTGCTCGATACCTTCTCGACGGCACTCACCGAGAATGCGGCGCGATCTCAGATTGGCGTGAACCAGACCAACTTGTCGGCCTGGTCGGCGATCTTGTCGGGTGTTCCGGCCCTGCGCCGCCTCAACAGCGATGGCACCAATTTGGTGGCCACTGTGCTGGACCCAGCCGGGGGCAACGGTTTGTCGTTCCTCCAGAAGATCGTCGCCGGTTACACCAACAACGGCGTGTTCCGTCACGGCATCGCATCGGGCTTCATCCACACGAATGGTTGGCCGGGAGATCCGCTCGTCACCGTCACCGGAACGGACGGCAAGCCGCTGACAATTCCCAAGGCGCGCCGCTCGCTGCCCCGGTTCCGATCGGTCGGCGAGATTTGCTCGATCGAGACTCTTTCGGTGGGCTCACCCTTGTTGGAAAATGTGGAGTACGACGAGGCCAATCCTGCCCGCTTCCGAGCGGTCCCCGACGAAGTGGTCGAGCGCATCCCGCAGCAAATCCTCTCGCTGCTCAAGGCCGAGGAACCGCGTTATGTGGTTTACTCCTGGGCTCAGACCCTCAAGCCGGCACCGGGAGCGGTGGTCACGGCACCGGGTCGCTTCTTCGGACTTTCCACCAATTACGTTGTCACCGGCGAGTTCGCCACCAAGACCGTCCTGCGATTCGAGGGAGCCCTCTCCACGAACGCACCGGTCACCCAAACCTTGCGCTCGGTGGTGGAAGACCACCGCGTGCTGACCACGGACTGAACGCCGTTATCCCGTTTTCGTCATGCGCCCGTCTCGAAGCCTGATCGTTGCCATCGCCCTGGCGGTGGGTTCCCTGGGGCTGTACCGCTGGGTACAGCCGCCGGCCGTGAACCTTGGTTCGTCGGCCACCGGGCTGACTGCGACGTCCGCCGACGCCGTCTCGCCCTTGGGTCGCTCCATGGCCGTGTCGGCCCATGTGGCCGCCAAGCGGTTGCGCATCCGCCCGCTGGATGCCGGTCAACGCCCCGCGCCCCAAGATCCGGAGTTCCCGTGGCGCGCCCGCAACACCGCCAAGACGGTGGACCAGTTGCGGTCCGACCCGCGGGCGCTGGTGCTGCGCAATGCGCTCATCGATACCCGCACGGGGGATCCGTTGCCCTTGCCCGAATCTTTGGTCGCTGGGGCGGAACCGGGTTTCCATATCGTGCAATTTGCTCACGAGCCGAACGCCGAGTCGCGGCGTCGCTTGGAGGAGCAGCAGTTGCAAGTGGTTTCGTACCTGCCGGTCAACGCCTTCCTGGTGAAGGGTTCGGATGAGTCGCTCGAGCGATTGGCCCTCGATGCCGATGTGGCCTCGGTTTCCCCATGGCATCCGGCCTTCAAATTGGAGCCGGAGCTCCTGACCCGGGTGATGGATGGCCGTCCGCTCGATGCGGGCGATCGCCTCATGCTCTCCCTTTCCGATCCTGAGGCTCTCCCGCGGCTCGAATCTCTCGGAGTCCGCGAGGTGTCTCGTCAGCGCAGCCCGTTCGGCACACTCGTCACGGTGGATGTGCCGACGGATGCGTTGGTGGCCCTGGCCCAATCGCCCGAGGTGCACCTCATCGAGAAGGCTTATCGCCGCGAGCTGCTCAACGACCGGTCCGCCTACCTTTTGGGCAGCGCCACTGACTTCACCAACACGACCTCGTACAAGGGGCTCACCGGCAGCAATGTCGTGGTGAACATCAACGACTCGGGCATCGACTGGACCCATCCCGACCTCACCACCAACCGGGTGTTTACGGTCGGTTCCCAGACCAATCTTCTGATCGACCGCGATGGCCACGGAACCCACGTGGCCGGGACCATCGCCGGCAGCGGGGCCAGTTCTCTGGGCATCGAAGGACCGGCTCAAGGTTCGGTGACCAATGCACTGTTCCGTGGACACGCGCCCAACGCCAAGTTGTTCATCCTGCCCATCGATCTTCAGACCGGCCCCACCATTTCGGACGCCTTCCTGCAGGAACAGGCGGCGATGACCAATGCGCTGATTTCCAACAACAGCTGGGGCTACCCCGCGGCCCGCGAATACAATTCTATTTCAGCCAGCTATGACGCGGCCTCGCGGGATGCACTGCCGGAGATCACCGGTGAGCAACCGGTGGTTTTCGTTTTTGCCGCGGGCAATTCCGGACAGGGCGGCAACAACGGTGTCGGCGGTTTGCGCGGGTCGGTCACCGTGCCGGGCAACGCCAAGAACGTCATCACCGTGGGTGCCTTGGAGAGCAAGCGGAACCTCACCAACGCCGTGGTGACCGACGATGAAGGCCGCGTGATCTGGGCGGGCGGCAAGCAATTCCGCGAGCCGGGCACCAATGCGGAGTTGACCACCAATCTCGTGCTGCGCGCCGCCACCGACACCGACACCGAGGTGGCCAATTTCTCCAGTCGCGGCAATGTGGGCATTGGCATCGAAGGCAGCTACGGCCGCTTCAAGCCCGACGTCGTCGCCCCGGGTTCCCAAATTCTTTCCGCGCGCTCTGCCCAATGGAAGCTGGAGGATGAGTATGACACCAATTCGGTGCAGTACGCCCTCTTTGAAGATCTGAACCGTCCGGTGGCCCCGTGGTACCGGTTCCTGTCGGGTACCAGCATGGCAGCCCCGGCCATTTCCGGCATGCTGGCCCAGATCCAGGAATTCTGGCAGCGGCCCGGTGTCAGCCTGCCAAAGCACGTTGCAGCGGCGGCCTACAAGGCGTTGCTCATCAACAGCGCCCGACCCTCATCCACGCTTTATACGCCCAATTTTCGCTCGGTGATGAACTACGCGGGATGGGGCCAACCCAGCCTGCCTCGGGCCCTCGACAGCGGTGTCCGCTTGTCCCGCACCGACGGAGCGGTCGTTGAATTGGCCGGTTTTGCCGGTGAACTCACCACCGGTGCCAGCCAATCGTTGCGACTGAAGCTCACCACCAATGAGGTGGCCTCCACGGGAGCCTTCCATTTCACTCTCGTCTGGACGGATCCGCCGGGCAATCCCGCCGCCGGTTTGAAGCTGGTCAACGACCTGGATCTGGTGGTCTCCAACACGGTCACCGGAGAGGTTTTCATCGGCAATGATCTGGGCGGCAACGGCTACACGGCCGCCCGGCCGGGCACGAACGCGGTCGAGGTGGTGGAGGCCGGTGTGACCAATTCGGTGTATGACTCGGTGAACAACGTGGAACGCGTGGTGCTCGAGCCCCCGCTGGCCAGCGAGTACGTCATCCACGTGGTGGCCCGTCGGGTGAATGTGAACGCCGTTGCTCCCCGTGAGCTGCAGCACCTCCAGAATCGCACCAACATCGTGCAGGATTTCGTGGTGGCGCTTTCTTCCGATGCCGCTGCCGAAGACACCGTGGTCGCCACGGCGGAGTACATCGCCGACGCCTCGGGCGGATTTGGTCCGGTTCAACCGCAAGCCGTCACGGTCGTGGCCACCAATGGCATCCCGGTTTCTGCATCGCGTGTGGGTGCGCAGTCGCCGTTGGTCGGTGGCGCGGCGGGTCAGGCCTCTCAATGGCATTTCTTCGTCTTCACCAACCTCTTCAATGCCGAGGCTGCGGCGGCCACGGGCCTGACCAATGGTCAGTACGTCGAATTCGTCATCGCTTCGGCGGCCAATTTGGCGCGCCCCCGCGGACCGGGTGGTTCCGGCAATCGTCTGCGGGATCGTCTGCTCGGACCCGATCTGGACCTCTACATGTCCACCGATCCCGGTTTGACCAATCTTCAGGCATCCGCGCTGGCCTCTGCGTACCGGTCTACGTTGCAAGGGTTCGAAGAGCGCATCGAGATCACCAATGCGCCCGCCAATGGCGAGGTCTACTACATCGGTGTGAAGGCCGAGGATCAGCAGGCCGGTGAGTTCGAATTGGTGGTTCGAAGCAGCGACCAACCCTTCCATGTCCTGGGGGCCAATGGGTACAGCCTCCTCATGACGCCCATCGGTGGACGGGTCATTCCGGATGGTGCTCCGGATGCGCCCAGCGTCGTCCGTTATTTCGGCACCGGTCCGTCCGGCATCACCCGGAACGTCACCTTCACCCAGTCGCTCTTCCACGACAACTTCTTCGACCTTCAGGGGACGCTCATCCACGCGGGCTACGGCGTGACCATCAACAACCGGCGCTCCATCCGCGATTACGGAACAGGCAACACCCTTGTTTCGGGTCCGGTCACGGGTCTCTACGATGACATTCCGGGCATTCGCTTCAGCGGCGGCCAGCCGACGGATGGTCCGAGCACCACCCTGCTCGACTTTTCGGGTCTCGGCAGCACCGGTTCCTGGAACTACCTCCTGCAAGACGACGTTCTCGGCGGTTCCGGCGGCCTGACTTCCGTGCAACTTCAAGTCCAGCCTCAGGTGTTGCCGGCCTTCGATGAACGGGTTTTCGAGAACATCTGTCTCGGACCGCGTGGCTATGATTTCCGCCTGCGCATCGTGCCGCCGGATGCCAGTCGCTTGATTGTCGAGGTGACCAACATGGTCCCGGCCAATTTGCCGCTCGAAGTGTATATCCGCCGCGAAGCCTTTCCTGACCCGGACAATTTGGACGTCAACGACCGCGTGGCCATCCTGCAAGGGCCCGGCATCGTCAGCATTTCCGTGCGCGACGTTCCGGCGCTGCAGTCGGGCACTTACTTCGTCCTCTTCCACAACCCGTCGGGCGTGAATCTGTGTTTCGACGTCGCCATCTACGGTGAACGCAACCTGTCTTCCAAGTTCACGCGGACCATCGAGGGATCTTCGGTCACGCTGGCGGACGTCGCCCGCACCGTGGCTTCGGTGCAGGTCGATGATGGTCGTCCGGTGTCTGATGTGCAGGTGGGTGTCCGCGCCGAGCATGCCCGTGTGTCCGATCTGGCCTTGCGGTTGGTGACTCCGGGTGGTGCCAGTGCGCTGCTCTTCGAGAATCGCGGACTCACCACCACCAATGGCTTGGGTGGCGTGTTCATTTCGAGCAATTACCAGCATGTCGCCTTGTCGCTCGATCGGGCCGCAGGAGTCGCTCGCATTTACTTCAATGGTGAGATTGTGGCTCAGCAATCGGTTGCCCTTTCGGCGAGCAACAATCCGACGTCGTTCCATCTGGGTGCGATGGGTCCTGCGAATTTGCCGGGCAGCCCTGTCCAACTGGACGACATCGGTCTTTGGCGACGTTCTTTGCGCGATGGCGAAATCCGCCAGATCTACGAGGAAGGTTCCTTCGGCAAGGCCAAGTCGCCCGACCTCATGAAGTCGGGCTTGGCAGCCCTGTGGCCCCTCGATGGATTCGGTTTCGACACCTTGCCGGGCCAGACCATCAACTTGGCCAATATCGGGATCAAGGTGGATGGACAGATGAATTTCGGAATGCGTTTGTCGGGAAATGGAACGGGCGCCACCACCAGCGATTCCCGGGTCCGAGACGTCGGTAATCTGCCCGGTTTCACTCTCGAGGGATGGGTCAAACCCGAATCCGGCAATCAACGCATGGTGGTTGGAGGTTGGTACGACAGGGTCACTAGGCAGGTGGGCCCGGTGTTGTTGTTGGGTCAATCGGCTCCGTGGGGCAACGGCCCCGGTTCCTTGAGCGCGGTCTTCACGGATGACAAAGGTCAGCAGGTGGTCCTCAAGTCCACGGCGGGTCTGCTTCCGGCCAGCGGGTTGGTCACCAATCGGGCTTTCGCGATCTTCGGAGACAGCACCAATCGCGCCTACACGCCCATCAAGTTTGCTCAACCACCTTACCTCAGCCGGGTGCAGCCTCAGGTGTTGTATTCCAATGATTGGGAGACCCTCAACTTGGGTGAGTACTTGTCCGGAACGAACAGCCTGGAAGGCTGGACCGTGCTGACCAATCGGGTGTCGATCCTGGCGGGTGGTTCGGAAGGTCAGGTGCTGGACCTGCGCAATGCCGCTGTGGAACGGCAGTACGATCTCAATATCGGCCAGACTTACCGGTTGTTCTTCACCAGCCGCAAATCACCCTCGGCCAAGAGCGTGGTCAACGCCCAGGTCTGGGTGGATGGAGGGGTGCAATTGGACATCATCGACGCGAGTCCATCGGCTTGGCAGACCAACAAAACGGTGTTCGTCGCGAAGTCCTCGCGAACGTCCATCGGATTGGTGTCTGTTTTACCGCGCGCCTCCGACACCAACTTCCCCTCTGGATTGGAAATTGGACAAGTCTGGTTGGATCAGGATGGCGCCACGTTGTTGTACCAGCCGGAGGAACCGTTGCGTCCGCTGATGGGTCAACCGGGTACCGGATTGTGGCAGCTCCAGACGACGGACGCTCGGGGCGGTCAGACGGGCTTACTGCTCGACTGGCAGTTGCGTTTCACCTTCATGCCCACCAATCCGCCGACCTTCCGGTTGACCAACGGCGTGGCCTTCACCACCAACATCGTGGGTGAGGATATCCGGTACTTTGTGGTCGACGTGCCGCTCGAGGCGGAACGCGCCACCAATACGCTCATCAACCTCTCCGGGGGACCGCTATCGCTGCTGTACAGCGATTCGGGTCTGCCGGATCCCACGGAGTCCGACACGGTGACGTTGGTGTCGCGCATGCCGGCCGGCCGGACCTTTGCTGGATTCCTCGACGGCAACCTTCCGCCGTTGCTGCCGCGTGGCCAGCGCTACTATCTGGCGGTGCGCGGTGCCGGTGGAACCTCATCCAACCAGTTCTCGCTGCAGACGGATTTCGGCGTGCGTATCACACCCTTGACCCATCGGGTCGCTATCCGCGCCACCAACAGCACCCCGATCTTGCAGGACTACTATTCCTATCAAGTGCCCGCCAGCAATGTGCTCGGAGTCACCTTCACGGTCACCGCCCAGACGGGGGATGTGGACCTCTACGCCATCCGGGCGCCCAAGCTGCCCGGGATCGGTCAATTTGATTATGCTTCGGTCACGCCGGACGGCACCAATGAGACTCTGGTGATCCATCTCGACAGTCAGCCGGTCCGGTTGGCTCCGGGTTTGTGGTACTTGGCGGTGACCAACACCTCCGGCATTCCGGGTGTGGCCTATACCATCACCGCTACCGAGCAGCGCGGTCGGATCCAAGAATTGAAGCTGGGGCAGGTGATCTCGGCCAATCGCTCGGGTGTCGATGACGACTTCTACTACGTCACGCTCCCGGACGATGCCTTGGCCTTGCGGGTTCGGACCCGCGGAGCCAGTGGTGACTTGATCCTCAGCTCACGCAACCGCCTGCCGGTGCCCACGGTTTCCGACTTCCAATACCAGAGCGACAAGCCTGGCTCGGGTGACGAGGACATCCTCATCACCACCGATTCGTTGCCGGTGGCCTTGGAGGGCGGACGCTGGTATTTCGGGGTCTCTGGTGTGGCCACCAATTATTTGATTTCGGCCGATTATCGTCGGAAGGATGCCGTCTTTGAGACGCTGAACACCGATGTCTGGTTTGAGGCTGAGGCCACCAATGGTCCGGTGGACCTCGAGTTCATCTACCGGAATCCGGGCAAGGTGAGCGGGATCAACTTCGACTTGGATCAGTTGACCGGTGAAGCCGACTTGGAGGTCAGTCCCGCACAGCCTTTGCCGTTGTCGGTGGTTTCCTTTGCCAATGTCCGACCGGGCACCCAGCCGGAAACCATCACGGTTTTGGAAGGTCGCGATCAACCCACGCTGGATCAGGACTGGTACCTACGGGTCCGATTGCCCTCGGCCGGACCGGTGCGCTTCCGTATCCGAGCCAGTCTGAACCGCCCGCCGGTCTGGACCGATGTGGGCACTCGCCGGGTCACCGAAGGCTCGTCGCTGAGGCTGACTCTCAAGGCGACCGATCCGGACACTTTTGGGCAAGTGGTCACTTACGGGTTGGTCGATGGGCCGGTGGGGCTGACGGTGAGCACCAATGGTGTTCTGACTTGGCAGCCGACGGAGGCCCAGGGACCGAGCACAAATTCGGTGCGTGTCTTCGCCAGCGATGGGATCGCATCCGCAACCCATGAGTTTCTCATCCTTGTCCGAGAGCAGAACTTGCCGCCGGTGTGGGTGGCGGCTGCCAATCGCCGGGTGACCGAAGGGCTCCAGTTGACCTTTACCCTCAGGGCCACCGATGCCGACTTGCCGGTGCAGGCGTTGAATTTCGCTCTGGTGAGCGGTCCCGAGGGGCTGACCGTGAGCACCAATGGTGTTTTGAATTGGCAGCCGACGGAGGCCCAAGGACCGAGCACCAACCGGGTGACGGTGACCGTGACAGACGGAGTGGTTGCGGTGCCGCAGGAGTTTGATGTGGTGGTGCTCGAGTCCAACCGGTTGCCGGTCTGGACGAACTTGATTCCCACCCGGCGGGTGGCCGAAGGATTGTTGCTGACCTTCAATGTCCAGGCCACGGACGGTGACATTCCTGTCCAGCCGTTGAGCTATCGTTTGGTCAGTGGTCCGACCGGCCTAGTGGTAACGACCAATGGCGCGGTGTCCTGGCGACCCACGGAAG
>JARXAF010000042.1 GCA_029865985.1 Verrucomicrobiota bacterium
GGCGTCGCCATTTCCTCCCTGACCGTCGAAGCCATCGGTGGCACCGGCCGTGACAAGGGCAAGAACGTGTTCTCGCTGGGTCTGTTGGCCAAGATGTTCGACCTGAATGTTGCCAAGCTCACCCGCTTGCTGACCGAGCGATTCACCGGCAAGGACCCCAAGGTCGCCGAGACCGCACTCAATGCGTTCAACGCCGGTTACAATTACCAACTGGCCAGCGCGCCCGAACTCTTCCAGTTCAACCCCGGTGAAAATGTGGGTCTGAGCCAGGTGGTCATGAGCGGCAACGAAGCCCTCGCCTACGGCCTCATCGCCGCTGGCGTGCGTTTCGGTGCCGGTTATCCGATCACTCCCTGGACCGACATCATGGAGCTGCTGCGCCGCGAGCTGCCCAAGTACGGCGGCAGTTTCCAGCAATGCGAAGACGAGATCGCCTCCATCTCCATGGCCATTGGCGCCAGCTGGGGTGGTCGCGTGGCGGTCACCGGTTCGTCCGGTCCGGGCATTTCGCTCAAGACCGAGGCACTGGGATGGGCCGTGATGGCCGAGATGCCCTTGATCGTCGTGGACGTCCAACGCGGTGGTCCCTCCACCGGCATGCCGACCAGCATCGAGCAGTCGGACCTGAACATCGCCTGCTTCGGCGGACACGGTGACAGCCCGCGCGTGGTGATCGGAACCTCCTCGGTCGAAGACTGCTTCTACACTGCCATCGAGGCCGTGAACATCGCCCGCAAGTACAGCACCCCGGTCGTGATCCTCACCGACCAAGGCATCGCCACCCGGATCGAAGCCTTCAAGGAGCCCGATCTCCAGAAGATCGTTCAGGACATCTCCCCCGATCTCACTCCGGTCACTGATCACAAGCCCTACGATTTGACGGCCCCGGATGGCATCACCCGCCATCTGGCCCCCGGCACTCGCATCGCCAGCGGCAAGTATCCGGTGGTCACCGGCCTCGAGCACGATGAACTCGGTCACCCAACGGGTTCCGCCAAGTTGCACGTCCAAATGGTCGCCAAGCGCCGCAACAAGCTGAAGAAGCTGGCTTCGGAACTGCCCGTGCCCACCGTGTTCGGTCCTGCCGAGGGCCAGATTCTGCTCGTGAGCTGGGGTTCTTCGCAGGGTCCGGTTCAAGAAGCCGTCAAGCTGGCCCGCGCCGCTGGACACGCCGTTTCTTCGGTCCACATCAAGTACGTGAATCCGCTGCCTCCGGGCTTGGAGAATATCTTCGCCGGTTTCCGCCATGTGTTCGTGGTCGAACTCAACGACGAAGGATTCGCCGGTATCGGCCAGATGGGCGCCCTCATCCGCACCTACATCCCGGACGCCAAGATCCGTGGCATCACCAAGACCGATGGCCTCACCTGGAAGGTGAAGGACATCGTGGATCGCGCACTGCAAATGGCCAAGTAAGCCGCCCGGGAAACCAAGAACTCTTTATCCATTCATCATGAGCGAAGTTGCTATCCTGAACCCCACCACCTCGCGCGGGGTCAACACCAACACGACGCCCGTCGCGCCCCTGCTGGACGCCGACCGCAAGCCGCTGACGAAGAAAGAAGTCTCCGCCGATCACCCGACCTGGTGCCCCGGCTGCGGTGACTTCGCCGTCCTGGCCCTCTATTTCAAGTTGATCGAGCGCCGCAAGCTCCACCACGAGAAGATCACCACGGTGGCCGGCATCGGTTGCTCCTCGCGCTTCCCGTACTTCGTGCAGGCGCACGGAGCCCATTACATCCATGGACGCGCCCTGCCCTTTGCTTCGGGCGTTTCCCTGAGCCGCCCCGACTTGCAGGTTTGTGTGTTCGGCGGCGACGGCGATGCCTTCTCCATCGGCGGCAACCACTTCACCCACACGGCCCGCAAGAATGTCCGCCTCACCTACGTGGTGATGGACAACAGCGTGTACGGCCTGACCAAGAATCAGACCTCGCCCACCTCGCCCATCGGCTTCAAGTCGAAGACCGACATCTGGGGTTCCAAGGATCGCCCCATCAACCCGATCAAGCAGGCGATCTCGGCCGGCGCGACCTTCGTGGCCCGCACCACCGCGACCAACCCGAACCACGTGCTGGCCATGATGGAAGCCGCCATGGACCACGATGGGTTCAGCTTCATCCAGTGCTTGAGCGAGTGCGTGGAGTTCTATCCGGGTGCCTTCGACGCCGCGACCCCCCGCAAGGGTGGCGTGTTCAACGAGATCCCCAAGGAACACGACGTCACCGACGAATACGCGGCCTACAAGCTGGCCGACACCGCCTGGCCCGGTCTCTTCGGCGTCTACTACAAGACCGAGCGCCCGACCAAGAACGCCAACGAGCAGTCGATCATCACTGATTTGCAGGGCAAGAGCGCGGGTCTCGAGCCGTGGCAGATCCTCAAGAAAAACTTCGACCGCATGAAGTGACCCGGACCGTCGGTCCAAGGGATTCGAATCAAGAGCAGGGAGTCCACAGGACCCCTGCTCTTTTTTTCTTCCGCCCGGCTCTGTTGAAGCACCCCCCGAAGTGAGAATCCATCAAGGGGACGTCGCCATCATTCCGCGGCCGCCGACACCCGAACCAATGCCGCGTCGGTGTTGTCCGACCAACGACTGCCCCACTCGATCAAATAGAGGGCTCCATCGGGGCCCAACTGAAGGCAGATCGGGCGTCGAAACTTCTGCCCAGGCAGAAGCGGCTTCAACCGGGTCACTCGATCTCGCTCGTCCAACCAGGCGCCGAGAATCCAACCACGTTCCCAGTCCATCAAGAAGGTGGCTCCATCCCACGCCGCGGGCAGTTTGACCGGGGATTTCAAGCCGGCGGAAAAGTGGTAGGTCGGACCCGCCATGGCGGAGCGAGGGCCAGAGCCCACCTCGGGCCACCGTGCCGAGGGCCCCGGCGGATACCAGAGGAAAGCCGGCCGGGCCGGCGGCAATTCAAGAAGCCCTGTGTTGAAAGGAGACTCGTTCAGCGGCTTCGCGGGATTCCACGGTTCTCCCGACACCCGCGTGGCAAAGTCGAAGCGCCGGTAGGGGCGATTGTCGGCGATAAAATAGGGCCAACCGAAATTGCCGGCCGTGCGCGTCACGTGAAACTCGTCAAAGCCCGACGGGCCGCGTGCGGGATCGGGTTGGGTGGCATCGGGCCCGACGTCGCCCCAGAACAACCGGCCGGTCGGAGGGTCGATGCTGAGGCGGAACGGATTGCGACAGCCCATGGCGTAAATCTCGGCCAAGGCCTTGGGATTTCCCGCCGGAAACAAATTACCCTGAGGAATCGTGTAGGTGCCGTCGGCCTCCGGGTGGATGCGCAGGATTTTCCCACGCCAGTCGGCCGTGTTGGCGGCGGTGCGCTCGGAGTCGTTGAGTTCCTGTCCGGGACGCTGGTCGAGTGGTGCAAACCCTTCCGAGCGATCCGCATACGTGTAGTCACCGGTGCCGAGGTAGAGGCAACCGGCCGCATCGAAGGCCAGCCCACCTCCGGAATGGTTGGGCTTGGGAATCCGCGTGGGCACCCGCAGGAGAATGCGTTGCGAAGCCAAATCCAGCACTCCACCTCCGGGCCCGTGCTGAAGCGTGAAGCGGGACAGGCGGTTTTCCAAGACACCCGGCGTGCCGTGGTAACAAAAAACCCATCCATTGGTGACAAAGCCTGGATGCAGCGCCAGTCCCAGCAACCCGTCCTCTGGACCCGAGAAGACGGTCAAGGAACCCACCGTTTCGAGACGAAGGCTTCGGGGATCCCAGACCGCGATGCGACCCCGACGTTCAGCCAGCACCACACGGCCATCGCTGGCGACATCGAGTGCAATGGGCTCGCGCAACCCGTCAGCCAGCACGCTGCGCTGAAGCCGCGCCTCGGGCTCCGGGGCCGCCGCACCTGCGGTGATCCCAGTGATCAGGCCCACCGTCGTGGCGGCCAACAGGGACACCCTCATGGCGACGACAGACAACCGGGCTGCCAAGAATCTCCGGCTGGAACGAGCCCGCATGGGATCCGGTTCAGGGAATCGGCCGCACCACATATCCGCCGCTCTTGGCGTCGGCCTCCATATCGATGAGCCCGCGCTTCTTGGCCTCGATGAGCAAGTCGTTGAACGAACGGAATCCGCAGGCCCGCTCGTTGAAACCGGGATTCCGGCGCTTGATGGCCTGCTTGATCATGGAACCCCAGATCACATCGTCTTCATCCCGCTCTTCGGCCAGGTCTTCGACTGTCTCAACCACCTGATCGAAGGTCTTCTCTAGCAACACCGCCTTGGCGTCGACCGCAGAAACAGGCGCAGCCTTGGTCGACGAGGTCGATACCGATCCGGTCGCCGGTGCCGACACCGGAGCCTTGGGGCGCACCCGGGATCGGGACGGCGTCGCGCGGACCAAATCGTCGTAGTAGATGAACGTGTCGCAGTTGTTGATGAAGAGGTCCGAGGTGGAATTCTTCACACCGACCCCGATCACGGTCTTGTCGTTCTCCCGCAGCTTGGACACCAGGGGCGAGAAATCGGAATCACCGCTGAGGATCACAAAGGTGTCGACGTGCCCCTTGGTGTAGCAGAGGTCCAAGGCATCCACGACCATACGGATGTCGGCCGAGTTCTTGCCGGACATGCGCAGGTGCGGGATCTCGATCAACTCGAAGGCAGCCTCATGCAAGTCGCGCTTGAACTCCTTGTAGCGGTCGAAATCGCAATAAGCCTTCTTCACCACAATGTGTCCTTTGAGCAGCAACCGCTCCAACACCTTCTGGATGTCAAACCGAGGGAACCGTGCGTCTCGGGCTCCAAGCGCGATGTTCTCTAGATCCAGGAACACGGCCATGGTTGAATTGGGAGCGGAATGGCTCATAGCGCCACCAGCCTACCGAGAACGATGGCCGGCGATAGAGTTTCTTTCCCAAGGGGGGCTAGTCTCCGCATCCCGCCGCCCGAGAGGCGGTCCGAGACCCATGAACAAAGCGATCATCATCCAGCACATCGTCGACAAACTCGCCGCGGACCTCTCGCTGTACTTCAAGGCGGCGAGTGCGGCGCGCGACGAGGCCACCCATGAGCAGAGCAAGGCGGAGAACAAATACGATACACGCGGACTAGAGGCTTCCTACCTCGCCCGGGGTCAGGCCCGTCAAGTGGCCGAACTCGAGGCTTCGATCCAACAAGTCCGCATGATGACCCAGCGCGCCTTCTCCGCCAACGATCCCATCGACCTCGGAGCCTACGTGGAGACCGAGCGTCGGGGCATCGTGTCGGCCTACTTGCTGGCTCCCCGGGCTGGAGGCACGGAGGTCACCGTCGAAGGGCAAGAAGTCATGGCGATCACGCCGCAGTCTCCCTTGGGGCGGCAGTTGATCGGCCACCGGCAAGGCGACGCCGTCAAGATCGACCTGGCTGGCCGCACCGAGACCCACCGCATCCAGCGGGTGAGTTGAGGGGTCGGGAAGATCCGGCATCGCGACGGACTTGCCGAGGGCCGCATCGCCGGGGAAGGTCTCCCCATGCTGATTCGCGTTCTGCTCCCTGCGCTCACCCTCGCCGTGGCGTTGTCGGCGGAAACTCCCCCGCCCATCCCGGCCCGGCCGGAGGCCTTGAAATTCCCGGTCCTGAATTACGAGCCGCCGAATCCGCGCGAACACCGGGTGGTCTTGAAATCAGGCCCTGTGGCTTACGTGGTTCCGGATCGGGAACTACCGCTGGTGACCGTGTCCATCCTGGTGCGCACCGGAGCCTATCTGGATCCTGCGGGTCAGGAAGGATTGGCGGCTTTCACCGGAGCCCTTTTGGTACGAGGCGGCACTACTTCGAAGACCGCCGAAGCGCTGGACGAACGACTGGCCTTCCTGGCCGCCCAAATGGGCGCCTCGATCGCCGACGACTTGGGCACGGTGAGCCTGAACCTCCTCTCCAAGGACCTTCCCGAAGGAATGGCCCTCCTGCGCGAAGTGCTCACCCAACCCCGATTCCAGGCCGACAAACTGGAACTGCAACGCCAGCAGACCCTTCAGGCACTGCAGCAGCGCAACGATGATTCCTCGTCCATTGAAGGTCGCGAGCTCGAGAGCCTGAGCTACGGACCGCAGTTCTGGGCCGCGCGCCAGGTCACTTCGCGCAGCATCAACTCCCTGAAGCGCGAGGATCTTCAGGCCTTCCACCGGCGCTGGTTCCACCCCTCCAATTTCATCGTATCGGTCAGCGGCGACTTCGATCGCGCCGCCATGGTCCAAACGCTCGAGAAACTCTTCGCCGACTGGCCATTCCAAGGCGAAGTCCCGCCTCCCATTCCCACAGATCTCAAACCCGCCGGGGCCGGCGTTTACCTGGTCAACAAGGATGTGCCCCAGGGCCGCGTGTCGATTCTGCTCCCCGGGGTGATGCGTGAAGATCCGGACTATCCCGCGATCCTGCTGATGAACGACATCCTTGGCGGCGGCGGCTTCACCTCACGGATCATGAACCGCGTGCGCAGCGACGAGGGCTTGGCCTATTCGGCGGGCAGCTCCTTTCCCGGAGGCACTTGGTATCCGTCCACCTTCCGGGCCGGTTTCCAGAGCAAGAGCCGCACCGTGGCCTATGCCACCAGCATCGTCATCGAAGAGATGAAGCGCATGACCACCGCTCCGGTGACCGAAGAAGAACTCCAAACCGCCAAACGGTCGTTCATCGAGAGCTTCCCGGAGAATTTCAACACCAAGTCCAAGGTCGCCGGCATCTTCGCCCGCGAGGAATTCACCGGCCGATTCGCCAAGTCACCCGACTTCTGGAAGGGCTTCCGACAAAGCCTCGACCGGGTGGGCCGCGAAGACATTCAGCGGGTCGCCGCCAAGCACCTGCATCCGGATCGTGTTTCGATCCTCGTGGTGGGCAACAAGGAGGAAATCCTGAAAGGCCACCCCGACCACCCTGTCTCGCTCGACAAACTCGTGCCGGCCCCGTTGACCGAGTTGCCGATGCGCGATCCCCTGACCCTCGAACCCCTCACGGCGACGTCGGAGGCCGGGTCGGCAAAATAGGCGCGGCAACACCCGGAGCCGGAATCCAATTGCCGCTGGCATCCGGCTGAAGCAGCCCCGGACTCCCGGGCTGCAGGTCCAGAATTCCAGGGATTCGAGTGATGATGTGCATGCCCTTGGAAGGACCGACATCGCGGAAGAGGTTCCAACGAAACTCGACCCGCAGACCGGCGGAAACCGATCGAAAGGAAACGGTCCACCCATTTTCCGTTTGGTTGGAACCCAGCAAAATTCGTAGTCTGCACTACGGAATCCGCTAAAAGCCCCCTGACGATGTACGCCCGAGCCTACGACTGCCCCAACTGTGGAGCGGCTGTACCTTTCCCCTCGGCCATCGCGGTATTCTCGGTCTGCGGATTCTGCCATTCGAATGTGATCCGCAGGGATGCGGATGCCGTGCTCGAGAATCTGGGCCAGCAGGCCCAACTTCCGCCGGACTTGAGTCCGATACGGATTGGAACCTCTGGCGTTTACACATGTCATCGTTTCACGGTGACCGGTCGTATCCGAGTCGGCTACGACCAAGGTTCTTGGAATGAATGGCTCATCGAATTTGGCGAGAATCGATGGGGTTGGATCGCCGAAGCGCAGGGGTATTACTCGGTCAGCTTCGAAATTCCAGCGCCCTCGGATCTTCCTGAAGTCGGCGCCTTCACTCTGGGTGCCACGATCCGCATTGGGGAGGTGGACTACCGAGTGCGGGATGTTAAAGGCACTCAGGTCATCGGGAGCGAGGGATCCCTGCCCTTCGTGGCCGTGCCAGGGCGAGCCGCCACGAGCATCGATCTGGGCGCACCCGACCGGCAGTTCGCCAACGTGGAGTTTTCCGCGAACGGGGTCCGGGTCTTCATCGGACACACCCGCTCCTTCGCCGAACTGGAATTCACCGACCTGCGCCCGCTCCCGGGTTGGACCACTGACCGGTTGGAGAAAGAAGCCGCCGGCAGCGACGCCCTGAATTGCCCCGCCTGCGGTGCGGCGATTGAGCTGCAGGCCGCCGGCCAGACGGTGCGCGCTCTGTGCGGTCATTGCGGCTCGCTGCTCGACACCTCGCATCCCCAGCTTCAGGTGATGGAGCGCTCGATCGCGTCCCAACCGAAGATGATCATTCCCATCGGCCAACGCGGGCGTTTCGATGGTGTGGAC
>JARXAF010000144.1 GCA_029865985.1 Verrucomicrobiota bacterium
GAGGCTTGGTGGTCGTTCCGGGTTACCCGCAACAGCGAACTCTATATCGACGAGGAGGAGGTCTCCAATGTGCGGATGGCCGTTGAGGCCGAGTTGCACAATCGTCGGAAAGGAGAAGCCGTGCGCCTGGAGGTTTCATCCGATTGCCCCGAAGCAATCCGCCGTGAACTCCTGACTATCCTAGGCCTCGAAGCCCATGACCTCTACGTCATCGAGGGGCCCATTGCTCCCGGTCGGCTTCTGGCCATCCTGGAAGGAGACGACTGCCCGGAACTGCGCGATGAGCCGTTTGTAGCGCCCATTGTGGAATCCCTTCGGGAAGGCGCGGATATTTTCGGAACCCTCCGTCAGGGAGATCTTCTGCTGCACCACCCGTACGAGAGTTTTGATGGGGTCTTACAGTTCCTCCAACAGGCGGCGGCCGATCCGCGTGTTTTGGCCATCAAGCAAACCCTTTACCGCACGGGTGGCGATCGCCGCATCGTGGGGGCGTTGATGGATGCAGTGAAGAACGGCAAGCAGGTCACCGTGGTGGTGGAGTTGAAGGCGCGATTCGACGAGGCCAACAACATCGCTTGGTCGCGGCGGCTGGAGGAAGCCGGCGTCCATGTGGTCTATGGCGTGGTGGGCTACAAGGTGCACGCCAAGGTGTGTTTGGTTGTCCGGCGGGATGACGATGGGCTCCGTCGCTATATCCACTTGGGCACCGGCAATTACAACCCGTCGACCGCCCGGCTGTACACCGACCTGAGCCTGCTGACCTGCCGCCCGGATGTCGGGGAAGATGCCACCACGCTCTTCAACTTGCTCACAGGGGTTTGCCAGTTCCGACCCACGCGGCAATTGGTGCTGGCTCCCTTCGAGTTGCACGAGCGCGTCCAGACTTTGATCCGTCGTGAGGCAGACCATGCCCGGGCGGGTCTCCCAGCGAAGATCGTGGCGAAGATGAACGCCCTGGTGGACGAAGAGACCATCCGGTCGCTGTACGAAGCCTCCCAAGCCGGGGTGGAGATCGACTTGATCATCCGGGGCATTTGCTGCCTGCGTCCCGGTGTCGCCGGTCAGAGCGAACGCATTCGAGTGCACAGCATCATCGACCGTTTCCTGGAACACAGCCGCATTTGGAGTTTTGAAAACGCCGGCAATCCCTCGGTCTTCGTGACCAGCGCCGACTGGATGCCCCGGAACTTCTTCAAACGCATCGAGGTGGCCTTCCCCATTCTCGACGGTCGGATCCGGGACCGGATCCTCCAGGAGATCCTTCTGGGGTCTCTCCAGGATGTGGCCAAGGTGCGCCAGTTGCAGTCCGATGGAACTTACCGGCGATCCCCGCAGGTTCAGACACCGGGTGCCCGACGTTCCCAATCCCGCTTCATGGAATTGGCCCGAAAGGACGGCCCGACCCCGGGGGTCGGCCTCGTGGCCAAGGCGCCTGTGCGCATCCGCCCCGGCCAGCGGCCAGAGTGATCAGCGCGCCGGCGCATCCACTTCACGCACGGCCGCCCCGTGGGCCTCACTGAGCACCAGTACGGCCAGACGGCGGATGCGGGGGCCTTCATTCGGAGCGAGGTTCGGATGATCCAGACCGCTCGACTCGGAGCCCGGGCTCAGTCCGCTCACCCGCGGTTCCGGGGACGGCGTCGTGGACTCGTTGAGACCGATGTAGTCAAAGCGCCCCCGAAGATCCGTATAGCCATCTTTGACGAAGCGGATCCCGCCATTGTCCAGTCGACCGTAGACTTTCACGTAGGCCTTGGAGACCGGACGGTTTCCCGACGGATCGCGGATTTCCAAGGAGCCTTCGTTCTCCGCTATCTGAAGTCGGAAGGTGTGGGCGTGGTGCATCCGGGCCTTGCGACGTCCACCACCCAAGACTTCCACCACCACGTGGTCTTTGGCCAGGGCGGCGGGGATGGGCCACTCCAGAGCACTCTTGCCGGCTGGCAATGGAACGACCGTGGAGAGCGTCGGTTGGAGGATGCTGGGTTGGTCTCCGTCCCGGTCGGCGAAGGGGTTCCGGCTGAAGAGGAACTCGGGATCCATGCGGAAGTAATTCACCGTGACCGACGACAGCCCTTTCCAAGTGAGTGACAGGGTTCGGTTCTCCACCTGGATGTCAAACGAGGCCTCGCGTTGGGCTGCTGCCGCCGCAGTTTGCGCATCGGAGGGGGAGCCTCCGGGTGTTCCTGAAGCGGGTTTGGTGGCGACTGCTTTGTCTTCGGCTTCGTCGAGGTGGTGGGTCAGGTCTGCAAAAAGTCCGCGCCAGCGCGGCACCGGATAGGATTCATAACCTCGGGCGATCTTGCGGGCCTCGGAGAGCTTCTCTTCGTACAAATAGGACCAGGCCTGAAGGTAGTCGTATTGCATGCGAGTGCGGACCTCCGTGGGTCGCACCCGTGCCAGACGGGACAGCCCTTCGCTCACCCGATCTTGAAGGAACAAGTAGTAGGCCACCGCCAACTCGTCGTCGGCCGCCAATCGGGGCTGGAAGGCCAGCACGCGCAGGAAGCGCAGGTATTGTTCCCGGAACACGGTGTTGGCGATCCGCCGTCGGGATCCGACCGGGTGTGCTCTGGCATTGATGAGCGGGGAATACTCGAGGTGTTCGTAGGTGCGTTGTTCGATGGGGTCGATACGCAAGATCGCTGAATCCAGCCAGGGCCCGCATTGGGACAGAAAATCTTCCCGGTGCCGCAGCCATTCGCGGAGCACGCCGGTGTCGTTGTGCACCACGGCGTATCGGGCGATGGGTTCGTTCCAGACATGGTGATCCGAGAGGAATCCCGTGAGACGCCGGAAGAACTCCGGGCTCTTGGCGACCCGCCACGCCACGCGTTCGAGATTCAGTCGGGCCAGGTTGTTGGTCGACAAGAAGGCCAGGACCTCCGCCTCGGAACCTTGCTGCGAGAGATATTCCCAAGATCGGGTGTCCCGCACGGACAACTGACGCACCACTTGGAAGGACTGGGCCTTGGCTTGAGCGAGCGCCTTCCCATCCAGCGTCAAGATCGCGGGCGCGTGGGCGTAATTCGTGGGCTGCGCCGGGTGGCTAGGAAAATAGAAGTAGTACTCCACTTTCAGTGTCGAATAAGGCTCCAGCCGGACGGGCTGGCTATGGGTGGCGCGACCTCTCTGGAGGGGCATGGAACCCAGCGGAATTTGGGTCAATACATCCGCCTTCACCGGGGACGAACCCGGATTGCTCATCACGACTTGCGCGCCATATGCCACGCCGGGCAGGAACTCATCGTTCACGAACTTGTCGTAGCGTTCCTGTCCCTCGAGCTGGTAGCGGTCATCCAGTCGGAAGAAACGTTCGCTGAGGAGCAACTCGGGTCCTGACGCATTCGAAGGGCTCGCGCTTGCAGGCCTCACTTCACGGACAAAAATCAGCAAGGGGTCGTTGGCGGTGAGGATTCGGGAACTTCCCTCGTTTCGAATCGTGGGGGCATTGGTGGCCTGAAGGGGTAGGTCGAGAACGGCCAAGGCCAGCAGGATTTCGCTGAGGTTGTGGTGGGCCTCGAGGATCCGCGGCGAGAGGAAGGGGGCTTTCGGATCGCGTGCGGCGAAGTCGCGCCAGAAACCCGAGACCGGGATCAGGTCGGGGCCTTGGGCCTCGAGTGGCAACCGGTAGTACTGGTTCTCCGCCCATTCCTTGGCGGGACCGGGAGAACGGTAATACCCGGAGGCGGCGGAACGAGCGCGGAGGCTGCGAGCCGTCTCGACCTCCAGGCCCAACGTCACGCTCTGGGGCTTGGAAGCCTTCATCTTGGCCAAGGCGGGGGCTTTTCGGTCCGAGGACCGGCGGGCCGATTTGTCCAGCGCTGCATCATCGGCCCCTAACATATTTTTATTAAATCGGGCCTCGGCTAGAACCGGCTGGTTCTGACTGGCCTGAAGACCGTATCTCGACATCGACCCCGAGTCGGTTGTGAGTTGATCGAACATCACTTCGCCGCGCGCGGCGGAGGCTTGATTCTTGACCCCGCGTCCGGCGCCGCCGCCCACGCCGCCGGAAGCCTCCAAGGTCCGGCCGTTCAAGGCGGTTTCGAACCGCTGGGTTTCAAGGGGGTCGATGGGTTGGAGTTCCCAGAGCTCTTGCAAATGGCGCGCCGTGGCGGCGGCTTCGCCGTCCAGTCGACTGGCCAAGAGGGTTTTCTCAACCAGATTGAGCCGCCCGTAGGCCCGGGGTTCTCGATACGCTTTCAGATCGGCCCCCAGCAGGTAGTCATCGATGAAGGCGCGCGCCCGCTTGTTGGCCAGGTGAGGGCGAATGACCGACTCGAAGAAGGCTGGATCTTTCCGCTGCAGGAAGAGATTCACCTCATGGCAGGCGAACTCCGAGTACCGGGAGCGCCGCTCGTCGGGTGTCAGCGACGACCAACGCATGAGCCAATCGAAGCGCGCCAACTGCGGATCGGGATGGAGGGTCCTCAGCAGGCGGAATACCGATTCCAGGGTGTCGTAGGCTTCCCATTGGCTGTTCCGGGCCTCCGACAGCGTCAGGCTTTGTCCGCGGACCAGCCCCCGGGCATCCCGGACTTCCGTCGAGCCGCTCGATGCCTCCAACACACGGCTCAGGCGCTGATCTTGAAGGGCGATGGGCTTCTCGGCTCGGACAACCGTCAGCCACGCAGCATCGGTCGCGTCTTCCACATACACCTGGATGAGTGATCCGTCCCCGAGAGCGCTCGCCGGCAACCGAATCTTGCCAGCGGCATCGGGGATGAGGTTGAAGAAGGCCGGGGACGCCGCGGCCAAGAAGTCCCAGTTGGAATCCAGAGAAGGTCGGGCCGAGGCCATCTCACTCCGCGACAGCATGTCGGCCATTTGAGCCATGCCTGCCATGCTGCCCGCGGAGGCGAGGGGTGTGGCCCCATCGGCGACCGGCAGCGCCTCCGAGTCGGTGGAGCGCTTGTCCCAGGGGTTGAGCAGCAGGCCGGGCCGTGGCAACCGATTGCCCGGGTACTTCGTGGCGTAGCGGCGATCCAAGATGTAGCGGTACTCGTCGCCGATTTCCCGACCCCCGGAATACAGGTTGGGCAAAAAGTCCGGGGTCTTGGATCCGACACCCCATCGGGTGAAGCCGCCCAGGCTCGAGAACAGGCTCTTGGTCGGCACAAACTGGTGGGCCATCACGTGGACACGGGTGAACGGGTTCCAGTTTTGCAGCGTGATTTCGGCGCCGCCCTCCGGGGTGAGGGTGGCCGATGCCAGATGAACCGGCTGCCGGGGACGCAGTTCCAAGGAACGGTTTTTGCCGACCAACCAACCGGCCACCGGGACGCCTTCGCCGATGCGGAGGGTGATTACCGACTCCTCGGGATCGCGTAGGCGCAGCGAGTAGTCGCCCGCCGTCAGTCCGTCGATCTCCAGCACGTTTCCGGAGGCCCGCACCGCCGTGGTTCGATCGGTGGCGAAGGTGCCGCCGCGCAGTTCGAGCAGTGACCATGCGTCGGGCCGCCCTTGCGGGGACCACGGGATGCGCACGGTCTCGCCGACCCGGGCGTGGAGTTCTCGCGGACGCGTCTGGGCGGAGGTCTCCAAGGGCCACGAGCGCCGGAGGTCTGGGGCCGGGGTCGCCTCCAGTCGGGTGATCTCCGCAAGCGCTCCGAGATCGATGCGGCCTTCGGCGTCGGTCCGCAGGGAAATTTCGACGGTGTTGTTGAAACCACGGCGATGGAAGGTCATCGGCAGGGCATGGTCCGGCACCGTTTCCCCGTTCTTGCCGCGGACTTCCATCCAATAGCGGTCGCCGCTCCGCCGGAGAAAGGCGTCCTTGATGTTGGCCGTCCCTTCGATGCCGTTGATTTCCCAGCTCCGGGAGGCACTCAACTCGCGTTTCTCGCCGCCGGCCACGGGATCGATCCGTCCGTGCACGGTGGCCGTGACCCGGCCCAGACGTTCGGGAATCCGAAAGGCGTGGGTCAGCACCCGGGCTGCCGAGAGATGGGTGAGCAGGACTTCCGTGCTGGAGCTCACGCCATCAAGGGTGGTGGTGGTGAGCGTGAGTCGGGCGTCGGCGAGCAGTTCCGGAGTGGCCGCCTGATTTCCGATCCGCAAGGACGACCGCATCGCAAGCACTGCTTCCTTCCCGGCGACACAGTGCTCGGGATCCAGGTGGAACTGGGCCTCCAGTGCATAGGTCTCGGCATGGTGTTCGAATTCGGCCAAGGACGCCAACCGCCCGTCGGCATCGGACAAGACGATGGAGCGTCGATCCGGGACTGCTGTGAACGGGATTTGGATGCGGCCGTCCTTGGGATCGGCTTCCCACTTGCGACCGTCCAGCCAGGCGACGGCGTTGGTGACGACGCGGGCGTTCTCGTCGAGGACCTGGATCAAATCCCCACCCGGCCCGTTCGATTGCAGCAAAGAAAAACCTCCGCGTCGGATGAGGGCCCGGGAGGAGCGTCCGCCGCCGATGATCTCGACGATCCAGGCGCCTCGTTTCCCTTTAAGCTCGGGAAAGCGAAACGACCGTGTGTACCGGAGGAAGGGCGAAGACTCTCCGTCGTGGCGTTGCTCGGCGTTGGCCACCCAACCATCGAGAGGGAGGTCGGTGTTCAGGGGGCGTTTCTGCGACTGGAAGTAGCCGAGGGTGTTGATCTCGAAGAGCCGGACCATGACCTGAGGCGTGTTTTTGAGGGTCACGCTCACGGAGACTTCCTGGTCCAACGGAATGCTCGGCGCATTGGTGGCCGGAAATTCGATGTCCACACGATCCTTGAGCGCCTGATACGCCGGCGGCGACAGCAAGGAAGTCCAGCGCTCGGTTTCGCCGGCACCTTGGGTGATCTTGGCTTCAGCGAAGAGGGGTTTGACCCACGTGTCCCGGAGCCATTCGGTCCACGGCTCCCACTGGGCCTCGGTCGCGGCGAAGTGCAGGAAGAATTCACGGACCAACGGCTCGTCCGTTCCGATGGGAGGCAGCCCCAGACCGGATTCCGCGAAGGTGGCGTTCAAATCGGCCGCAAAGCGGTCTGCCTGAACCGATTCGAGGTACTTCGGGTTCATGTAAGCGGCCGGTCGGGGTAGCTTCAGGTATTCGAGGAAACGCAACCGGTCATGGACACCGCGGGTACGGTCATTTTGCAGGCGGGCATACAGCACGTGGGCCTTGAGGGAATTGAACGCCGCCGGCAGCCCCCGGACATAGCCTCCAACGCGCTCCAGCCAAGCCTCCCGTGCGGCCGGATCCGTCTGGGAATGGGTGTCCGCCCCGGGTGCCAGTTTGGCAATCCGGGTCATCACAAATGCCGACTGGTGGGCCAGCGCCGGGATTTCCTTTTCGAGCGCATCGAGCTGCGCGGGCAGCAGCGCCCGATGAATGGGCAAAGAACCAAAGCCTCGGCTCTCCGGAGTCTTCAATTCAGTGATGATCCGCGGTAGGAGCCCGGGCGCGTCCGGCCGTTGGATCCGTTGCAGGAGGGCAGCGGGCGGGTAGGGAAGAGCTGCGGTCGGGTCTGGGAGCAACCGTTCCACCTCGGCATCGGACAGTGCGCCGAGCTGATTCTCTATAGGAAGAGCGCTGAGGAAGCGTTCCCGCGAGATCATGGAGGGCGTCAGTGCCGTGGGCAGGTCGGGCTTTTGGTCGGGGAGCTCCTGGACATGGTTGAACTGCAGCCCCAGTCGATCGCGTAGGTGTTGGAGGGTTTTTTGGGGATCCGTGCCGTAGGCCAGGAGTGCTTCACGGTTCTCGAGTATTTGGCGCTGCTCGGAATTCGGGAAGCGCATGGCCCATTGGGCCAGCGTCTCGGAAAATTTCTGCTTTTGTCCCGAGGACTGGTAGTGCAGCGCGTGGAAAAAGTAATAGTCCTCGGTACCGGGCACGAGTTGCCCCAGGGTTGCTTCGCGATCGGGAGCCAGCGCAAAGGTTTCAATGAAGCCGAGGTCGGTGTCGGCCCAGACAGTCAAAGAAGTGGTCAGAGACGTGGCCAGAGAAGTGGCCAGAATCCAGGCGGGAAGACCAAAGCGGCTAAGGGATGGGACGTTCATGGCAGGTACCAGGCTGGTGTCATTTGGAAGCCGGCAGAGGCTCCTCTTCAGACAACGCACGGAATCAATAAAGCTTAGATCGCCCGTGAGTGCGAGGGGGAGTCGTGTTTCGCTTGGGTGTCTCGAAGGGTGGATGAAACTTAAAAGTAAAAGGCCTATCGGCTGGAGATCCGCGGTACCCATGCCTTGACAGGGCCCGCGTTTTGTCCGGAATAGGCCTGCATCATGAAGTCCGGCACCCGAGTTCCATCCGCCGCCGCAGTCGCCTGCGCCACGGCTGCCGCGTATCCCCGCCCGAGCCGCCGCTAAACGCCCAACCTGGCGAACCTGCGGCGGATCCGGGAAATTCCTCTTCCCGAAGGTCCCCGAGTTCGCGTACCTCCCCAGAGACGTCCATGTCCTCCGTTCATCGCAACTTCATCGCCCACCACGTCGCGGGGATCCCGCGCTCCGGCATCCGCGATTTCTTCGAACTCGTCCAAAACACCACGGGCGTGATTTCGCTAGGGGTCGGAGAGCCGGATTTCGCCACGCCCTGGCACATTCGTGAGGCGGCGATCTACGCCCTGGAACGCGGTCGCACCCAATACACTTCCAACCTGGGTTTGCTGAAATTGCGCGAGTGCATCTCCGGCTACGTCGAGCAGCACTTCGGAGTCCGCTATGACCCGAAGACCGAGGTGCTGGTGGCGGTCGGCGTCAGCGAGGCTCTGGACTTGGCCCTGCGCGCGGTGCTCAACCCGGGCGATGAGGTCATTTACCACGAGCCCTGCTATGTCAGCTACGCGCCCAGCGTGGTGTTGGCTCATGCGGTGCCGGTGCCAGTGGCTTGCCGGGCTGAGGATGGATTCGCGGTGACGGCCCAGGCCATCGAGGCGGTGGTCACGCCGAAGTCCAAGGTGCTCATGCTGTCGTTCCCGACCAATCCGACCGGGGGCACCATGACCCGGCAGCAGCTCTTGGAGATTGCCGAAGTCGCCAAGCGCCACGACTTGCTGGTGCTCACCGACGAGATTTACTCCGAGCTGACCTTCGAGGGGGAGCACGTGTCCATCGCCTCGTTGCCGGGCATGGCCGAACGGACAATTTTTCTTCACGGCTTCTCCAAGGCGTATGCCATGACCGGCTTCCGCATTGGCTATGCCTGCGGGCCTGCGCCGCTCATCGACGCCATGATGAAGGTGCACCAGTACGCCATCATGTGCGCCAGCATCATTGCTCAGGAGGCGGCCATCGAGGCACTCACCCACGGAGCCGCCGCCACGGCCGAGATGCGCGACCAGTACCAGTTGCGGCGCAACTTCATCGTGAAGGCCCTCAACGACATGGGACTCAAGTGCCACCTGCCGCGGGGTTCTTTCTACGCCTTCCCCGACATCACGAGCACCGGTCTTTCTTCCAAGGAGTTCGCCGTGCGTCTGTTGAACGAGGAGAAGGTGGCCTGCGTGCCCGGAGGAGCCTTTGGGCCGAGCGGCGAGGGCTTTGTCCGCTGCTGTTTTGCGACCGCTTTCGACCAGATCCAGGTGGCTATGGACAAGACGGCCCAGTTTGTTGGCCGGCTCAAGTGAGCCTGACCAATCCCGGGCGGTCGTTGGTTGCAGTCCTCCGAAAAGCCGCTCTCTTGAGGTGTGATTCCTGACACGGTACGCATCGGGTCGGTCCCCTACCTGAATGCGGTTCCCCTGACCTGCGGACTCGAGGGGCGGTGTTCGTTCCTGCCACCTTCGACGTTGGCAGCGGAATTGCGTTCCGGTCGGATCGACGCCGCGCTGCTTAGCGTCACCGAAGCCTTGTTCGCTCCCGGGTACCCCATCGTGGACGGGGTGGCCATCGCCTCCGATGGCCCGGTTTTCAGTGTTTTCCTCGCCCATCAAGATCCCCTCGACGAACGCCTGACCGAGGTGCACCTCGACCCGGCGTCCTGCACCAGCGTGAATTTGTTGCGGGTGCTCTTGGCGGCCCGCGGACTATCGCCGCGATTCAGCCCGTTGGCGGATTACGGCCGGGAACAAATGCCTCGCAACGTGCTGCTCATCGGGGATCCGGCCATTCGATTTGCCCTCGGCCCCCACCCTCATCAAATTTGGGATCTGGGAGCCGCGTGGAAGGAATGGACCGGCCTGCCCTTTGTGTACGCCGTGTGGGCCGTCCGAGAGGCTGCGGCGACCCCGGCACTGGCCAACGGTCTTCGAGCCGCCCGGGAGCAGGGTGTCAACGCCATGTCCCACTGGGTGGAGCACCGGCCTGAATTCACCCGCGAATTCCGCCAAGCCTATTTGGGTGGCCACATCCGCTATGGCTTGGGTGATCGCGAGAAGGCCGGCCTCGAACGTTTCCGCCAAGCCCTCGACACCCACCTCATTCCGCCCCGACCCACGGTCCCGCTTCGGTATTTTTAGGCCGGGTC
>JARXAF010000006.1 GCA_029865985.1 Verrucomicrobiota bacterium
ATAGTGCATCTGGACCTCGATGTGGATGTAGAGCCACTGGTCGGTGCCATCGAGGAGGCGGACGTTGAGGAGTTTGTCGACCCGCTTGGCTGCGATTTCGGAGGCCGGGGTGATTTCGATCGGCGTCAGGGTCGGTCCCTCACATTTACACAAAAGGAGCCACAGCATACTATTCGCAGGCCGGCTGGCCGGTGGGCGGGGGAGGGGTTGGGCAGGCCGACGGTTGTGCCGCCCGCCGGCAGGGGAGGAGATAGAATGCCCGCCCCTGCCGGGGCGCCGGGGGCAGGTGGGGGCAGGTGGGGCGCTTTCTCCCAAAGCGCCGAGGAAAGGTGCGGCCGGCTCAGAGATCGGAGCCCTACCGGGGGACGCCGGATCGGGGACCCGGCCGACTGGGTGACCGCTCAGGGTCGGTGCGGCTCTTAGAGGGCGGCTTGGAATTCTTCGAGGCTGGATGCCCGAGCGGCGCGACGGAGCAAGGTCTTGAGCGTAGGTTCGCTACCGAGGGAGTTGATCCGATCTCGTATGGAGTCGGGCACCTCGCCGAACCGGGTGTCGAGGACGTCGAGAATCGCCTCACGGGCATTTTGGAGAATGCCTTTCTCGAGTCCTTTCTGAATACCTTTCTCGAGCCCTTCTTTGAGGGCGAGTTCTTCGAAGAGGGTGATGTGGGGCATGGATTTTTCGGGTAGGCGTTGTTGGAGTTGGATTCTGAATTGGATCTTAAGCGCGTCGGGCAGGGGCATCAACCAGTCGATCAGGCGGTGCAATTGTCGGATTTCCAATGGAGAGTAACCCTCGTTGAAGAATTGGACGGTGAGTTCGAGGCGGTAGTCTTTGAGTCGCTGGGGTTTGTGGCGGTGCTGTTGGGTGCCGAGGTGGGCGGCGATGATGAAGAGGACTTGTTGGTGGCGGTAGCGCGGGTCGTCGAGTTTGCCCTTGAAGTCGATGGTGTTGCAGATGCGGAAGTGGAAGGTGATGCGGCAGCCGAAGGATTGGTACTGGTACGATGTGGGGCGCCACTTCTGTCAGCAACGTTCCGGAACCCACGGAAAGTTGCCGGTTTGAAATCCACGGTTTTGCCGGGTTCCTATGGACGTTTTCTTCCGAGATGAGTGCCAACGTTTCTTCCTTCTTCCGACGGAGGCCCAATGCATCCAAAGCCCAACACACCTGATCAGGATTCGCTTCGACAACCTACAAGCGGATGTCGGATCGATGATCCGTTGAGTTACTGGGGAGGGTGGTTTTCAAACCGGCACATTTCATCGGTTTTCGCACCGTCACTGACACACTTCCGGCTGGTGTCTCCGAGGATGGCGAGGGTGAGGGGTCTGACGCCGTATTTGTCGAAGATGCGGTAGTGGTAGATGAACAGGCGCCGGGGCAGGTCGGGATCATGGTGCATCTGGACCTCGATGTGGATGTAGAGCCACTGGTCGGTGCCATCGAGGAGGCGGACGTTGAGGAGTTTGTCGACCCGCTTGGCTGCGATTTCGGAGGCCGGGGTGATTTCGTGGAGTTCTTGCTCGAGGAATTTGGGTTCGACCGACCAATCGATGCCGGCAGCGACATCGGGAAAGGTGACCTCGAGGAAGGACCGGGTGAACTGGTCGATGGTGTCTTTCCAGGGGCTGTCGTGATTGAGCGGCTTGTCCATGTCCCGAGTGTTTCGTTTGCTCGGGAGCGGATCTTTCAGATCAAGGTAGGGCGCTTTCTCCGAAAGCGCCGAGGTAGGTGCGGCCGGCTCGGAGATCGGAGCCCTACCGGGAGTGCGCCGAGGTGGGTGTGGCCTACAGGGTGATCGCTCAAGTCGGGGCGGCGTTCAGAGAGTGGCTTGGACCGCCCGCCTGCAGAGGTGAAGAAAATGGCCAAACAGAATGGTGACGGATCAGATTCTGGACCATGGTTCGAGGGTCTAATGAACCAGCCCCAATCGAAGGTCAAACTTTCGTGGCCCACACTTCAAGGGCGCTTGAGTCATCCGCTGACTTCACGCGCGGTGGCCGCGCGCCACCTGCAAATCACCGTGCCCCTGAGCAAGCTCGCTCTGAACGTGTTGCAGAGGAGCAAAGACGCCCCGATGAGTGGGCGAGGGCCAACGGCCGGTTGAGGCATGAGCAAAAAGGTCATCATCATCGCTGGTCCGAATGGCGCGGGGAAGACGACTTTCGCTCGTTCGTTTCTCCCGGAAGAAGCGCAGTGCCAACGATTCATCAATGCCGATCTGATCGCGGCAGGACTTTCGCCGTTTGCACCAGAAGCGGCAGCATTGAAGGCAGGGCGGTTGATGCTGGAAGAGATCGCCGCGTGCGTGCGCAAGGGGGAAAGCTTTGCGTTTGAGACCACGCTTGCTGGCCACGTCTATCTGGGCCGCATTACCCAATGGCGGCAACAAGGCTATCGTGTGAGCCTGTTTTTTCTGAGCCTGCCCGATGCGGATACAGCCATCGCCAGGGTGGCGGAGCGGGTGAAATAAGGCGGGCACAGTATCCCAGAATCCGTGATCCGACGACGCTTTGACGCCGGGCTGCGCAACTTTCACGAGGTCTACAAATCCGCTGTGGATGCTTGGGCGCTCGTTGATAACGTGGGCGAAGCGCCGATGCTGCTGGAGTGGGGAGAAAACCAACAACCATGAGAGATATCCAAGAAGCGAAGGATCCTGATCTGCGGGCCTGCTCCACGGCCATGCGCCGTGCCGCCCAAGCTGCCCGGAGGACCGCAATGCAAACCGGCACGAATCTCATCATCGTGAAAGAGGGTAAGCTCACCCGCATTCCCGCCCAGGCGCTGCGTGAGTCGGCCGTCACCCGCGACTCTCAGGATTCGGCCGGTGTATAGCCATTCTGGTCGATCTTTTCCGTCTGGTTGACGCCAACCTGGAGTTCAGGTGCCGAGGGTTCCTGGGGCTCAGGGGGTAGGCACAGAGGTAGGCTCAGAGGTAGGGCGCTTTCTCCGAAAGCGCCGAGGGAGGTGCGGCCCGCTCGGAGATCGGAGCCCTACCGGAAGAACGGTCAGGCCTGTCATGGCTTCCAACGATCCAGGATCACACGCCCTCACATTCCAGGATTCAAGCAGGGCGTGATTTTCCGGATTCTACAGAGTGCAAATCCGTAATTTACGACCCATGAATCCGAAAATATCGTGACGCGCTCCGAAAACGTGGAAATCTTTATCCCGTGCCTGCGCCGTTTCCAGAACGCCCGATCTACCCGCGGCTCGTCGAGCGACGCCTCTCCGAGGCCCTTGCCGACACCCCGGCCGTGCTCATCGCGGGCCCTCGGCAAGCGGGCAAGACCACCCTGGCCAGACAACTCGCCACCGCCGAGATGCGCTACCTGACGCTCGATGACGACTTGACGCTCTTGTCTGCCAAAGGGGATCCGGCAGGCATGATCCGCACCTTGGATCGGGCGGTGATTGATGAGATCCAGCGTGCGCCTCAACTGCTGTTGGCCATCAAGAAGAGCATCGACGAAGATCGGCGGCCGGGGCGATTCCTGCTGACGGGTTCAGCCAATTTGATGACGTTGCCCGCGGTCGCCGATTCGCTGGCCGGGCGGATGGAGACGTTGGCGCTCTTGCCGCTGTCCCAGAGCGAATTGCACGGTGGCACGGCCAACTGGCTGGACGCGGTGTTCGCTGGCGGCATTCCCAAGGTTTCCAAGTCGCTGGTGGGGCCGGCGTTGGTGGATTCGGTGTTGAACGGCGGTTACCCGGAGATGTTGGCGCGGACTGATCCGCGGCGGCAGAGGGTGTGGGCTCGCCAGTATCTCGATGCCATCGTCCAGCGCGATGTGCGCGATGTGGGTGGCATCGAGAAGCTCGATCTGTTGCCGCGTTTCCTGCGCTGTCTGGCCGAGGTGGTCGGCCAACCGTGCAACTACACCCAACTGGGCGGGCAGACGGGCTTGGACAGCAAGACGGCTGCGAAATACTTGGGGGCCTTCGAGCAATTGTATCTGCTCCAACGGGTGGAGGTCTGGGCGAGAAACCGGCTCAAGCGGGTGAGCAAGTTGCCCAAACTGCAGTTCATCGACAGCGGCCTGCTCGCCACGCTCATCGACTTGAACCGTGCCGAGGTGGAACGTGATCGCAGGCGCTTCGGCGGTGTGCTCGAGGCCTTTGTCTTCAGTGAACTCCTCAAGCACAACACCACCTCCGATTATCCTCGTCGACTGCTCCACTATCGGGATTTGGATGGGGTCGAGGTGGATGTGGTGATCGAGGATTCGGCCGGATATCTGGTGGGGGTCGAGGTCAAGGCGGCCGCCACCGTGACCGGTCAAGATCTCCGTGGTCTGAAGAAGCTGTCGGCGGCGGCCGCTGACCGATTCAAGATGGGGGTCATTCTTTATGACGGCACCGAGACGTTGCCCCTCGGCCACGGGATCTGGGCCGCTCCGGTTTCGACCCTATGGGGAATCTGAGGCCCCCCTCGATCGGCAAGGTCGGGCTCGGAACAACTTCGAAGTGTTCGGTCTCGTCTCCGCGTCCCATTCGCCGCAGATTGGGCAGCACCGATGAGCAAACAGTTCGGCAAACGTCCATGTCCTGCGAAAGGCGGCACCATCACCTCGGCGGAATGCGGCTCGAGCCGGAATTCGCTGTTCGTGTGCCCTGCAGACTGCCCATTCAATCCGTTCGCACCGTCCAATTACGAGCGGTTGCTGGAGGTCGAATCGAAGCTCGATCGTGCCAGTCTCAATTGGCTGCATTCCATCACCGCCAAACCACAGGAACTGCTTCAACAACTGTCCCGGTTACACGCCGAAGGTGACCCGGTCGCGCTCTACACCTTCATGGCCGTCCGGCTTTACCATGATCCCGACCATGCAGGGCTCTCAGTCGGCGAACGGCTCCTGCAATTGCAGGGCAATGGGTTGAGCAACGATCAGCAGGCCCTCCTGCGATCCCGATGCGGGATGCGGGTGGCTCTCTTGGAGGTGCATCGGGTGCTCAATGACGAGTGTGTCGAGGCCGTGGATCTGTTGGCACCGGACGCGGGCCGGTTCGTGGTGATGGATCGTTCCATAGCCCGGCTGGCCGTGCGCTTCACCACCTTGCTGGGCTTTCGATACGCATTGCCGCACTTTCACCGATTCTGGGGAGCGGCGATCACCGTTCCGGAAATCACCGACCTGGATCCCGACGCGGTGGTGGGCGAAATCGCCCGGCATCTGGGCGGACCGGAGTCCGGACCGGAGTTGCCCGGATGGCTCGCCCGGAACCTCTGCCGCGTTCACGCATCGATCGAAGCCATCCATGAGGTACGCCGTCACGACATGTTCTCCTCCGTGGATGCCGTCCGCGGTGAGGCCGTCTACACCCTGCGACAACCTCTGGCCCTGTGCTTCGAACGCTTGGACCAGGTGAGCGAATGGGAATCGGGGGACCTCTCCGACGAGGAGGCCGAGGAAGGATTCCTGGATGCTGTCGACTGTCTGGAAGCTCCGGCCGAAGGCAAGATGGCCAATAGTGTTCTCGGCAGAGTGCTGATCGGCGATGACCGCTGGCGCCTCGAGGCCAATGGCGGCCAACGCTTCGCGCGGTTGCGTCGCACGTTCGAGGCCCACATGGGCGATCTGGTGGAATTCGCCGGCGAACACCTCGAAGACTTGGCGGCCCGCATGGTCCAGCCTGTTTCCCAAGAGCAGGTGGCCCTGGTGCCGCCCCGGCTGCGGTCGCAACCCTCGCGGATCGAACTCAGCACCACCCGAATCACCGGCTCGGAGAAATCGCAGGCCCAGATCGCCGCCGATGCCCGTGACGAATACTTGAAGACCTATCCCGATGTGGTCGTGCCTGCGCTGGACGGTCTGACTCCGCGCCAAGCCGCCTCCGACCCGAAGTACCGACCGGCTCTGCTGCGTCTGCTGAAGGGACAGGTCCGCTCCTTTGACGAGGAACACCTCCGGCAGGGGACTTCCGGCGACATCGATTGGCTTCTGCGCGAACTGGACGCCAACGAACTGATCCTGCCCCCGCCTCCGCGGCGTCCACCTTTGGAATTCCCTGGTCCGATGTCCGCAGGTTGACGACGCCTTGAAAGAACGGGGCGGGGAATAACTCTGGGCCTGCCGGGCGTCACTGGATGGGCTTCGAGCGCAGCACCCGATGGCCTTGTTCAAAAGAATCATGATTGACGATAGGGAAGACCTTCAGCGCCTCCGGACGTGGTTGGGTGAGCAATCGGTACCCCGTTTGGTGGAGTGGTTGGTTGAGGCCGGGTTCGCCCATCGTCCGTTCTTGGTGGCCATGACTGCCGCATGGGGAGCTGGGGCTGGAGAGTCATGGGATGCCGGCCCTGTCCGCGAGGCCATCTGTGGCCTCACCGAACCACCGAAACGGGCGACGTGGCGGGAGTCCGACGCCATCGGGAACCAGGTGGCCCCCATCGGCTGCCTCCTGCGCCATGTGCTCGAAGAAAAGCACGCCGCTGATGCCGTTGAGTTGGCGGAATACGCGATGGAACGTATCGCCGAGTTGAGCATGGCAGTCCAGGATTCGGAGGAGTGGTCCGTTCCGCTGCTGGATGAGGTGGGAGAACTGCACCGAAAGGCGTGCCTGGAAGCCCGGCCCGATGCGGCCCTGCTGGTGCGTCGTTGGAAGAGTTTCCGGAATCGTTGGAGTTTTCCGGTGTTCGACCGGTTTCCGGCCGCCTATGAACAGATCCTGGGTACAGAGGGCTTGAACGAATGGCAGCTTGGTGGGTAGGGCTTAGGAGATGGGGCTCAGAAGGTAGGGCGCTTTCTCCGAAAGCGCCGAGGTGGAGTACGGCTGGGTAGTGCGTTGTGGTGCTCGAGTCCAAGTTTGATTGTCGTCTCTGGTTGGATAGGTTTTCGATGTGAAGTCGCTCGATCCAAAATTGCTAGAGACGGTGACTCAAAGGTTGGTCACGGAGTTTCAGCCCGAGCAAATCTGGCTTTACGGTTCGCACGCCTGGGGTCACCCGCACGACGATAGCGATGTCGACCTTTTCGTGGTCGTGGGCGACAGCGACGAAACCCCGATCCGCCGGTCGCAACGGGCGCATCGCTGTTTGCGAGGGTTGCGAATGCCCAAAGATGTGTTGGTTGAAACTCGTCGCGAGGTCGATCGGGTCTTGGGTCTGAAGACTTCGTTGGAGACCGCCATATTGAATCGGGGGCGGAAGCTCTATGGCTGAACCGTTCGAGGCGTAGGCCAAGGCGTGGATGGAGAAATCCTGCCGCGACTTGGAAATGGCCCATCGGGCCGTGGCGGGCACGCCGCCGTTCTACGACATGGCGGTCTACCATTGTCAGTAATCCGGCGAAAAGGCCGTGAAAGCATTCCTGGTGCTCCGAGGGATCTCTTTCGAGAAGACTCACGACATCGAAGTGCTGATCGAACTTGCGAGAGGAATCGAGCCGGGTTTCGGGGGGCGGCGGGGTCGGTCCCTCACATTTACACAAAAGGGGCCACTGCATACTATTCGCGGGCCGGCTGGTCGGTGGGC
>JARXAF010000190.1 GCA_029865985.1 Verrucomicrobiota bacterium
GTCACCGTCCCGCCAGGGCCCGTCACCTGCACCTTGTACACGCCCGCCTGCGCCGCACCCACTCCACTCAGCCCATAAGTCTGAGAAGTCGCCCCATCAATCGGTTCATCATTCAACATCCACTGGTAGGTGAACGGCCCACTGCCGCTCGGACTCACCGTCAAGGTCGCCGTGCCCCCCGCATTCAACGTCTGCGTCGTCGCCGCCGTCGTCACCGTCGGAGGCTGGATCACCGTCAACACCGCCTCACTCGAAATGCTCCCGTACGGCGTCGTCGCCGTCACACGGTACGTCCCGCTGTCCGTCGCCACCGTCGATGCAAAACTCAACGTCGCCGTCTGGTTCGCCAAGGCCACGCCACCCTTGGTCCATTGGTAGGTGATCGGCGACACGCCATCAACCACCACCGACAAACTCGCCGACTGACCCAATTGCACCGACTGCGCCACCAATCCCGTCGAAAACTCCGGTGCCCGATGCGCCAGCACCACCGTGTGGAATCCACCCGCTGCCACCTGCGCTGCCTTCAAATCGTTCGGCACCACCGATTGACCAAAATGCGGCCAAGCCGTCCCGCTCCCACTGGCACCCGCTCCCCATGCCACCACCCGATTGTCCGCACCCAACACCACCGAATGGTAGTGACCCGCCGACACCGCTCTCATCGTCTCCGGAAGACCACTCAACGGAACGGTGGTTTGATGGTACCCATCATCACCCCAAGCCACCAAATTGGCGCCAGCGCCGGAGATTCCGACACCATGAGCCAAACCCAAAGAAACTTGAGAAACTCCGGACAAGACACCTGAAACCAAGGGAACCGATCGCCCCCTGCCTCCGATCGTGGACCACCCTCCTGCACCGCGCGCGCGGCCCAGAAGAACCGACGTTCCAGCGCTTAAGGATTGGAATTGGATGGATGAATCGGTGGGTTGCGTAATCCCGGAGACTGATCCACCAGCGATCTGAATCCGCCCATCCGAATCCAACCAAGCCGTGAAGTCAGATCCAGCCACCACCTGAAAAACTCCTCCCGTTTGCAAGTTGGCACCTGCAACCGCGGCCGTGTCCGATCCCCAAGCTCGTAGGGACCCATTTTCGAGCAGCGCGACGGCATGCTCTGTTCCTGCCGCGACAGCCACGACTCGAGCCAGGAAAACCGGCGGTTGTGAGAGCGCGCCACTCGCGACGACAGATCCATCGGCTCTCAATCCCAAAGTAAATTTCTCACCGGCCACCACCGAGATCAAATTCGTCCAGGATTCACTGAAAACCAACTGATGCTGGGAGTTGTCACCCCATCCGCGGACGTCCACACGCGGGCGCTGGACCACGAGAAACACCGGGCCGCTGCGGACAGTGGCCACCGAGTTCCGAACGCGCAGCTCATAAGCACCGGCATCAGCCGAGGTGACCCCGCTTCGATTCCAATTCGCGCCGGTGTGTACCCTCTGCCCGTCTCGAAACCATTCATAGATGAGAGGCTCTCCACCCATCGCATCCGCCTGGAACTCAACCACCCCGCCTTCAAGCCCCCAAACGCTCTTGGGTGGTTTCAGGAACTTCGGTGCTTCCACCATGACCACGGTGACTTGTGCGGATTCATGCTGTCCCAGGTCGTTGGAAACGATGACAGAGTAGTTTCCAGACCGCTCGGTGCCGGCTGAAGAAATGCTCAATGTCGAACCCGTGATGTCGGGAACACGAACGCTATTGTGGAACCATTCGTAGGAGAATGGAGCCGTGCCGATGGCCTGAACCGATAATTGCAGGGTGCCACCGGCCAGAAAATCACCACCGACCAATGGGGTGATGATTCGAGGCGGCGCCTGCACGACGACATTCACGACTCTCGAAGTGAAACCACCGGCCGCGTCAGTGGCCGTGACCGTCACCGGAACCGTCGCCGTTCCATCGGCATCTGGAGTGACCGACACGACCTCCAGGAACCAACCATTCTGGTAGACGGACCGCACCGAGGATCCAGGAACCACTTCCGTGTTGCTGCTGTTGACGCTCACAGCCAAGGAGCCATCCACCACACTATCCACATCGGAAATCGGCAAAGCGACCCGACGCGGCATGTCTGCCGGCAGGGACCAATCAACACCCACCAGACGGACCAACAGATCCTGCGTCGGACCGATAACGGGAGGATCATTCACCGGTGTCACGGTCAGGGAAACAACCCCCGGGACAGAGAAAACCTGCCCATCATTGGCTCGGAAGGTGAATTGATCCTGACCGAAATAATCCGGATCGGGCGTGTAGACGGCGACTCCGTTGATCAATATGACCCGTCCATGTTCGGGCGATTCGACGACCTCGAAAGAGAGCGTATCGAAATCCACATCCGCTCCCGTCAACGTGATCGACTTCGCCGTATCTTCATCCGTCGTCACTGTTTGAGCCGTCGCCACCGGAGCGTCATTCACCGCCGTGATGGAAATCGACACTTTCGCCACACCAGAATTCACCGCGCCGTCGTTCACCCGGAAAGTGAAGGAATCGCTGCCGTTCACATTCGCATTCGGCGTGTAGGTGAGGTTCGGTGCGGTTCCACTCAACACACCCCTCGTCGGCGGCGTCACCACCGCGTAGGTCAAGGACGCCCCCTCCACATCCGTGCCCGACAACGTGATCGGCTTCGCCGTATCCTCATCCGTCGTCACCGTCTGCGCCGTCGCCACCGGAGCGTCATTCACACCCGTCAGTTGGATCACCAGATTGACCACCGTCGTCGCCAGACCATCGCTGACCGTCACCGCCCACGTCTCCGTCGTCGAGGCATTCAACGCATTGATCGCGGCAGCGTTGGGCGTGAACGTGTAGTCGCCGGTTGCGGTCGTTACGGCCAGGGTTCCGTAGGTTCCTGTCTTGGTTGCGATTCCATTCATTGCAGCAACCCCAGATATCCCATACGTCAACGTCGAGCCCGCATCCACATCGGCTCCCACCAAAATCCTGGACACGCTTGCAAAGGTGTCGTTCACAGCGGTATCGGCAAAGCTGATGGCACTCGACGGATATCGAACGATCACAATTCCGGAGCCGCCGGAGCCGCCGGTCCCGCTCGCATACAACCATCCACCACCACCACCACCACCGGTGTTGGCTGCCCCCGCCGTGCCAGCCCCCCCGTTGCTTGTGCCTGCACCGCCACCACCAATTCCACCGGATCCTCCGCTAACGGAGGATCCTCCTCCGCCGCCGCCGGCATAGAAAACCGTAGCACCCGAAATATCGTAACCAACACCTGCACCGCCGTTGCCGGATTTGTTTGAAGCTGGAGAACCACCCACCGCGCCTGCTCCGCCACCGCCACCACCCGGAAAATTGTCACTTCCAGAAGGGCCACCGTCATTCCCTTGGCCCGCAGTCCCTCTTCCCGCCGCCGCTAGTCTCCCATTGTATTGACCACCACCACCGCCGCTACCCCCATTCTTGGCAGCGAAAGCACTGGATGCACTGGTGGCTCCACCACCACCGCCACCAATGGCCCGCAGGTTTCCAAAAACACTGTCTGCACCATTGTTGCCGGCGGTTTGATTAGGCACCTGAGCACCACCAGCACCCACCGTGACGGTGATCGCCGCACCCGAGGTGACGGCATAAGCGGAGTTGTAGATCAAACCGCCACCGCCACCGCCACCCGCCGTGGAACCGCCACCGCTGCCGCCGCCGCCTACTACGAGCACCTCAACCATCCCGGAGTAATTGGGTGTGAACGTTCCGTTGGCCGTAAACGTGTGAATCACAGAACCACTCGCAGTCGTGAGCACACCACCTGTCGCCGTCATCATCATCGAGAGCGTAGGTGCATCGTTCACTGGCGTGATGGTGATGGAAACCGTTGCCACTGCTGAATCCACTGCGCCGTCGTTCACCTTGAAGGTGAACGCATCGCTGCCATGGACGTTGGCATTCGGAATGTAAGTCAGATTCGGTGCGGTTCCGCTCAAGACACCTCTTGTGGGTTGTGCCACCACCGAATAGGTCAATGCTGAACCCTCCACATCCGTGCCCAAGAGCGTGATCGGCTTCGCTGTATCTTCATCCGTCGTCACCGTCTGCGCCGTCGCCACAGGAACATCATTCACCGGAGTGATGGAAACCGACACCGTCGCCACCAAGGAATCCGCTGCACCGTCATTCGCTTTGAAGGTGAAGGAGTCGCTCCCGTTCGCATTCGCATTCGGCGTATAAGTCAGGTTCGGCGGCGTTCCACTCAAGACGCCCTTTGTCGGCGGAGTCACCACCGCATAGGTGAGCGTCGCCCCTTCCACATCCGTACCCGCTAACGTGATGAGCTTCGCTGTGTCTTCAAGCGTCGTCACTGTTTGCCCCGTCGCCACTGGCGCGTCGTTCACCGGGACAAAACGCAGCACTCGCGAAGCCGATACGGTCGAAGTCCCGTCAAACGCGCTGACGGTCAGTGTGCGGTCAGAAGAGTTATTGGCCGCCCCCAAATAGGTCACGTTACCAACCGTCGCAAAATAGGAGTTCAGATTGGCCACCGAGCCAACGAACGTCCGGGCAATGCTCGAGCCCCCAAGAGTAATACCGGTGCCGGGATTTCCGGTGATCACGCCATCCGAAGCCGACAGCGTCACCGTCAGGGAGGCACTGTCCGTGTCTTGAATCAGCGGAGATTCGAAGATGACATTCCCAGCCACATCTTCCGTCAACATGGAGGCTGAAGTGGGGCCTCGGACATACACTTCAAACTTCAATGGGCGATTCAAACCCGTTGAGTTCTGACAGCATCCAATGTAGTCGCCGGCCGACCAATTGACTCGGTCCATTCCCAAGCCACCGCTGACATCGTTGGACCCCTCGTTGCCGTTGGGAAAAAGACCGCCTCCGTTTTCGTTCCAACCAAAACCGAATCGAACGCGGTTGTTGCCGACAGTGCTCACGTAGTTGAAGCCAAAAAAACGCACGTCGGTCTGGGCGGAAAACACCCCGGCTCCGGCCGCCCGATAGGGAGTCGTCGCAACTGCGTCTCGGATGAAGATCTTCTCACCCCCAGCGAAGAGTTCTCGCAGAGTTTTACCGGTATAGTTTCCCTGGGTTGGCCTTCCAGTATAAGCGGTCGTGTTGGCCGGCGTCGGCATGGATTCCCTCCAGACAAATCCATAGGATTGTCCCGTGATCGCCCCACCGGCCGTGGCCTCGGGAAAGATCACCAGGATTTCGCTGGCCGGCATGGAGTTGAAGACTTCGAACTTGGCGTCTTCGTTAAATATGTCATTCCGACGCGTGGCAGCGGTGTTGAGGGTGTTTGCCGTTGTCCAGTAGCTCGAAGAATAATTGAAGGTGGAGCCGGTGTTGGCGCCTTTCATGGCCAACATCCATCCTCCCCCGAGGGCATCGTTCATCAAGCAATAGACCGGAACGGATGCGCCGTTGAAAAAGAGTGAGTAAACCCCGTCAGCAGTGGCACCGGTTGACGCTTTGAGGGTCGAGGCATTCAGGATCGCCGCGTCTGAGCCTGATATCGTCACTTGAGGCGCGTCGTTCACGGGGGTGACGGTGAGGGTCGCAGTCGCGGCGTTGAGCGAGTAGGAAGCGCTCGCATCAATGTCGAGATACGTGGTTCCAATATTGAGCAACGGGTAGTGTCCAGATCCGCCGACTTGGGACCCTGCCAAAGCCAAGACCTGAGCAGCACTTAACCGCGCCCAGAGGGCCATGGAGGAAGGCACATAGCTGTTCTGGGCTCCTCCTGCGCCTCCCATCACGAGGCCTGTTTTCTTTTCGTTCCCTGTTCCATGATCGAGGTAGAGGGCCTTGAAAGTCTGATTATCCGGAAACTGTCCGTAATCGAGTTGCGGGTTGCTCCCATTGTTTACGACCAACCCATACACCCCACCATAACCGGCCCCGAAACTCTTGTTTCTCAGGTACATCTGAGTGGGCATGTTCGGAGCTCCCGTCAGTGTCCGCACTGTCACCAGTGATTGATCTGCATGCGTGCTGCCAACCGCGAATGAATTCAGAAGGTTGCCTTGGGAGAATATCGGAGGACTGGTGGCCGATCCGTCAAAGCTCATGCCCGACGCATTGGGCAGAGCAAATGCGACAGCATGGTTGTAGGAAGCGATCCCCCCCACCGGAAAGCCTCCACCGGCGACGGTCCATGACAGGGCCAACTCGGAACTACTCTTCAGGAGACTGAGGGCTGGAAGCACCGCGGACCCTGAACGCACCACCGATGAAAAGGTTCCCGAGGCGGCATTCAGGAACCCTCCCAGGCTGGCATCGGCTCCATAGGCTACCAAAGCCCACGCTCGCCCGTCGATCGATGTCACATCCACCAAGGAGGCATCGACTCCACTAACCTGATCCCAGGCGCGGTATTGGATGGTGGCTGTGCCATTGAAATCAGGGTTCGGCAAAAACCGCACCCGATGAAGTTCATCCCCTTTGAGCAATCGCGCCGATGCCGAACTCACGCCAGACAACGAACTCCAGCTTCCCCCGCCGTTGATGGTGTATTGCCAGGAACCGTTGCTGGCATCAATCGACGTGATCGCGATGCCCTTGAGGGCGCCGGCGTCCCCATCTGAACCGGCGTTCGCAAGCACCAAAACCGACGTGCCCGGATTGTCCGCCAGAGCCACATCCTCCGCGATCGAGGTCAACGTTGCGTTTCCAGCCACTGGGGAGTCGTTCACCGAAGCCAATGTCATGGTGACCGTAGCCTCACCCGACCACGCCGATCCATCGGATGCCTTCACGCTGAAGATCCTAGATCCCTGTTGATTGGCCGCTGGCGTATATGTCAAAGACCCCAACTGGGCCACCGGGATCACTTGGGCGGCACTCACCGCGGAGCCGGCCAAACTCAAGACTCCCGTCTCTGGCAGGGACACGATCTGGATGCTGCTCATCGCAGCCCCTTCCGGGTCGGTGTAGAACGGTGAAAACAAACCGGATGAGAAGGTCAGCGGAATGTCTTCAGTCCCAGCAACCCCGATGGCCGCGAGGGTCGGGGGCATCTGAACGGAGAACACCGCACTGAATGCCGAAATGCACAGCGGGGCGAACGTGAAATCGGCACGGATGGAGTAGGTTTCTCCTCCGGCAAAGGTCAGCCGTGCATAAGGACTCGAGGCCACGTTCGACAGTGCTGACTGAATCTCGAACTGCGCCCAATAGGGATCCGAGCCGATCCACGTCGCAGGCCCGCTGTAGAGGTCCAACAATTGGATCGTCTCGACCTGATTCGGATTGATCCCCGAACCGGTGAATTGCCGCAGATCGATTGACAGCAAACTGCGTCCGGTGCCGCGACCGTTTCGAACCACGTTAGCCCACTCGACTTGCCCCCCGGTGGACGCTGCTTTGTAGCCACTGCTGAACTTGAGCCTGTAGGCACTGTTCAAGACTCCCGTCATCGTCAGGTTGGCGAAGGTCGCTACGCCGTTCACCGCATTGACGGTCAGGGCGCCACTTAAGGCACCACCGGTTCCGGAATCGATGGATACCGTGACGGCTCCAGTGTTGGCGGTCCGGTTCCCTTGGCTGTCCCGTATCTCCACCACCGTCGACGGGTTGATTAATACACCACTGACCACGCCCGATGGCTGCGTGGTGATCGCCAGCTGAGTAGGCGGCGGCACATTGACCTGGATGGTGAGTTCCACGCTAGCCGTCGCCACTCCGTCCGACACAGTGAGGGTGTAAGCCTCAGAAGCGGAGAACTGCAGAGGATTGATACCCGCCGCCGATGGCGCGAACGAATAGGCTCCGGTCGCGGTATTGAGGGTCAGGGTTCCGAAGGAGCCCGTCTGGGCCACCTGGCCTGCGGTGGCGGTCGCCGCGCCGCCTTGGATTCCATACACCAGCGTTGTGGTTGGATCGGGGTCGGTTCCGCTGACAGAACCAGAAATCGCCGGAAAAACCGTCTGGGTGGCTGAACCCGTGACAATGAGTGAGCGAGTGGGTGACGTTGTGCTGTAGCGGACAATGACCACTCCCGATCCCCCCGCCCCACCCAATCCCTCCGGATCACCACCACCGCCACCACCGCCGGAGTTCGGCGTCCCGGCCGCACCCTGAGCCCAGTTTGAACGAGCGCCCGCTCCGCCTCCACCTGCACCTCCATTACCCCCGAACGTGGTCGGAAATACCGTATTGTTGTTGGCACCACCACCTCCTCCTCCGCCGTAGTAGATTGAACTCCCTGAAATGGAATGGCTGACACCCGCGCCTCCGTTGCCACCGGGCGAAGAAGCGGTGGCGTAGCCATAACCGTCCGCTCCCCAAAGTCCACGAGTGCCCACTCCACCGGCGCCACCACCGCCTCCGCCGGCAACATAACCATCGTTGGCCGCACCATCGGCTCCCCGAAACCCTTGGGTCGCCGCTCCGGAGGCCGCGGAGGTATCGCCGCCGGTGCCACCACTCGACGCACCCGATAAACCCGCTCCCCGAAATGCGCCACCGCCACCGCCACCGAACGCCATCAACGAACCAAAGCTCGAGGAGCCTCCGTTAGCGCCGGCGAGAACCGTGCCGTTCAATGTTCCCCCGGCTCCTCCCGCTCCGACAGTGACCGTGACCGATTGAGCGGCCGTCACCGGGAAACTGTTTTGATAAACAACTCCACCGGCGCCGCCGCCGCCACTGCCACCACCCCCGCCGCTGCCTACCACCAAAACCTCCACGGCCCCGGATACCGCCGGCACAAAACTCCCACTATTGCGAAAGGTATGAATGGTTGAGCCGCCGATTCGAGTCACCTCGCCCCCGGCACCCTCTGCGACGAACCCCAAGGTCGGGGGCACGTTGGACATTGAAGCATGGACGAGGACGGGATCTTCGAGAGTGGTGTAAAAACGCAACTCGCCAATGGTTCCCCGAAACCACCGAGTCGAGGTGTCCCTCTCTCGGCCAAACCGAATCAAGTCGGTGACAATCCCTGAGCCTCCATCGCTCACCAAGCTGCCTTTCAAGACGCCATCGATGTAGAACCGGGCTGTCTGGTCACCCACGTCTGAGTCCGACCAGGTCAGCATCATCGTATGAATCGCGCCATCGACTACATTCACCGCAGACGGGGTCGAAATCGCTCCATTGAAGAACGCACGGCCCAAGCCATCGGTGCCGATGGTCAGGCCGAAATCATTCGGGGCGCCGGGTGCTTCCGCGTTGATGGGCCCCGGATATTGCCAGTGATTCCCGTCACTGCCCGTCGCACCTTGGGTGGCTTTGAAGAGTGCGACAATCGTGATGGTTTTCTGTCCCGCGATCGGGTTGTTGGCAGACGTGACTTCGAAGTAGTCATCGACGCCGTCGAAAACGATTCCCCCGGAGGAGGCACTGCCACCAAATTGGTTGGCGGCTTTGATCGGACTTCCATAGGCAGCCGCGATCTTTCCTCCGACCCGGTCCACCCAGTTAGCGCTTCCGCCCGCCCAATCATCTGCAACCCAGCGCGCCACCGGATCGCCCGCGGTGAGTCGGATCGCGCCCTGAAACAGAATCAGAGCCGGAACCAAGACCGAAAGGATCAGCCGGCGAACGAGACGCAGCACCCAGATTGTCCCCGCGCACGCACGATGCGTCTCCCCCTTCGGTCGGGAAGAGGGGAGACCCATGGGCTTGAACGTGCGGGCAGACATTCGAAGACCTGAGGCGACTCAATTGTCGTTTTAGACTCAGGCAAAGGGAATCGTTACAAAATTACATTAAAATATCAAAAGAATAGTCTTACTCTATTTATATCTATTTACAGACCCGACCCGTCTGGAAAATTGATTCCAACGGAGTCTCAGAAACTGGCTGGAATCCCAGCATCCCACACTCTGAGCTTCCCAGAATCGAGCACAGCCGAGATCAGCGACACCAACAATTTCCCGGCAACGGCCTACTGGCCGGATTCGAGATCCACAGCCCCAAAGCGCTTGCCCGGATTCGATGGGCAGGAAGACTGAAGGCATGCCGAACGACGCGTCGCAGCCCCATCCCGACTCCAGACCCACGGGGATTCGCTGGTGGCCGGTTGGGCTAATTTTGGGGGTGATGGTCTTGGCCATGGGGGTGGTTCAATCGATCGGGGAGTTTCCCTTTCAGCGACGCAACCTCATTTGCCTGGGTATCGCGGGCGGCGCCGCCGGATTGCTGCTCTTGTGGTGGCTTTTCCTGTCACGGGCCCGGTGGTCTTTGCGCTTGGCCGGAATCGCCGGGATCGCGCTGCTGGCAGGATTGGCTCGCCTGACCTTGCGCATCCGCGGTGTGACCGGCGACCTGATCCCCATCGTTGAAACCCGGTGGGCACAGCCCTCAACGCCATCCCCTATCAGGAGCTCGGCCGATTCAACAGGCACCATTTCATCGTCGGTGGCACGTTCCAACTCCACCACACGATTACCCGGCGACTACCCTCAATTTCTTGGCTTAAATCGCAACGGTATCGTTGACGGTCCTGTATTCCAAACCAATTGGGCTCAATTTCCGCCCCAAATGCTCTGGAGGCAGTCGGTCGGAGGCGCATGGTCGGGATTTTCGGTGGTGGGCGATCTGGCGGTGACTCAGGAGCAATACGGTGAGGAGGAGTGTGTCGTTGCCCGCCATATCGTTAACGGTAATATTGTTTGGAAAACGGGGAATCCAGCCCGTTATTTCACCCCGATTGCCGGAGAAGGCCCCCGCAGTTCGCCCACGGTGGCTCAAGGGCGCGTCGTCACCCTCGGAGCGCGGGGTTGGCTTCAGGTTCTGGATTTGCGAACAGGCCAGCGGGTTTGGGGCACCAATATTTTGGATTTCGCCAAGGCCGGCATGCCGGAATGGGGCCTTTCGGGCTCTCCATTGGTGATTTCCAATCGGATTATCGTTAGTGCTGGAGGACGGGACGGGCGCTCATTGCTCATGTGGCATTTGGAGTCCGGGCAGCTTTTGGCCTCGGGAGGTTCTTCCTCGGCGCAATACAGTTCGCCTTACCTGACCGAATTGGCCGGAGTGCCCCAAATCCTGCAGTTCAACCACCGGGAGATCAGCTCCCACGATCCTGTGACGGCTCAGGTCCTCTGGAACCGGCCCTTCGGCATCCACTTCCCTCTGGTGGCCAACCCCGTTCGGGTATCGTCCAACCGGGTGTTTTTGAGCGCCGGTTATGGAGTTGGAGCGGAAATGCTGGAGATTTCGAAGGCCCCGGCGGGCACCCTCGAGGTCCGATCGGTTTGGACTTCGAAACGCATGAAGGCCAAGTTTTCCAACCCGTACTTCCGCGACGGGTTTCTCTATGGATTGGACGATGGAATCCTGGCCTGCCTGGACGCGAAGGACGGATCACAGCGTTGGAAAGAAGGCCGGCACGGTCATGGTCAAGGACTGCTGGTGGGCGACGTGTATTTGCTCATGGCCGAGCAAGGCGAACTGCTCCTCTTGCGCCCCACTCCCGAAGGCCCCGGTGAATTGGCCCGACTGAAGGTCTTCGATGACAAGACCTGGAATCCCATCGCTCTGGCCGGAGACCTCCTGCTGTTGCGCAACGACCGCGAGGCCGCCTGCTACCGATTGGCGGTGCGCTGAGCCGGACCCACTCGGGGCAAGCGTTGGGGGCTGAGGGATCTTAATCCCGTAGATGCGGATCAAGCCCGAGCCAGCGCCGGCAGGAGCATACCCGCCAGTAAGGCGATGATGGCAATCAACACCAGCAACTCAATGAGCGTGAAGGCGGTCGATCGTGATCGTGAGGCTGAAATCCGGCGCGGGCTCATGAAAAGGCTGAGCAATCAAAGGGCTCCCTTGGGAGGATGTGGGTCAACCGTGTCGGTCAACGGCTCCGCCGCTCTTTGGCCCGTCAATCGCCGGCCACAGTCACCCGGTAAAACCGAGTCGGCCCGTCGGGCAGCGGAATGGATGCCTCGGAATCCACAGATTTTGCCCGTGGATCATTTTCCTCCACCTCCAACCGGCTCCACTGCGCCGTCGGCGTCATATCCGAAGCCCACTGGACCTCGAAACGTCGGCCCGCCCATCGGGGAAACCGCAGAACAAATTGAGAACCGTGCCGAAGGAGGGATGGTTTCCAAAGACGTTTCGGACTCAGTGGCCCCTCGCGCAGCAAGTACTCGGTGAAATTATCCAACCCGTCGCCGTCCGGATCCATGGCCTGCAAACGCAAGCCCTCCCAAGGCTCCGGCATCCACTGCGTCGCCCATTGGGTGTAGCCCTGACGACCCGGCAACTCATCCACGATCCAGCGCCGCAGCAAATCCACACCCTCCCGGTGAATCTCGGAGGAGCCCAGCGGAGGCATGTGAAGGGCTCCCAAGGTGGAGATCCGGAGATAGAGGGATGAGTTCTCGGGGTGACCCGGATCGATCAAATAATCCCCACTGCCCAGTCCGGAAGCGGACGACCGGACTCCAATCAACCCCATCTGGTCCAAAGCGGTTCCGATGCGGGCATCCCAGGGCATCCGAGTCAATCCACCCGGCTGGTGACAGGAGGCGCAGTTGGAATCCAAATAGGCTCTTACCCGACGCTCCAACGTCTGGGTTTCATCGGATGGAGCGACCAGAGCCGGCATTTGATGGGTACGAACCAATGGTCTCGAAAAGTAGCCAGCCGCCGACCAGTCATTCAGTGGGGAGAGTATCTGCACCCCGTGACGAACGACGCGATTGAGTTGGGCCGTGTTGAACCCGGCAGGGCCACCGTTGGCCGAATTGTGGCAGGACAGGCATTCGTTCCGCGCCGGAAACCGCCAGTTCTGGGTAACCAAGTCAGTTGGGGTCCACGCATAGAACATGGCATTGGCCCCGTCGGCCGGAACCAGGTCTGCGTCAGTGCCCGCATCATTCCACCGGTAGCTGGCTCCAGACACACCGTTGGTGGTCTGGATGAGGATCCGGGTTTCCATGGGGAAAAGCAGGGTGTTCGGACGATAATAGGGACGGTCAAAATGCTTCACCCATATCGTCCCCATCGGGAAGGTCCACGGTCCCTCACGACGGAAAGTCATGGTCGAGTCGTCGCCCGGGAGGGCAAACCAACGACGCTTGAGGGCGTAATCGGACCAGAAAGGCGCATTGATTTCGTAGGGCACCAAACCGGGTCGAGGCGTCAGCGATTGGACGTTCTCGAACAAACCCGTCTCCGATAACCGCTCGGGCCAGACCTCCCCCAACTCCGGCCGGTGAACGAGTCGCAAAATTCGCCCGGAACCGGAGGTCATCAACAAAGAGCCGTCGCGCGGATCCGAACCAAAGGCGATCACTCCCGGCAGGTTGGCGATCCAGGTGACCTCGGGCTCGCCCAGTGCGCCGGGTCGCAGCACCGCGATGTCACCGGACCAATCCGCGAAGAGGTAAGTGCCATCCAGTTCGGGATAGAATGCTCCCCGATAGAAACGGCTTCCCGTGATGGCCGTGCGACCGGAGAAGTGGCTGTACTCGAACTCAGGAGAGGCCATTCCTTCGACCGGTGGATTGGCGAACGAAAGGGTTCCTTCCCACCAAGGCCATCCGTAGTTGGCCCCGGGACGGATCCGGTTGACCTCCTCACGCGAACCAAAGCCCACGTCGTTGCACCACAATTCACCCGTCTTGGAATCGAAGCTGAACTGCCACGGATTGCGCATGCCCAAGGCGTAGAACTCGGTGCGCAGGGATTCAGGGTTGGCACCATTCCAAACGGCCTGGTCCCCGACTTGGTACTGCCGGATGCCGACAAACGGGTTGTCGGCGGGAATGGAGTATGCAGCCGGGTTGACGCCGAACCCGGGATTCGGCCGGAGATTTCCCGGCCGTCGATCCACATCAATCCTCAGGATGCCTCCAAAAAATCCGGCATCGAGGCGTTGAACCACGCGGTTGGCACTCAAACTCCCATCTCCGACAGACAGATACAAATAGCCGTCCGGTCCAAAGGCCAAACATCCCGCGTTGTGGTTGGGGCCCGGGTCTTCCTGATGGAACAAAACCACCTCGGATGCCGGGTCCGGGAGTCCATTGCCACCGGGTGGGACGGTGAAGCGCGACAACCGATTGAAAGACTGCGTCAGGCCGCCAGCCCCTTCCTTGGAGCAATAGTAGACAAAGACCCATCCATTGGTCTGGAAACTAGGATGGAAAGCCATTCCCAGAAGGCCGGATTCTTGCTCTAAGAAAACCCGTTCCGAGAGATCCAAAAACAAACGGCTTTTCGGAGCACTGGACAGCGAAACCTCGAAGGCGCTGCCGCCCATGCCGACCAAGATGATTCGGTTGGTCTCTCCCGGAGGAACCGCAAAACCGAGAATGCCCGGAATGGATTGCAAGGTGGGGAACGCCTCCTCCAGTCGCCACGGTCCTTGAGCCGGATTTCGCGGAACCTTCCCGCCATCCCAGAACTGCCGGTCCAGAGCGCTCAGCGATCCAACGCTCACCCATAAGCAAAAACCCAGAACCCACAACCGGCTCAGCTGGAATGATCCCGCTGAGTTTTTCCTGCTGAAACCGGTACTGGAATACCCCCCCATTAAAACGGCCAGACGCCGAGAATGTAACGAGGGTTTCAGAAATGTTTTAAAAATGTCATTCGATCCAAACGGAACCACCGACACAGCAGGCCCCCTGCTCAGGCAATGAGAATTTCTGGCTCACGAATTCAGGTCTTCGATTTACCAAACTTCAGGAATGGTTGAACCCAACGACGAAGGCCGGGGATGTCGGGCATGTCGTCACGACCGGAACCATCCGATCCCCAAGCTGGCATCAACCGCCCAGGTAGGCGCTGCGAACCTCGGGACTGTCCCGGAGAGCCATCGAACTGTCTGCCAGAAGGACACGGCCGGTTTCCAGCACGTAGCCGTACGAACTGACCTCCAAGGCCAGGTGAGCGTTCTGCTCTACGAGCAAAATAGGCAGCGACCGCTCACGGTTGAGTTCCACCAGACGGGCGAAGATTTCCTTCACCAAGAGTGGGGCAATGCCCAAGGACGGCTCGTCGAGCATCAAGAATCGCGGACGACTCATGAGCGCGCGCCCAATGGCCAACATTTGCTGCTCTCCTCCGGAAAGGGTTCCAGCAGCCTGATCGCGGCGTTCCTTAAGCCGCGGGAACATGCCGAAGACATGGTCGAGTTCCGCAGCGATCCATTGGTTATCCCGCTGCAAGTACGCCCCCATGCGGAGGTTCTCCATCACCGTGAGGTTGGCAAAGACCAGCCGACCCTCCGGAGAATGGGCCAGACCCCGGCGCACGATTTCATGGGGCGCCATCCCCGTGATGTCTTGACCGTCGAAAAGAATCCGGCCCGAACTGGGCTTCACCATGCCCGAAATGGCCCGAAGCGTGGTGGTTTTGCCCGCGCCGTTGCCACCAATGAGGGTCACGATCCCCCGGGCCGGCACGCTCAACGAAATACCGTGGAGGGCGGTGATGGCACCGTATTGGACGCTCAGGTTTTGGACTTCTAGCACGGAGGAAAAAGGAGAGAGGTTGGCTCTGGTTTTCAGTCACCCAAGTAGGCGGCGATGACTTTGGGATCCGCACGAATCTCCGCCGGTGATCCCTCGGCGATTTTCCGGCCGTATTCCAGAACATGGATGCGCTCGCAAATACCCATGACCACCTTCATGTCATGCTCCACGAGCAGCACGGCCAAGCGAAAGCGATCCCGCACGAAGCGGATCAGCCGCATCAACTCGTCCTTTTCGGACGGGTTCATTCCGGCGGCAGGTTCATCCAGCAAAAGCAGTCGCGGCCCCGTGGCCAAGGCCCGAACAATTTCCAGACGACGCTGATCACCATACGAAAGGCTCTTGGCCGGAGCATCCTGGACACGCTCCAAATTGAAGATACCCAGCAACTCGCGAGTGCGGTCCTGCAATTCGGCTTCCTCCGCATGAAAGCGCCGACTGCGCAACCAGGACTCCCAGGCCCGATGCTCCAGATGTCGGTGAAAGGCCACCCGAACATTGTCTGAGACCGACAAGCTCGGAAAGAGGCGGATGTTCTGGAAGGTCCGGGCGATCCCACGCTCGGTGAGGTGGAATGGCTTCACACCAGCGGTGCCTGCGCCCGCGAACTCGATACGCCCTTCGGTGGGCTGATACACGCCGGTGATGAGGTTGAAGAGGGTGGTCTTGCCGGCACCATTGGGACCGATGAGCCCGGCCAACTCCCCTTCCCTCACGTCGGCCGTGACCGAAGAGACCGCCGTCAAACCGCCAAAACGGATGGTCACTTCAGACAGTTGTAGCAAGGAGGTGCTCATGTGCGCTGCCTCCGACGTTCACCCCGATGGAACAGGCCCTGCGGACGCATGAGCATCAAGAGGATCAAGAGCAGTGAGTAGAGGATCATCCGCATGTCCTTGATCCACTCGAGCGACCAAGCCGCTCCTCCAAAAGGATTGGGAACGGAGCGACTGCCCAATTCGCGAAGACCCTCCGGCAACAAGGTCAACAAGATGGCTGCGAAGACCACGCCCGCATGGCGACCCATGCCTCCGAGGATGACCATCACCACGATTTCGATGCTCTTGTCGAAGGAGAATCCGCCCGGGTTGAGGTACCCCTTGAGGTGCGCGTACAAGCCGCCCGCGATTCCCGCGAAGAAGGATCCGATGCCGAAGGCGGTGATCTTGTAGCGGGTTGTGTCCAGGCCCATGGCCTCGGCCGCCACTTCGTCATCGGCCACCGCCAGAAATCCGCGCCCATGGGTGGAATTGAGCAACGCCCACACCGTGTACACGGTCAGCGCCGCTGATCCGAAGGTCCAAAAGAGATTGGTATGGGTGGGCACGCCGGTCAGGCCGCGGGCTCCACCCACCGCATCCACATTCTGGAGAATCACTCGAATGATCTCGCCGAAGCCCAGCGTCACGATGGCCAGATAGTCGCCCTTGAGCCGCAGCGAGGGAGCCCCCACCGCAAGGCCCGCCGCCGCAGCGAGCAATCCGCCCACCAGGAGGCTGAACGGAAAAAAGACCCATTGCAGGAGTGCCGGGCTCCACCCCAAACGCGGCGCCACCACCGTGGACAACATGGCCGAGGTGTAGGCACCCAAGGCCATGAAACCGGCGTGACCGAGAGAAAATTGGCCCGTGAAGCCATTGATGAGATTGAGGCTGGAGGCCAACACCACGCTGACACCCACGCCCATCACCACGTCCAGAAAGTAGGGGTCGATCGAGCCGGAAACCGCCGAGGCCACTCCTGCCAGAATCAAGGCTGCCAGCAACCCGCGTTGGGCGATGGGAAACGCCATGGTCAGACCTTCTCCACCTTGAGTTTGCCCAGCAGACCGGCGGGCCGGAACAGCAGGATGGCGATGAGGATGCCGAAGGCGATGGCATCGCGGAAGGTCGAGAGCCGCGTTCCCGACACGAAGGTCTCCACCAGACCAATGAGCAACCCACCCAGTGCCGCTCCCGGCAGGTTTCCAATCCCGCCCAGCACCGCGGCCACGAAGGCCTTGAGGCCCGGCAGAGTGCCCATCAGCGGATCGATGCTGGGGTAGTTCATCGCATAGAGAACCCCGCCCGCTCCAGCCAGGGCTGAACCCAGTCCAAAGGTGAAGGAAATGATCCGGTCATTGTTGATGCCCACCAATGAGGCGGCCGTGGCATTGAAGGACAAGGCACGCATGGCCGTGCCGATGCGTGTGTGATGCACGATCCAGTAGAGCAACCCCAGAAGACTCAGGGCGACTGCCAACACCACCAACTGATGGGTCGAGACGGTCAAGGTGCCGAAATGGAGCTGCTGGGAAGGAAAGAGCGCCGGAAAGGCCTTGGGGTTGGGCCCGAAACCGAGTCGAGAATTCTGAGCCACATTCTGGATGAGCAATGAAACACCAATGGCCGTGATGAGCACCGTGAGGGTGGAGCGCTGTCGCAAGGGCTTGTAGGCAAGCTTTTCAATCACGACACCCAAGACGGCGCACACCGACATCGACAACAACAAGGCCATCAACCCGCCGCCGATGGACTGGGTGGGCAACCCGAGTTTCTCCACCGAGTACCAGGCGACAAACGCCCCCAGCATGAAGACATCGCTATGGGCGAAATTGATGAACCGGAGCACGCCATAGACCATGGTATACCCCAGGGCGATGAGGGCGTAGATGGCCCCCAAAAGTACTCCATTGAGCAGTTGTTGCAGAAACTCGGTCATCGGGTTCCGCGGGCCCCGCCACGCGGACAAGACCTCAAGAAAACCGCAGTCGCGCCCAATGTCGAGCGCGGGTGACAAACACGACGCAGGAGCGGACGAGACACTGGCAAGCTCGACCTCATTTCTGGAGGGAAGATTGAGCGGTGACTATGACCCGGCGAGCCAGCATCTGAAGGACTTCATCTCCAGTCATTCTTTCCGGACGGATGTAACCCAACCGGCGGAAGCGAAGGACTTTGTCCAAGGCACCCTTGAGATCGCCCGCTCTCAGGTCGGCATCGATCAATCGAGCCATCATGCCCGCCGGGCATCCGGGATCCTCCGAGAAATCCAACGGCCCAAACCGCTTTTCATCCAGATCAAGGGCTTCCTCGAAGAGCACCCGGGCGCGGGCATCATTACCCCGATCCCAGCTCACCTCGGCCAACCGCATGCGGTGTGTTCGCTGACGGGCAGGATCCAATTGGGTGAGCGCTCCCAGAAACACCTCCAACCGGACCGAATCGGGCAAATGGAAGGCCGAGCGCCGAGTGCGGTGCTGAAGCAAGAGCAGGTCGGCCAACTGGCGCATGAGGTTGAGATCGCCCAATTGCTCTTCATTGGAGAAGGACGGATGGCTGACCAGCGAGGCCACCTCGCCGTCCGGCGCGGGATTCTGGATGGCGTAGGTGGAAAGCAACCGGAGCACCGTTGGATCTTTCGGTTGAAGTTCCTGCCAACGACGCAAGACGGAGCGGAAAATCGGGAGTTGAGGAATGCCGATCTTGGCGAATTGCCGGGCCAAGGCTCGGCAATCTTCGGCCGTCAACGGAGCGCGCGCCAGGTGTTCCCCGAGGAGCGTCCGCGGCCGGGGGCGCTGAACCTCGTTGAGCCGATAAGGCACCATGGCCATGCCGCGGACGAAAAAGGCCTGCTGGGCCCGATACTCGAGCACCGGATGAAAATCGCTGTGGATCGTCGTGCCGTCCGGGGCCAAAAAGAACGCATCCCCGAAGGCCACCATTTGCAACGCCAGCACATTGACGGGCCGGGTGATCTCGATGCGCCCAAGGTCGGCCGCAACGGCAGGCTCGGCCAGGCGGCGGGCCATGGCCTGCAAGTCTGGACGGTAGGGTTGGGCAGCCCCGATGAGGAGCAGGTCGCTGGTGGAGGTTTGCCAAAGGCTCAGATGCGGGAACACCGAACCGAAGGTGGCCACGACGGTGGCGAAGGTCTCATCGTCGGTCTCATAGGCTTGGATCCACTGAGCGCAGAGACCACCGGGCTTCAGGCGAGCGAGACAATCCTGATAATACTCCTGACTGAACACGGCGGCGACACCGGCCATCCAGGGATTCGACGGCTCGGTGACAATGATGTCGAAGGACTCCGGGGTGGTCTGGAGGAAAGTCTTGGCGTCCTCGATGTGGGTGTGGCACCGGGGATTGCGAAGGGCATCGTGGTTGAAGGGCGCGAAATGCTCACGGGCGACCTCGGTCACTTCCGGGGAAATCTCGACCAAGTCCACGGCCTTCACCGTCGGATGTTGCAGAATCGAGCCGACCGTCACGCCGCTGCCCGCGCCGACCACGAGGACTCTCTCGGCGGAAGGATGAAGCAACATCGGCAATTGGCCGGCCAGAATCTGGGTGCTCATGTCCTCACCGGAACTGGCGTCGGCCTTGCCGTTGACCTTGAGGCTGATGCTCGGCTGACCCGCGCGGTTGGTGACTGCCAGAATCGCAACCGTCGATCCGGCGCCGTCACGGTGGTAGGCCAGGTTGTAGATGTCGGCGCGCTGACGGAATTCAGCAATACTCGCCGGAGGACGAACGTCGCGCCAGAGCCCCAGAACGAAGGCGCGCGACCAGCGTTCGCCGAGCGTGAGCGAGACCACAGCGACCAGCACGGCCGTGGCCACCAACCCCTGGACCAGGGCCCTCGTGACGCCACCACGCCGAGAGGCCAGGGTGACCCATCCGATGAGTGCGTTGATGCCGATGCCTAGAGCCAGGGTCGATGCCAACCCAAGGACGGGCAGGAAGACCAAACCGGTGAGAACGGCACCCAACACCGTCCCCACCGTGTTGACGGCGAACACCCGACCGACCGATCCACCGGTCGTCCGGAAGTCGGCCGTGACCACGCGGCTGGCCAACGGCAGGGTCATACCCAGGCATACGGCGGGCACGAAGAGCACACTGAAACAGACAAGCACCTGGACCAGTTCATACAACGGATAGGCCGCCGGCCGCCGGGCGATGACATCGGCAAGATGAGCGAAGGCGTACGGAATGAGGTCGTAGAAAAACATCGAGACCAACAGCGTGCCGGCCAGCGCCCATTCGGCCACAGCGAAGGCGACGAGCGTGTCGTAGCGCCGGCGCCAGGCAGACACCAGCGCGCTGCCGACGGCGATGCCACTGATGAACGTGGCCAGCATCAGCGAGTAGGCGTGGGTGCTGGACCCGAGCGCCAGGGCCAACAAGCGGGTCCAAGCCACCTCATAGAGCATGGCCACGAAGCCGGACAGGCCGGCGGCCACCAGCGCCACCCGGCACTCCAAAGGCGTGAAGGACTCGTCGGTCGCGGAACGTGCAACCGGCTGAACTGGCTCATCGAGGCCCTCACCGCTGCGAGAACTCAGGACGTACGCGACCAAGGCGATGCCAAGGCTCAGCGTCGCGCCCAACTGCACCACTGCCTCGAGGCCCAACGCGGGAATCCACCACCAGTCGGCCAGCAGGATGCCGGCGACTGCGCCCGCACTGTTGATCGAGTAGAGCGCCGCCACCCTGCCACGGAGCTCCGAAAGTGAACGGGTGACGTATTTGGTGAGCACCGGGAGCGTCGCGCCCATTAGCACGGTCGGCAGGAGGATGATGAGCACGGCGAAGCCGAACTGCAGGGCCAGGCGCGGAGTCCCCTCGGGATGGACCGTCCGGATGACCGACAGGAAACCCTGTCGGACGGTCTCGAAATACCAGGGGAAAAACACCGCGAAGAGTCCGATCCCGGCCTCCAGACAGGCATAGAAGAACAGCGGTCTCCGGAGCGAATCAGCCCGCGTGCCCAACAGGGCGTTGCCCGCGGCCAATCCACCCATGAAGGCGACGAGGACCGCGACCACGGCGTAGCTGGTGCTTCCAAGGAAAAGGGCCAGATACCTCGTCCAGACAACCTGATAAAGCAGGCCGGCGAGGCCTGAGACGAAAAACGAGGCGAGGATGGTCCAGAAGACCCCGCGGGAATTCGACTTCATGGTGTGAGCGCAGACTACACTGGATTCCCGAAAAACCTAGGATGAGGTTGGGACTTCGGAGCCCAGGCGCTCCCAAATCACCCGGAATGCGCTGGCGAAATCTTCCGGACGCCGCGCAACCCACTCGGAGATGGCCCCGATCGTGAACCACCCTCCCCCACGAATTTCCGATGGCTGGAGCACGAACGGGCCTTCGTGATCGGCCCGATACACGCCGCAGAATTCCCAACCCGTGGATGCCGTGGCATCCAATTCGAAGATCCGACGAGGAGGTTGGGTCAGTTCTACACCCAGTTCCTCGGCGACCTCTCGGAGCGCCGTGCCATCCATGTCGTCACCGGCACTGACATGGCCCGAAGAGGAAGAATCCCAGACTCCGGGGAAATCGTCCTTCCAGAGCGCCCGCTGCTGGAGGAACAACTCGCCCCGTTGATTGAAGACCAGCACATGGACGGCCCGATGACGCAGCTTCAGGCGGTGCACCTCGCTGCGGGGCGCCTTGCTGATGACCTGGTTTTGCTCATCGACCACATCAAACCATTCCTCGGACATAGGGTCAGAGGTTCCGACAGCAGCCCGAGACCGGCAACCGCAGAACCGTTTGCCTTCCAAGGTAATCCCGGTGTTTCCCGTGACTGCCGCTTGACGGATGATGAGCGGCTTTCGAGATTGGAGGCAGATGTCGCAGGCCAAACAACAGAAGTTGGGAAAGCGGGAAACCCGGGATCTCGATGTGGAGATCGGTTTTCTCGAAGGGCTGGTTGGAAAGGACCCCCAGTATGTGGAGGCGCTCCAACTCTTGGCCGATGACTACACCCGGCGCGGGCGCATCAATGACGGCCTGAGAGTCGATCACCAACTCAAGTCGCTCCGGCCCGGCGATCCGGAAGTGCTCTTCAATCTGGCGTGCAGCCTGTCTCTGGCCGGTGACTTGGAATCGGCCATCGATGAACTGGTCCGGGCCATCGAGGCGGGCTACCGAGACTTCGATTGGATGCTCAAAGATCCAGACTTGGCCGCGGTCCGCAAGGAACCAGCCTTTCGAAAGGTCCGAGACCAGCTCAAGACCCTCAAGGCCGAGATTTGATCTGGCCCGCCGGCGGGGCAGCATTCGATGCCGAATCATTCAAGGCCCGCGCCTGACGAACCAGCTGCAGGAACTCCATCCGGTATCCCTCTCGATCCGGGCCCTGCCCTTCCTCGGCCAGCGACTGAACCTTCTCCCAGGTCAAGTCACCCTTGTAGGGGGAATCCCGCAGCAGCAACCCGTAGCCCACCACAGCGGCGGCGAACTTGTAATCGGCCGTCGCTGCATCCGCACTCCGGTGGACATCTGGAACACCGACTTGAAGGCTCCGTGGCGGCTTGTTGGTGGTCGTGTTCTGAACCGTACCACCCGTCGGAGACCGGTAGCCCACCTGAAGGCTGAGCAAGTCGTTCGAAGGACCGGCGACCGCTGCAGACGCCTTGTCAGCAGCCGATTCCGGCCGGTTTCCCGAGCGATTGGGAACGATTTCGTACAAAGCAGTCACCGATTGACCCGCCTCCATGGGAGTCCCTTTTTGCGCTGCAGCGTTGGTTTTGGAAGCCGCGCGACGGGTTGAAGGATCCCGGTTCTCCTGACTGAGCAATCGCCAGCGATCGACGCGATCGGGATTGAACCGGACATCCACCGTCACGTCTTCAGCCGCCGTCGTCGGATCCGGCCGCAATTCTCGCTGCAAGGCCGCGCGCGCTTCGGCCGGGCTGGCGACCGAAGCATAGGTCTCGCCAGAAGGCGTGGGGACCCAAGGGGTGGCATTCGGGTCGGCCACTGGATCGGAGCCGAAACCCAGAACGCTCAGCAACACCCCCCATTCGGTCTGCTCACGAATGAGCGCCGCGAGCTCTTCCCGGGTGCCCACCTCGGCAGAGAATTCTCCGTCGAGGATCCAAATCACGCGGTTGATGCCATCACGAACAAGATGCTGAGCGGCCAACGCATAGGCCCTGCGCAAGCCTTCCAAGCCGCGCGGGGCACCCTCGGCCCGCAACAAGCTCAGGCTTCGGGACAATCTATCTTGATCGCCCGCAGAGGTCGGCGGCAGAAGCACTCTTCCGCGAGGGCCGTCGAGCAACAAGGCCACGGAATCCCGATCCTTGAGGGTCTCAAAGAGGGTTTGCAGGCTCCGCTGAGCCCACGAGAGCCGATCCGCAGAGCCGGGACTCAGACTCACCAGCACGACGATGTTGGCTGCGGGACGTCCGACAGGGCGCGTCGGGCGCGCCTGTACACCGATTTTCACCAGACGGTGATCGGGGCTCCACGGAGAATCAGCCACCTCGACATGGGCCGATACGGGATCCGATCCCGCAGGGGCCGGCTGGTTGTATGAAAAATAGTTAAGCAACTCGTCGAGACGGACCGCATCGGGTGATGGCAGTTGCCCTTCTTGAATGGCTCTTCGGACCTGGGGGTAACTCGTATTGCCTGGCTTCAGCGGGAAGGTGGACAGCGGAGTGGTTGCTGCCGACTGGAAGGGAATCTCTCGGGTGGTCTGAGCCTGACGACGCGGTGAAGACGCCTTGGTTGGAGATACAACCGGTTCGCGGGTCTCAGCCGCAGCCAACGCGTTTGGCACCGAAGGGCTGGCCTTGGCCTTGGCCTGGCCCAGCCATCGAGGGGATTCCTTCGAGTCCTTGGGCGCAAAAGACGCAACATCGCTGCTGCGGGCCGAAGCCGACACATCAGAGCCCAGGGCCGGCGCCAAGGTCGCGGTGGTCCCACCGGGCGCATCCTCCGAAACCGGCTCTCCTAACGCCGCAGAGTTTTTGCCCGAATGATCCCAACGCGGCGGAGGATCACCGCGCTGGATTTCTGGTTGAATGAGGCTTTCAGGCACCGCATCCGTAGCCACCACATCGCCCAACGGTTGCTCCAACGGGTTGGTCGCTTCCGTCGCGGATTCAAGTTTCCGAACCGGCGTATTGGAGACAGTGCTGTTGGCAGCGACGGAACCGGCAGGGACTGAGGCAGACTTCCACGGACTCCAGAGAGCCAAAGCAATGCTCAATGCGGTCGCCGCAGCCAAACCCAACCCCATGGCCGGACGAGTGAGCACCGACCAGAACCGACGCCAGGGAGAGTCCGCGTTGGAAGACAGTCCTTCAGCAAATCGCCGGGGCAATCCGCGCTCCGGATTGCGGGCATAAGCGAGAACGGCCTGACGACGGTCCAGGCTCAAACGATGGATCTCTTCCTGCGCCAGATCCGTTTCAACGCTATCGGCCAACCGTCGAATCTCTCCCACCTCGGCACGCAAGGCAGCCGAACGGGCCACGACTTTCTCGGCGGCGGCTCGGCGCTCGGCCCAACCGGGGACCGATTGTTCGTACGGGCCATCCTTCAAGGCGAAGTCGGTCAACTCCGGTGAATCAGGCGTCCAATCCGCGGGTGATGAAGAGGATTTCATGGCGATGAGGTCGGAGGCTGACCGGGGCGGTGATCCAGGTGCTCGAAGCGTTGCCGAAGGGTCTTCAAGGCCGTGTGCAACAAGAACCCGACATTGGTCTCGGTCAACCGGGTGAGTTGGGAGATCTCCCGGTAACTGAGCTGATTCTGGAATTTGAGTCGAACCACCTCCCGCTGATTGGGCGGCAAGGAGGGCATCAGGGACATCAGGTTGCGAACATCGTCCCGCGCCTGAACGGAAGCCGACGGAATCGGGGCGTTTCCTGCCACCTCGGACGCTTCAGACTCTGCCGCCCGAGGCCAACGGGATTCGCGACGATGACGGTCCATGGCCTGATTGCGGACCACGGTGAAAAGCCACGGCACCAGACGTCCACGCAACGATCCAGGCTCCTGCTTGCACAATTTGAAGAAAGCGTCTTGAACGAGGTCTTCGGCCGAAGGCAAATCACCGACCAGCGAAAGGGCGTAGCGCAGCAGTTCCGCCTCGTGTCGCTCCATCGAAGCCCGGATCCACTCCACCCGCTCATCGGTTTGGTTGGAGTTGCTGGACGGGTTCATGACGGATGCCGGGCATTCCATACTGACAACGCCCGGCCGGGAAGTTTCTTAGGAATAAAAACGGGAATAAAAACGGTCGCTTCCCCCGGATGCAGAAGTGCCTATGGATTACCCTTTTACCAAACCCAACCCGCACAGACGTCCATTTTCCGAGGTTCAGATCTCGCGCCAGCGCTGGGCCACGGGTTGACGCCGACCCACTCCGAAGGCGCGGGATGTGACCTTGAGTCCGGGGGCGGCCTGACGGCGTTTGTACTCGGACAAGTCGATGAGTCGAACGACTCGACGGACATCCGCCTCACTGAAGCCCAAGGCGATGATCTCGGCCACCGAACGATCTTCAACCACATAAGCCTCGAGGATGGCATCCAGAACGTCGTAGGGGGGCAGACTGTCCTGATCGGTCTGATTGGGCCGCAACTCGGCACTGGGCGCCTTGGTGATGGACGAATCGGGAATGATTTCGCGGTCCCGATTCATCCACCGGGACACCCGATAAACCCAGGTCTTGGGCAAATCGCTGATCACGGCCAACCCGCCGCACATGTCGCCGTACAGCGTGCAATAGCCGACGGCCAATTCGCTTTTGTTGCCCGTGGTCAGGAGCAGCGATCCAAACTTGTTGGACATGGCCATGAGGGTCACACCCCGAAGCCGCGCCTGCAGGTTCTCTTCGGTGGTGTCTTCCGGCCGACCTTCGAACAGCGGCCCCATTTGCCGCTTGAGGGCTTCAAAAGAACCCTGGATGGGCACCACGTCGAAGCGAATCCCGAGGTTAGCCGCCAAGGATCGCGCATCATCGATGCTCCCGGCGCTGGAAAACTCGGTCGGCAAGGCCAGACCCCGGACATTCTCGGCACCCAGCGCATCCACGGCCAACGCTGCAACCAAGGCCGAATCAATACCGCCCGAAAGACCCATCACCACCGATTTGAAACCGCATTTTCGCACATAATCGCGCGTACCCAGCACCAGTGCATCGTGCAACAGCGCCTCATCAGCGACGGAAGCCAGTGGCCGATCGAGAGCGGCATCCGTGTCGACCACCACAAAATCCTCCAAAAAGTGGTTCGCCTCGGCAATGCAGCCACCCTCGGCGTTGAAGGCCAGACTGCGACCGTCGAACACCAACTCATCGTTGCCACCCACCAGGTTGCAGTACACGACCGGCACCTGATGCCGGCGGGCCAATGATCGCAGCAATCCGCACCGACGTTGTTCCTTGCCGAGCTGCCAGGGCGAAGCGCTCAGGTTGATGAGAATCTCGGCACCCGAAGCGACCAACGCGGCCGCCGGATCCGGCCGATAACGCCGTTGAACTCCGAACTCGGCGTCATTCCAAATATCTTCGCAAATGGTCAACCCCAGCCGACGACCCTCCCAATGGATGACGGCATTCTGCGAGGCGGGCTCGAAGTAGCGGTCTTCGTCGAAGACATCGTACGTCGGCAAGAGGGTCTTGGTGCGGATCGCCACCACCTGACCTCGGTGGAGCAAGGCCGCCGCATTGGTGAGCGGACGCCCCGGGCGAACGGGGTTCTCACCCACAAACCCGACGATCAACCCCACATCACCCACGGCCGCAGCCAAGCGTTCCAAGGCCGCCTGATTGGCCCGAATGAAGGCTTCTCTCAGGAGCAGGTCCCGCGGCGGATAACCGGTGAGGGACAGTTCCGGGGTGAGCACCAGATCGACTTGCGCATCGACGCCGCGCCGATAGGCCTCGAGAACCAGCCTCTCGTTGCCGGCGATGTCCCCGACCGTGGTGTTGAGCTGCGCTAAAGCGATCCTCATGAAAGAAAGTGTCGGCGATTCGACGGCGAAGACTCAGTTCAATTGAGCCATCGGACTCAAGACCTCCGCGAGACTGCCGCGCTCGGTGCTGATGAGGGTACCCGGGCCAAAGCCGTTGCGGGTGAAGTAGTCCGGAGCGGCTTCCAGCACAAACTGGATGCGGGAAGATTTCGACGGCACCCCCTTGGCATCCTGAGCCTTGAGACGAACGATTTCCTGGATCACGCCTTCCGTGTCGATGTAGGCCACATCGATGTCGAAGGGCACGTTCTTCATGTAGAAGGAACGGTCCCGGGGCCCGGCGAAGACGAAGAGCATGGTTTCCTCAGGTCCGATGGCCGTGCGATGCATGAGACCCGTGGCAATTTGCGGCACCGTGTGGCACAACTCCGAGACGATCTCCTTGGGGCCGATCCACAGCTTCACCCGAGGCAAATTCACCTGGGCGCTGGCCAGATGGAACACCGGCTCGGAAGCTTCAGCCGGTGAACCCGAAGCCGTCGGCGAAGGCGACGCAGTGGACGACGTCTGCACCGACGGGGCAGCGGGAGACGGGGCCTGCGGCTGAACACCACAACCCACCCACCACACACACAACAGGAGCGCGAGCAATCGCTTCACGCGGTCGACACTGACTGCACGACGCTCCGCCGGCAATCGGGAGAATTGCCGACCAGCCCGCCTGGGGCCGGCAAACCCTCACGTCCGGGCCGCTCGTAGAGCCGATGCCGGCGCGACTTCCAGTTGCGCCGCGAAGTCGGCGGGGAAGGGTTGCGACTTGAGCACCCCGCCCGGACCCCGGGCCACGCAAACCACCGTCACATGCCCGACGGCCACCTCCTCGGCAGGTCCCGGTTCGATGCGCCAAAAGCGGATTTGGTAGGTCACCGTCTTCTCACGCTTCTCCTTCACCAGCAGGTGCATCTCGACCAAATCCTCAAAACGCAACGGTTTGAGGTAATCACAATCGGCATGGACCCGCGGTAATCCCAACGGCTCGGCGGTACCCCTCAAGATCACCGACTGACCAAAGGATCGATAGAAAGCACCTTCCACCGTCTCCATGTAGCGAAAGAAGTTGGAGAAATGGACGATGCCGGCCAGGTCGGTTTCATTGAACTCAACCCGTCGGGTGGCTCGGAATTCGTAGAACGGCATGGGGGCAATCAGGTGTTGGGGAAGAATCCGCAAATCATCCGGGTCCGGTCGAATGCGGCGTTCGGGAACCGGCGATGAGAAAACGGGTTTGTTCCAGAACCTCCCGAGCCATGGCGGCATCACTGAACCGTTCGGCCACCGCCTGTCGACCGCAGTCGCCCAAGCGTCGCAGCTCCACCGGATCCACCAACAACTCGCCGAGGGTGGCCGCCAAGGCCGATGACGTGTTCGACGAGCACAGGCGTCCACCGCCCGTCGCCTCGATGATCTCGCGAAAACCACAAACATCGGGCTGGACCACCGGTGTTCCGGCAGCCAGTGCTTCGACGACAAACAAACCAAAGGCCTCGCTGAAGCGGGACGGCACCGAAAGCACATCCACCGAGGCCAGGAAGGCTACCTTCTCATCTCGGGAAAGATTGGGATGAAACGAAGCCGCATCGGACAACCCGGCCTCAGCCAACCGACGACGCAACGAGTCCACAAAGGGCTGATCGCTGGGCCCGCAGCCCCCACCCACCTTGAGTTGCAAGTTGGAGAATCGCTCCTGCCGCCGCAGTTCAATGAAGGCGTCCACCACGGTATCCAACCCCTTGTCGGGGCACATGCGGGCAAAGAACCCCAGCGTGGGCACGGAACCGCGGAAACCCTGCCCTGACCGACTGGGTAGATCCCGGTAGCCGTCGAGGGAAATCCCGCTCTGGGCCACGCGGACCCGGTCGGGCGACAAACCCAACCGGAGGATCATGCGATCGGCGAAGTAGCGGGTCGGCGCAATCCAACCATCCAGTTCCCGTCCCCGCTCGGCCATCAGTCGCCAGGATTCACTGCGAAAGGGTTCGGGCAGGGAATCGAGGAAGGATTCCTCGCTTTGGAGAAAACTAATCACCTTCGTTCCCAATCCAGAACGCAACCGGCGGGCAAACCCCAGCAACAGCGCATTGGAAAGATAGACGGCATCGGGTCGGGGCAACCGGGACATCCAGGTGATCATGTCCTCCAGTTCGCGAGTCTGGCAGCCCTCCTCACCCCGCAGCATGGAAACCGTCAGTTCACCCACATCCTGGGGCCGGGTCTTGGCGGTCTTGCCCGCGGCCCATTTCAGCAACCAGGGCGCATCCACGGCCTGACGCAGCCAAGCCGGGGCGCTCCGGTACCAGGGCAACTTCTGGGAAAGGAAGACATTGATCCCACCGAAGAAGGTGGGCGTGGTACCCACGGTGGGAGCCTCGTCCAGCGTCATCGGCAAGTACAAGGGCACCATCACCGTGTCATGGCCTTGTCGACGCAGCTCCGCCACCAAGGCGTTGTCGCGGAAACAGTTCCCGCAATACATGCCCCCGGCTCCCGGAGTGATCTGGATCAGGTTCACGCTTCCAAGGACTCCTAACCTTCACTCCGGTTCCTGTCGAGGCAGGGAACGGATTTCGAGACAATCGGGCCCAGCCCACCGACGGAACCCTCTTGAGACACGGACTGCCCCCTCTCCTCCTGCTGACAAGGCAAAGCCGTTCTGCCACGGTCGAAGAACCGATGAACATCAAGAAGGCTCTGATCACCGCCGCCGGGCGCAACCAGCGCACGCTGCCGCTGCAAACCCTGGTGGATCAAGACGGCGTCTCCCGCAGCGCCTTGGGAGTGGTGATCGAGGAAGCCCTCTCGGCCGGCATCGAAGAAATCGCCGTGGTGATCCATCCGGGAGACCAAGCGGCCTACACCGAGGCGGCGGGAATCCACGGTCGTAAGCTCTGTTTCATCGAACAGGCCGAACCACGGGGCTACGGCCATGCGGTGGCCTGCGGACGAACCTTTACCCGGGAGGAACCCTTCCTCCTGATGGTGGGCGATCATGTCTATGTCAGCGCCACGACGGTCCGCTGTGCCCGACAACTGGTGGAAACCGCGGCCCACGAGCGCTGCGCCGTTTCCGCGGTCCAAGCCACTCACGAGAGCAAGCTCCCCTACTTCGGCGCGATCGGTGGCCGTCGGGTGAGCGGCCGGGATGCATTGTACGAGATCATGGAGGTCTTGGAGAAACCGACCCCCACGTTGGCCGAACAGCGCCTGGTGATCCCAGGATTGCGCGCAGCCCATTACCTCTGCTTCTTCGGAATGCACGTGCTCACTCCTTCGGTCATGGACTTGATCGAACGTCAGGTGAGCGAGGCGACCGGTTCGGTGACCTTGTCCAGCGCCCTCTCGAACTTGGCGCGAAAGGAACGCTATCTGGCGTTTGAAACGGCCGGACGTCGCTACGACATGGGAGCCAAGCACGGATTCCTCACCGCCCAACTCGCACTCAGCCTGGCGGGCAACGACCGCGAAGAAGTGCTGTCCGGGTTGGTCGAGTTGCTGGCGCAGCGTTGCCGCTGAGCGCCGCCGCCGCACCGTCCGGAAACACGGACTCCAAAAAGCACAACGGCGGCCAAGGGTTGGCCGCCGTTGTCGTTGAATTCTAAAACACGGCCCCAAGAGCGGGACCGTTCCGAATCAAGCCTTGATCTCGGACGGAGACGGAGTGGCCACTTCTTCGACCTGGGCGTTGAGTTCGACGAAGTCGAGCACCTTGCCGATGACGATTTCCTGGGCGATTTCCTGGAAGGCGTTCCGCTCTTGAAGGGTCTTGGCCATCTTCTCCGGGGCGACCTTGTTCTGCTCGGCCAAGGCGATGATCCGCTGGGTCATTTCCTTTTGCTCAGCCTTGATGTTCTCCTTGTCGGCAATACGACCCAGGATGAAGGACGCCTTGACGCGGTCCTTCGCGCTGGCAGCGGCGCTGGTGAAGATCTCGTCCTTACGTTCCTCGATGATCTCCTTGGCGACACCCCGCTGCTGGTTCTCGTTGACGATGTTGTACACCACGTTGCGGGTCTCGTTGGCGACCACGCTCTCCGGGAGATCGAAGGTCACGGCGTCCAAAAGGCTCTTGAGCAACTGGTCGCGCAGCGCCTTGCGGCCGCGGAACTCGAGCTCGTTCTTCAGATCCTGACGGATGCCCTCGGTGAGCTTGGTCAGGTCTTCGGCACCGAAGCCCTTGGCGAACTCGTCGTTCACGGCAGGGAGAACCTTCTCCTTCACACCCACGACTTCGAGCTCATAAACCACGTTCTTGCCGGAGAGACCGGCGATGACGAAGTCGGCCGGCAAGGTCAGCGGCACCGTGCGCTTGTCGCCGGCACTGGCGCCGACCAGCGGGGTGGTGAAGCCCGGAATGAAGGATTCTTCCTTCACTTGGACCCAGAAATTCTGCTTCTCGGTGAGGCCACGGGCCGTGGGGAACTCATCGGTCAAGGGCTTGCCATCGAGGGTGCCTTTGTAATTCACCACGGCGATGTCGTCAGCCTGAATGGCGCGGGAGACGTCGTTGTAGCGGACCTGCTGGTCGCGCAGGATATTGAGCGCGCGTTCCACATCCGCCTCGGTGGGTTGAGACACCGGGCGCTGGGCCTTGAGGCCCTTGTATTCAGGCACCTCGAACTCCGGAGCGTGCTCCATGGTCGCCGTGTAGGAGAACGGCAAACCACGACCAAAGGCCAACTCCTCGACATCGAGGGTCGCTAGGATGCGCAGCTTTTCCTGAGCAGCGGCGGCGGCGTAGGAATCGCTGAAGAGCTTCTTGCGAACCTCGTCGCTGATCTGACCCTCGTACGATTTGACGATCAGGTGCTTGGGAGCCTTGCCGGGCCGGAAACCGGGCAACTGGGCCTGCTTCTGAAAGCTGGCGGTCACGGTGTCAAAGGCGGCGTTGACCTGCTCGACGGGCACCTCGACGCGGAGGAGCTTCTTGCACGGACCCAGATTCTCGACGGAAACGTTCATGTGCTTCTTGCTGCGATAGGATGACGCCAGAACGCACAACTGCATTCCGGCAAAGAGGCTGGACACTACGAACCGCCGGACAAGCCGGTCAAGCGCCCGTTCCGGGACACGGATCGGCCCGGATGATCGGGAAGCCTCCCTCAGGGAGCGGCACTGAGGCATTCCTCGTGATGCGACAGGGCCCGCATTGACTCAGGAAGATCGGCCTGTTAACGCCTTGGACCGCCCCATGAAATCCAAGCCATCGATCGGCCTTTCCGGCCTCAACCGTCGCCGCTTCCTCCGCCAAAGCGCTGCCGCCACCGCCGCTGCCTTTGCTTTCCCGTACGTGGGATCGGTGCTGGGCGCCAATGACCGGATCCAGATCGGCTGCATTGGCGTCGGCGGCAAGGGCTCCAGCGACACCGATGATGCGGCACGTTGTGGTGGCACCATTGTTGGCTTGTGCGACGTCGACCGGACCACGCTCGCCCAGAAGGGTCAGAAGTACCCCAAGGCCCAGCAGTTCCAGGACTTCCGGAAGATGTTCGACCAGATCGGCAAGTCGATCGATGCGGTGACCATCTCCACGCCCGATCACGTCCACGGCATCGCCGCCGCCACGGCCATGCGCCTGGGCAAGCACATCTACTGTCAGAAGCCGCTCACCCAGACGGTCCACGAGGCCCGCATCCTGCGCCAACTGGCCCGCGACGGAAAACTGGCCACCCAGATGGGCAACCAGGGCAGCGCGGGCAGCGGCCTGCGCCGCGCGGTGGAGGTCATCCAATCCGGCATCATCGGCAACGTCACCGAACTGCATGTCTGGTCCAACCGGCCGGTGTGGCCGCAAGGCCTGGCCCGCCCCGTGGGTTCCGACCCGGTGCCCGAGTCGCTCGACTGGGACCTGTGGCTCGGACCGGCGCAGCACCGCCCCTTCAAGAAAGGCGTCTACCACGGCTTCGCCTGGCGCGGTTGGAACGACTTCGGCACCGGCGCCTTGGGCGACATGGCCTGCCACACGGTCAACATGCCCTTCCGCGCACTCAAGCTGGGCTACCCGACCCGCGTCGTGGCAGAACTCACCTCGCAATCCTTCCCCGAGACCTTTGCCAAGACCTCGCGCATCCGCTTCGAGTTCCCGGAACGCGACGGCCTGCCGCCGCTGAAGTTCTGGTGGTACGACGGCAATCCGTCGGACAAAGACCTCGCCCCGCTCCGCCCGAGCGCCGACCTCACCCGCGAAATCGTCACCCTCAAGGGATCGTTGCCGTCCAGCGGGTGTCTGCTGGTGGGCGACAAGGGCAAGCTGTTCTCGCCGGACGATTACGGTTCCCAGTTCTTCATCATGGTGGGGAACGAAAAAATCTTCCTGCCCGGCGACGCCCACGAAGCGGTCAAAGCCGTGCCCCAGAGCATCCCCCGTTCGCCCGGCCACAATGAAGAGTGGTTCCAGATGATGCGCGACGGCACGCCCGCCTACTCCAACTTCGACATCGCCGCCTACCTCACCGAGATCATCCTGCTGGGCTGCATCGCGGTGCGGGTCGGCGAAGGCAAGGTCATGGACTGGGACGGCCCGAACATGCGCTCCACCAACTTGCCGGAGGCCGCCCGCTTCGTGAAGCGCGACAGCCGCAAGGGCTGGGATATCTGACGAGGGCAGGCTTCCGCCCACCGTCTCCACACCTCCTCGACACCGCTGGCAAGAGTGCGCCCGACCATTGCCAGCGGTGGTGCCGAGACGGCAGAGTGAGCGCTCGCCATGATCTCTCCTCGTTCGCGACTCAGTTGGTTGGCCGCTCTCGGTCTGACCTTGCCACCGCTGGGAGCCCAAACATTCACCGCCAAGGATCGGCAACCGACGCCGGAGGAATTGACCCAATTGCCCGCGGTGACCGCGAGCAAGGTCGAGGGCCTGATGAAGGATGTCAGCGCCCCGCCGGAGTTCCAGGTGACGATCTTCGCGACCCCGCCCGCGGTGAATTACCCGGTGTTCGTGGCGGCGGCCACCGACGGTACGCTGTATGTGTCTAGCGACGGCAATGGATCGCTCGACCGCAAGCCGCACCTCGGCCGAGTGCTGCGCGTGCGCGACACCAATGGCGACGGTCAGGGCGACGAAGTGAAAGCCTTCGTGGCCGATGTGGATTCGCCGCGCGGCCTCGTCTGGGATCACGACCGCCTCTATTTGCTGCACCCGCCCGACGTGAGCGTGTTCATCGACAAGAACGGGGACGGCGTGGCCGACGAGAAACAGACGCTCATCCGCGGCATCGGCTGGACCTTCAAAGATCGACCGGCCGACCACGGGTCCAACGGATTGACCCTGGGCATCGACGGCTGGCTGTATGCGGCCATCGGTGACTTCGGCTTCATGGAAGCCGTGGGCACCGACGGTACCCGGCTGCAAATGCGCGGGGGCGGCGTGGTGCGGTTCCGCCCCGACGGCAGTGGTCTGGAAACCTGGGCCGACGGCACCCGCAATATCTTGGAAGTGGCCCTGAGCCCGGAGCTCGAAGGCTTCACGCGGGACAACACCAATGACGGCGGCGGCTGGGACATCCGGCTCCACCACTTCAGCGGGCGGACGCAGCACGGTTACCCGCGCCTCTTCAAGAACTTCGGCGACGAAATCATCCAGCCGCTGGCCGACTACGGTGGGGGCTCGGGATGCGGTGCCGCCTGGATCGATGAACCCGGTCTGCCGGCCCGCTGGAACAACGCTCCCTTTACTGCGGATTGGGGACGCGACTGGGTTTACCACCACGGACTGACTCCGAAGGGAGCCACCATGACCGCCAGCCAGGAGGAATTCGTGCGCTTGCCCCGGGTCACCGACCTCGACGTGGACGGCAACAGCGCGGTTTATGCCGCGAGCTGGAAAGGCGCGTCCTTCACCTGGGTGGGACCCGAAGTCGGATTCATCGCCCGGGTCACCCCGAAGGGCTACACGCCGCCGGCCATGCCCGACTTCGAGTCGCTGTCGCCTGAGAAACTGGTCGAAGCCCTCCGCTCCCCCAGCCACCGCCGCCGTCTCGAAGCCCAACGATCCCTGCTCCGCCAGACCGCCGCGGCCCGCGTGGACCGGAACTCGGTGCTGGCGCTCTTGCGCGATGTGGCCGCCGATGCAACCGCCAGCAAGGGTTCCCGCATCGCCGCGGTGAATGCGATGGTCCTGGGCTTTCCGCAGGAATCGAAGAGCCGCCTGCCCCGCATGATGAGCGACGAAGTGTTGGCACCGGCTATTTTGCATGCACTCGCCGGTTCGGCCCAACCGCGCGGACTCGTTTCCCCGGACTGGATCGAACGACTGCTCAACTCCGCCAATCCGGTGGTGCGCCGGACGGCCGCCAACAGCGCCTCCCGCCTGGTGGGTCTGGCGGCGGCTCCGGCGCTCGTCAGCCATTTGGCCGATGCCGATCCCATCGTCGCCCAGGCCGTCGTGAGGGCCTTGACCGATGTGTCGGCGGTCGATGCCTGCCTGAAGGTCATTGATCAACCGAAGGCCCGACCCGAGGTGCGCACCGCCGCCTTGCGGGTGCTCCAGTCGCTGCACCAAACCCGTGTGGCCGATGCACTCATTCAGCGACTGTCGTCCGAAAAAACAGAATCCCGTCGCGCCGGCGTGATCACCGCATTGTGCCGCCTGCATTTCCAAGAAGGCCCCTGGAAGGGGGACTCCTGGGGCACGCGCCCGGACACCCGCGGGCCCTACTACCAGCCCGAATCCTGGGAAGGCACAACCCGCATCGCCGCGGCCTTGAAAACCCAACTGAACCGCGCCGAAGCCAGTGAGGCGGCGTTCATCGGGCGCGAGTTTTCCCGCCATCGCATTCCCGCCGGTGACGCCCTCGAAACCCTTCTGACGCGGGCCGCTTCCGAACCCAGCCTGCTGCCAGCGGTGGCCGGTCAATTGGCGGAGTCGGAAGACATCCCGGCCAAGGCCGTGCCGCTGCTGGTTCGAGCCGCCAACGCGACCGAGACGTCCGATGCGGCCCGGGCGCAGGCCGTGATCGCATTGGTCAAGACCGTCGATCCGGAGGCTTGGCGGGCCGCGCTGAACGCTTTGCCAAAGGTCCAGGCGACCAAATCCGAGAACAACCTCGCCGAGAAGGCCGCCAACGCGTTCCGCAATGCGCCGAAGCTCGACCAGGTCCACGGCGTGTTTGAAGCCGTGGCGGCCGAAGCCCAGGGGCCCGCCTCGGCCCTGGCCGAAACCGCGGTGCTGCGCCTGGCCTCGCGCAAGGTGGGCGCCCCCGAAGCCCGGGCCGCGGCCAATGCGTCGCTGGATGCCGGTTGGTCGCAGCCGAAACGCCGCCTGCAAATCCTCAAGGCTGCCGCCCAAATCGGTGACGCGTCTCGCGCCGCCGCCTTCGTGGCCGCCCTCGACGATGCCGACCCGACCATTGCCAAGACCGCCCGCGAAACCATCGGCCGCCTGAAAATCGACCCAGACAAGTTCCGGGCGGAAGCCAAGGCCACCAAGGTCGGCGACCTGCCCATCGAGGACGTGCTAGCGCAGGTCCAGAAGACCTCAGGCGACGCCACCCGCGGCGGGCAACTCTTCGGTCAGATCGGCTGCAACGGCTGCCACACGGTGAAGGCCGACGAACCGGTCAAGGGCCCTTACCTCGGCACCATTGCCACCGTCTACAAGCGGCGCGAACTAGCCGAAGCGATCCTCCTGCCCAACAAGACCCTGGCGCAGGGTTTCGTGGCCAACCACTTCGAGCTCAAGGACGGGACTGAGATCGACGGGTTCGTGGTGCGGGAGGCCGCCGACGCGGTGACCGTGCGCACCATCACCGCCATCGAGCAGACGATCCCCGTTGCACAAATTGCCCAGCGCGAGAAGCAGCAACGTTCGCTCATGCCCGAAGGACTGGCCGCTGGACTCACCGTCCGGGAACTGGCTTCGGTACTCGACTATTTGGAGCAACTTTCGCGCGGTTCGAAGTAACCAAGGTCGTCGGGGCCGTCTGGATTCCGATCACGCCAGATTCCGAACAGGGTGCTTTCCTGTTCGGGTCTTGAGCCTTAGCCTAAAGATTCATGGGTACGTTGATGGAGCCGCAGGTGGTTTTGACGCATGAGAGCGATCTCGACGGGCTGGTTTCCGGCCTGTTGCTGCAGCGTCTGGCTAGACAAATGTTCGGCTCCGATGTGGCGCTCGAGGCCTATCACTATCAGGGTTGGAAAGCCCGCCAACTCTCGGAGCGCACCGCTTGGGTGAGCGACTTCACCTTCGAGGCCCGCCTCGACCGCAACAGTTGGCTGGTGGTGGATCACCATGCTTCCGAAGCCAAACCTTCGGCGGCTCAACTCATCCACAACCCCAATAAATCGGCCAGCCGCCTGTGCTACGAACTCTGCCAGAAGCACGGCATCACTTCACCGGCGCTCGACCGGATCGTCGAACTCACCGACATCGGCGACCTTTTCCAAGACAACCACGCCGATTTTGTGGAGGCCTGCGATTACGCCAATCTGGTCAAGTCGTATGGATTCTGGAACCTGCATTCCCTGATCGGTGGCCGCATTGAAGGATTGCTCGACCACCCGTTGCTCGAAGTGATGCGTGTCAAACGCAGGGTGGAGGATCCCATCGGATTCGCCTGGGCCAAAGACCATGTCGAGGCCCTGTGCCCGGAGGTCGGATTGGTGCGTCCGGTGGTGGGCAACACCAATGTCATTGTTCACCAATTGCTGGAACAGGGAGTCACACCGCATCCCGTGCTGGCCACCCTCTTCAAGAAGGGCAATGGATCCTTCATCGTGAGCTTCCGCAGCCGCCATGGTGAGGCGTTGAAAGTCGCCTCCAAGCTCGACGGCGGCGGGCACCCGAACGCCTCGGGCACGACCTTGCCCCGCTCCGTGAATGACCACGAGGCGGCGGCCGAGTACATCCGCCAGCGATTGAACCCCACCCTCCCGGGTTCTTCTCTGAACGGAATGGAAGACCTGCTTCAGCGTTGGGAAGAGATGAAACGCTGAAGAGCAGAAGGGCCAGGCCTCGGACGGCCATTGGGTACCCGTGAGTCCGGGTGGGGGAACAACACCCCGAATTCAAAAAACCCTCGTTAGCCGGACCGGGTCAGCGCCGGTTCATCTGCCAGAGCAACAAGCCGAGGATCGCTGAGAACACACAACCCACGATGATGGCTGCGAAGAGTTGCTGAAAATGCTTCTTCCGCGCACCCCGACCCTGACCAGGCAGGAGGTAGTAGCGGTGTTCTTCAGGATTCTTCGGTTTACCGAACAGGGGCATAGGAGGGCTCTGCGGCAATGTGTTACGGGAGCCACCGGCCGTTGGCAATATTTCCCGAGCAGATTCATGGGCCGGACCTCAACCTCGGGATTGGAGGCAATTCGAAAACAGCACCCGTTCTCCCAGTTGCAGCCCAGCCTCAGACCTCCTATTTGTCCTCCATCGGTCGCCTGAAGCGCGGCCCCTTGATTCTTCAATCCATGAAACGCATCACGCTCTTTGCGCTGACGAACGTCGCAGTCCTAGTGGTCATCTCCATCGTGGTCCGGGCCCTGGGCCTCGACCGGTGGATCGGGGCCCACGGCATCAGCTACACCGGCCTCATGGTCATGTCGCTGGTCATTGGTTTTACCGGCAGCCTCTTCTCACTACTGATCTCCAAGTGGATGGCCATCCGGGCGTATTCCATCGAACTCATCAAGACCCCGGCCAACAGCACGGAGCAGTGGCTGGTACAGACGGTTCGTGAGCAATCCGAGAAGGCCGGAATCCCTATGCCCGACGTGGGCATCTACAACAGCCCGGAGGCCAACGCGTTCGCCACTGGCCGCTCGCGCAACAGCGCGCTGGTGGCCGTCAGCTCGGGTTTGCTGCACCAAATGCGCCAGCGCGAAGTCGAGGGTGTTCTCGCCCACGAGGTGGCCCACATCTCCAATGGCGACATGGTCACCATGACGTTGCTCCAGGGCGTCTTGAACACCTTCGTCGTGTTTTTCTCCCGGGTGATCGGCCTGCTGGTCGACTCATTCCTGCAAGGCAACCGCCGCGATGACGAGGGTCGCTCCTCGGGTACCGGCATCGGTTTCTTCATCGGTTCCCTGGTGGCTCAAATCTTCTTGGGTCTCTTGGCCTCCATGGTGGTGATGGCCTATAGCCGACGGCGCGAGTTTGCTGCCGACGCCATGGCCGCACGTATCGAAGGCAAGGATGCCATGATCGGCGCTCTCCAACGCCTGAAGGTGATCCACGAAGGCGGTGGCGTGCTCGATGATCGTTCGGCTTCTCTGGCCGCCTTCAAGATCAGCCACAATTACGGCAACTGGTTCGCTTCCCACCCGCCCCTCGACCACCGCATCCAAGCCCTCCAGAACGCCCATTGAACCCAATGGCTGTTCAGCGGGGATCCTCGGCGAGCCACCGGGTCACATAGGGATCGATCCGGGAAAGCACGAGGAAACTCCATCGCTCACGGATGCGCTCCCACCAAGACCGCGACCGGGCCCACGTCGTTGGATCGACCGGAACCGCCATCGACTCGGCGGCATCGAACCACGCGGCGGCGTCCGAGGCGGCCTCCGGGTGCTGGATGCGCACCATCAACTCGTGGTTGATGTGCAGGCTGCGGGTATCGAGGTTGGACGACCCAACAAAAACCGAGTCGTCCACGCGGTAGAGCTTCGCATGGAGAACCTGGGGCGCGTATTCCCGGATCTCCACCCCGGAGCGGAGCATCCGGCCGTACAGAAAACGCCCGGCCCGCAACGAGATGGACACATCGGATTTTCCCGGCACCAAAATCCGCACGCGTCCACCGCGCGCCGCGACCCGACGGAGTGCGGCCCGAAGGGCTAATCCCGGCAGGAAGTACGCCACCGCGATGCGAACGTCGCGAGCCTCTTCCAGGCATTCCAAAAACTCCGCCAGGAAGGCGTTGCGACCGCGACCCGGTCCACTAGGCAGCACCCGAATTCCTTCTGACGACCCCGGACTGAAGTCCCCCGGGTTGCGACGACGCAGTCGCGGAAAACGCGGAGGTCTCTGATCGGCCCGGTCCCACATGGCTTCAAACGTATCCACCAGCGTCTCGACGACGGGACCGGTGAGGCGGATGCCGATATCCCGCCATCCGGAACGAATGCCGTCACCGAGGTACTCGGGGGCCACGTTGAAACCCCCGGTGATGGCCAGAGTCTGGTCGATCACCAGCAGCTTGCGGTGACTGCGGACCGGCAATCGACGCAGCGTCAACGGGTTGAAAACCCGAACCTCACCACCGGCCAATCGCAATGGATCAAAGAACCCCTCATCGAGGGACGAAGAACCCAAACCATCGATCAGGACACGAACCGAAACACCACGACGGGCCACACGAATCAGCGCGTCACGGACCGGCCCCCCAGGGTTCCCATCGGCGTAAATGTAGGTCTCCAGACAGACACAACTCCGCGCGCCTTCGATCGCAGCGATCAGAGCCGAAAAGGCCTCGTCGCCCGTCCTGAGCCATTGGAAGGAAGTATCACCCATCGTTGCCGCCCGTTGCATACTGGTCCCCAACGATCTGTGCCAACCCAAACCCACGTCGCAAGCGGCATCCCATGGCCCTGTCTGAGCCGTCAAAACAGGCTCGCGCTGCCGGGACAATCTGATATTGCCTCTTCCATGAGTTCCAGATGGACCCATTGGAAGTGGTGGACGGCGATGACACTGCTGACCGGCGGACTGCTTGCGCAGGCCCCGACACGGTCCGGCGGGCTCGAAATCAACGCCTTCCAGCGCGTGCTGCCGGCACCCGGCGACACTGCATCCGCCACCACGCGGATCCAATACCCGCAGGCACTGGCCTGGGACACGCAAACCCGCGAGATCCACGCCAAGGATGGGGAGCAATCGGTCGACTTCCGCTTCGCGCTCACCAACGTCTGGACCAATGCCGTCACCATCACCAGCACCAAGACCAGTTGCGGCTGCACCGTCGCACGATTGCCCGAAACGCCTTGGCTCATCCAGCCCGGCAAGGGCGGTGAGATCTCGGGCAACATGAACCTCCTGGGCAAGGCCGGGACCATCGTCAAGACGGTGACGGTCTCGACCGATGTCGGTTCGATTCTTCTCAATGTGAAGGTGCACATCGCCCCGCCGGATCCGAGTCGGATGCGTGCGGCGGACCGCCAGCGCAATCTGGCCGTGGCCGCCGCGGACCGGCAGGCCGTCTTCCGAGGCGAATGTGCTTCCTGCCATGTGGCTCCCACGGTGGGCAAGAAGGGCGCCGAGCTCTACGCCACCGCCTGCGGGATCTGCCACGACGCCGAGAACAAGGCCACCATGGTGCCCGCGCTCCGGGAACTGAAGCACCCCACCGACCGGGCCTTCTGGATGCAGTGGATACGCAACGGCAAACCCAACAGCCTGATGCCCGCCTTCGATCTGAAGCAGGGCGGTATCCTCGATGAAGATCAAATGGCCTCGCTGGCCGATCACCTCGACAGCGCCGCCTTCAAGACGGGGCGCTCCGCCACTCCGACCAAGACCGCCCAACCGTGAGCCTGCCGGGTCGCTTCATCACGCTCGAGGGCGGCGAGGCCGCCGGCAAGTCCACGCAAATCGCCCGTCTGGCCGAACGCCTGCGCCGCCAAGGGAGATTGGTTCTGGAACTCCGGGAACCCGGTGGGACACCGCTGGGTGAGAAAATCCGCCACCTGCTCAAGCACGATCCAGACGGCCGGGGCATGTCTCCCGAGACCGAACTGCTGCTCATGAACGCGAGTCGGGCCGAACTGGTCCGCAGCCGGATTCTGCCTGCTTTGCGCTCCGGCCATGTGGTTCTTTGCGACCGCTTCTACGACTCAACCGTGGCCTATCAAGGGCACGGACGCGGACTGAATCTGGCGGCCGTCCAGTCTGTGATTCAACTGGCCGTGGGAGGACTGCGACCGGATCGAACGCTCTGGCTGGATGTAGCCCCGGAAATCGCCCGAACCCGTTTGGCCGGACGCAAGGCAGCTCAAGGAAGTGCAGAGCCATCCGATCGCTTCGACGAAGAGCAGGAAGCCTTCTTCGCCCGGGTGGCCCATGGCTTCAAGGAGTCGTTCCACGCGGAGCCCGATCGCTGGCGACACGTCGATGCGGGCGGAACTCTGGATGGCGTCGAGGAGGCCGTCTGGTCGGCCGTCTCGGATCTCTTCGCCGAGGCCTGATCCGATCGCCTGAACGTGGCGGGCGGATCCGTTTGCGGAGCCGCGAACGCGCTCAGAGCCTGTCTGCAGACAGGCTCTCAGCGTCCGAAGGGCATCTTGCCCATGAGTCCGCCGGCCCCACCCATCTTGGACATCATCTTCTGGAACTTGCCCATCTTGCGCATCATCTCACGCATCTCATCGAAGCGCTTCAGCAAGTTGTTCACCTCGGTCACGGTGACGCCCGATCCTTTGGCGATACGCTGACGCCGACGGGCATTGAGGATTTGGGGTGAACCCCGCTCCTGACGCGTCATGCCGCACAAGATGCCCTCCATACGCTTGAAATCCTTTTCGCTCTTGGAGAGATCGGTGTTCTTGAGCATCTCGGAACCACCCGGCAGCAAACCAACAATGTCCTGAAGCGGTCCGAGTTTCTTCATTTCGCGGAGCTGAACCAGAAAGTCATCCAGGGTAAACTGCCCCTTGCGCATCTTCTCCTCCAAATCCATCGCCTTGGAGGCATCGACGCGATCCATCGCCTTCTCGACCAACGAGACGACGTCACCCATGCCCAGGATTCGCTGAGCCATGCGCTCCGGATGGAACAGCTCGAGGTCTTCCAGCTTCTCACCCACACCCATGAACTTGATGGGCTTGCCGACCACATGCCGGAACGACAAGGCCGCGCCGCCGCGAGCATCGCCATCGAGCTTGCTCAAGATGGCGCCGGTGATGTTGAGGGCTTTGTCGAAATGGGTGGCCACGCTGACGGCCTCTTGACCGGTGGCCGCATCCAGCACCAGCAGGGTCTCGGCCGGTTTGATCAAATCGCGCAAGCGCACCAGTTCTTGGACCAGATTCTCGTCGATCTGAAGGCGACCTGCGGTGTCGAAGATGACCGTGTTGCACTGGTGGCCGGCCGCGTATTCGAGGGCCTCGCGGGCGATCTTGAGCACGTCGGTCTCGCCCTTCTTCACGAACACGGGCACTCCGATTTGCGCCCCGAGCGTGGCCAATTGATCCATGGCCGCCGGGCGATACACGTCGGCAGCCACGAGCAACGGCAGCTTCCCTTGCTTCAGCAACAGTTTGGCCAGCTTGCCGGAACTGGTGGTCTTGCCGGAGCCGTGCAAACCGCACATCAGGATGCAGGCGGGGTTCCCGCTGAGGTGAAGCCCTTGATTCTCCGATCCCAAGAGAGTGACCAATTCATCGCTGATGATTTTGATCATCTGCTGGCCGGGATGGACCGATTGAACGACCTCTTCGCCCAGGGCCTTGCCCTTGATCGATTCGACGAAATCCTTGGCGACCTTGAAGTGCACATCGGCCTCCAGCAGCGCCATGCGCACATCGCGCAGGGACTCCGAGACGTTGCCCTCGGAAATCTTCCCCAGCCCCCGCAGGTTGCGGAAGACGTTCTGCAATTTGCCACTCAGGGAGTCGAACATGGGCCTGAGCCTAGCGCAGCGGCCCCGCCGCCGGAAAGCCCGGAGGCGAGGGGTTGCAGGAGGATCGAATTGCCCGCACCGGCTGCGGGGGTTGCCCGGAAACGGCAATCCACGGTGGGGGAGGTGCAGTCGTGGAATGGCTCCGCGGGCATGTCGCGGAGGGTAAACCCATCGGTGGATTCCCCTTCCGTGGATGGCCAACGGGTGCTAAAGAAACCCCAATCCCCGGA
>JARXAF010000018.1 GCA_029865985.1 Verrucomicrobiota bacterium
CAAGCCGAGGCCAATGGCTTCATCTTGCTCGGGCGTCAATGCCACGGCCACGCTGTGCTTGGCTTCTAACTCCTGAAGCCTTGCCTGAATGTTGGGGTCATTCGGTGCCAAAATCTTAGCGTTTTGATAAACCTCGATGGCCGTCTGAGGTTCATTCAATTTCAGCATGGATTCGGCGAGAATCACCATGCCGTCGGCATTTTGGGGTTGGATGGACAACAACTCCTGACAGGTTTTGGCGCAATGCAGCCATCGTTGCTGTTTGAAGAGAACGTGAGCCAGCAGCAGCAGCGCATCGGCACCCTTGGGGTCTAAGGTCAACGCTTCTCGGGCGATGGCTTCGGCCTTGGCGAGGGGGTCTTGTTCGACAGGTTGGTTATGAGTGGAGCTGGTTGGGTTTGGGGCTTGCGAGCGTCCGCCATTTGCTGCATGTGGAGCTCGAGGCTGAATTGAACCTTGAGTGGCTTCAGTCTTCGGCTCCCACGTTGGAACACCGCTAATGGCCCGATGGAAAAACTCGGCGTAGCGCGGTGCCATTTGGCTCCAATCAAATCGAGCGATCACCGCTTGGCGTGCGGCCAATCCGAGCGATCGACGCAGACCTGGATCATCCCGAAGTTCGCAGACGGCTTGGATGAGCAGGGGTAGCTCGCGTTCGACGATCAGAGCACTTTGTCGGTGCTGCAGGTACTCGGGCACCGTGCCGTTGTCGGTGGTGAGGATGGCGCGCTCCATCGAGGCTGCCTCAAGCAAGGAGTTGTTGTTGCCTTCCTGAGCCGAGGAACAGATGTAGACATCGATGCTGTCGTAGAATCGCCGCATCCCCTCCAGATCGAGGTTCTTGTCCATGTAGCCGCAGAAGACCAACTCCACGCCGGGAAGTTTCCCAAGAGGCGCAATCAACTCCTCGAAGCCTTTGGTTTTGTTCACACGATTGCCGGCCCAACCCACCCGGACGCGCCCTGAGGGTGTTTGGTCCACCGGGCGAGTTGGTGTGAAGAAAGCCGTGTCGGTCCCGTGGGTGACGTAATCGGTTTGGGGTACGAACGGCCTGAAGACCCGGGTCAGTCTCTCGGAGACCGTGTGAATCCGTTGGAAGTGGGTGTTCAGGAACTGTGTGAACCCGAGGAAGTCATGCCCGGCCCAAGAGGTGTGGGAGCGGATGCTGGTGACATACTTGGCCGGCGTGCGGATCTGGTTCTGGGGAATGAGGTTCCATTCCAGAGGGTAGATGAGGTCGTAATCCGCCTCGTTATAGGTCTGGCCCTGAAGCTTGAGCTCGAAATCGAACTGGGACCCCAGTCGCTCCATGAGCACCTTGCAGTGGCGCGCGAAGATCCAGTTCGGCACATCGGCCATGAGCATCACGCGGGGGCGGTGTAGGGTTGGACGGATTGTCGTTGATGCGGCAGAGACGGCTTTGCCGATGCGGCCTATGTAGACCCGTTTCGGGATCGTTTGATCGCGGGTAAGCGTCTCCTCGATTACCATTCCATGACGCAGGAAGCTTTCCCGCACAGCGGCCTCGGAAAGCCGAGTTTGGTATTCGCTAGGGCGGCGCTCCCGTTCCGGTTTTTCCCGGTCAGCTGTATGGTATTGGTTGCCTGGGACCGCACCGTAGGCGACATCGATGGTGTCTAGGATGAATACCCCTCCCGCCTCGAGGCGCGGCACGTAGAGATCCAGTAGGACATCGAGGTTGAAACCCTCGATCAAGTGGCACCAGTTGAGCGCCTCAATCACCGCGAATCGATCGTCCGGAAACGACTTGGGAGCGAGCGCGTCATCGACCTCGAGGGTGATTTTTAATCCCGCTTTGCCGGAGATTTCCCGCCCTGCACCTATGGCTTTCGGGTCGATGTCCGTGCCAAAGAGTCGCGTGAAACCGCGTTCCGCAAGCCAGAGCAGGTTGAGTCCAACCCCTGTCCCAATGGACAAGATGGGTTGATCGGAACCGATGTGCCGGGCGACCCATTGGCAGGGCATGACGACATCCCAGCGGTTGGCGCGATCCCTGAAGACATAGGTGAACCAAGGTTGGGCTTGGTGATTCTGGATAGCATTCTCGATGATCGGCGCGGGAATCCTAATTTCTGGATCCTGATTGATCGAAATATTGGTGATGGCATCACTGCTCATTTCAGGCACGGAGTTGGTCGGTATGTCTCCTCGGCATCTGGTATGGGAAGAGTGTAGGTTGGCGTACTCCGCCATCGTGCAGGACTGGATGCCCCGTTGCTCGGCGCGCTCGAAGACCCTTGCCATCATGTCGAGGTATCGTTGGACCTCTGCCTCCGTCTGGGGATAAGGCGAAGCGCCGGGGAAAAGCTCCACATTATGGAACATCATCACCAGCGGGCGGTGCACTCCATCGACCGCCGGTTGGTCCAAGACGTAATCCAAGATTCTGCAAAGCGTGTCCTCATCGGAGTACCAGGGGCGGAACCAGATGGGTTCGGTTGGGTTTTTGGAGAGGACCGTCCCAGGTGCGAGCACGGTGACGGGCAGTTCCAGGATTCCTCCCTTGCCGGTTCGGGAAATGTCCCCGTCGGCACCCAGCGCATAGGGAATCTCAGGGAAATCGCGATAGTCTGGGCGTTTCTCACCTGTACGGCTTGTCCAGCAGACATGCGGAGTCACCGATGAATCGATGACATAACCGAGATCCTTGAGGATGCGCCCGGTGTGTGGGCCTGCCCCAAAACGCCCTGCTCTGAAACTCAGTGGCTGATGATCGAAGTGCTGTCGGAACAGTTCGGTCAAAGTCTCCAGCTTCGAGCGCTCGAGATCCTCGCCGTATTCCCATTGCATCTGATCGGTGACGCCACCGGCCATCTCCCAGGTCTTGATCCTTGGGGTCATGTCGTCGCCATGCAGATGTGTCGACAATTCCACATTCCGCAGCGAGGCGAGCACTGCGGCGCTCTCGGGATGGCAGATCACTTCGGAACTGATGAGGTAAGTTGGGCGGACTCCGAAGCGCTCGAACAGGGGTTGGATACGCCTGGGGATGGAATCGGTCACACCTCGGAAAGACAAAGGTGAGGAGGTACGCCACGTGGGAGTCCGGTCGCACTCGGTATCGATGGTGACCAGCAGGCGCGGAGGAACAGGGTTCATGGTCTTCGTCGGATGGGTGGGTTAGCGACGGGCCCAGACTACGATGTTCTTCTCGAAGCTTCGGGGTGTTGACCGGTCCTGCAGTCCGAAAAGCCTCCGGTGGAAATCTGCGCTCTCGGTGAGACCGCGTGTCAGGGGGTGTTTGGGATCCCATTGGGGCACATGAACACCCACATCTGAGAATCCCGCCAAACGAAGCATTTGGGAGAGGCTTTGTTCCGTGAAGCCGATCTGGTGGGTCAGGTCCATGTGCCTGGAGTAAGAACCGAAGATGTTCGCCATGTTTGGCGTGCGCATGATGACCCGCCCTCCTGGGCGCAGTGATTTCAGGATCCCCCGTGACAGTGCGACCCCGTCGTCGAGGGTGAAATGCTCGATCACGTCGAAGAGAGTGATGAAATCGAACGAATCATTCTTGTCCTCCAGGAAAGGAATGGCGTCGCCGAGCTCGAGAAATTCCATACGTTCACCGACATAGGTCTTGGCCTCGGCGTGCAATCGGGCATCTATCTCGATGCCTCCGACACGGCGGAAACCCCGTTCGAGCAGGAACCGCGGCAAGTGACCGAATCCGCAACCGATATCTAGGCATCTGGCCTGCCGGGACTCGGGCAGCAGGGGATCCAGTTCCCCGCGGTAGTAGAACAGCGACGCCTGATAGGTCCCCTCCTGAGCTCCTGCCGGGTTCATCGCTTTCAGGTGGTCGAAGTACCCGCTCTTCAGTTCCTTCATTGAGGCTGCTGCGGTAGATGTGTGACCGGACTCGGCAACCTTGTGGTTGGACATGGTATCGGATGGTTTGTCGACAGATGGGGTGAAGGGTGGGTGGGACTTCGTCGAAAGGGCCTCCCACGCCGCACGGAGAACTCCGCGCCAATGTGGGGCTACTTGGTCCCAGCCACGGATGGAAGCCATTGACCGGGCATTAGAGTCTCCGGCGGAACGGACCTTATCGGGATTCAACCGGCACCATTGGAATGCCGCACGGAAAGCCGACGGTTTGCGTTCAATAATCAGCCCGTTTTCGCGATGCTGAACGAGTTCTGGGACGATGCCTACATCGACCGCGACCGGGAACACACCAGCCGCCATTCCTTCGACTAGAGTCAGTGGTTCGCCCTCGGCGGTGGAGGCGATACAGAGAACATCGATGGACCGGTAGAAGCGTGCCATCGCCTTTGTGTCCAGCTCACCCCCGGCGATCAACAACTCGAAGTCTTCACCGGCGGCGGGTTCCAAGATGTCCAGCAAACCCTTGCAGGGATCCTTGCGGTTACCCGCCCAACCGATCTTCAGTGGACCTGACTTGGAGTCCGTTGGAGCGAATAGTCCGGGCTCGAAGCCGTTGGGACACCATTGGGTCGGCCTGATGGGATCAAAAATCGCCTGAAGCCGCTTCGACGTGGCCGTAAGCGTGCCTGCGTCGGAAAGATATTTCGCGGCCATCTGGGTAGGCGTGAGCAAACCGTAGGACTGCTCGTTGGCCCAACGGTGGGAACTGATCTCCTTAACGATTCTTTCCGGCGGGATTCCGAACCGGTGGTGGTAGGTCTCCCCCCAGAAGAAGACGTAGAGCAGGTCGAATTCCCAAGCATTCAGGTCCGGGTTCTCCCGGACATAGGCGATATGGAATTCGAACTCATCGGAGAGCCGAACGGAAATGGCCTTGGCCGCCGTATCGTAGGCCCAGCCTCGTCGGTCGACCAGCATCAGAATTCGAGGTTTTTTTCCATCGGACCTCTGACCCACACGTTCTCTTTGGCGAGTTGTGGTGGTGTTTTCGATGTCGGGACCAGCAAGGCTCGGGTCCGCAATGTTTGTTACGCCTGCTGTGCTAGAAAATAAGTGGTCGCCTTGGTTGTTCTTTGTTTTCTCGGTGACGTGAGCGTTGATGCGGGAGAGTACCCTCTCCCACCAGCGATCGAGTGTGTAATCCTGCGTAGCCCGCTTCCAACCAGCTGCTGCGATTCGGCGGCGTTCCTGGTCGTGTTCCAGATAGTACCGGGTCTTGTCGATGCATTCTTCCAGCGAATCGAAGCCGACACCCTCTTTGTCCAATTGGAAAAGCTTGGCGAAGTGGGTGGCATTATCGCAGACCTGCATTACTCCAAACGCCGGCAACATGGTGCTGCGCGTGTTGCAGGGGCCGGTACTATTGTGAAGGTTCCATCCGATCTTGGTGTCACGGTAGACTCCGGGTGCCGGGATCGGACCATGAGGCCAACCGGGCCCCCGCACGAAGGCGTTCGGAAAGGTCTTCACCAACCGTTCGATCCTTTGGCCTCGATCACTGAGGTTGAAAACCCGTTCGCATAGGATGCTGATATCCAGCGTGCGCTTTCCCTCGAGAATCGATTGCTCGGTCAGTTCGGGGGCTGAAAGTTCTGGTCTGATGGGATGGAAAAGCCAATCCACATGCTTGCAACCCCATCGCCGATAATCCTCCACGCAACCGATGTTCATCGGAAACGAATAATCGAACGAAGGTGCGATCGGGCGGGACAGGACATCCGAACTTTCGGGGTCGTCCGCGCAGATCAGGACGTTGAATGTCGACAGATTCTTCAGGAACTCCGGGTGCAACATGGCTCCCCCGCTCGCGATGAGGACATCCTTGTTCCGGAGCTTCAATTCGAGTCGCTCATAGGCTTCGATGAGCCCTTTTGACTGCTCCCTCCAATGCTGGTCGAGCTTGGGGAAATGCCACCAGCCACCCGGACAAGGGATGCCGATGGCTTCAACGCAATACCCTAATTGGGTCAATGACTCCGCCATCAAGGCTTCTTCCTGATCTCGGGCCTCGGAGTAGGAGGGATAAACGATCGCATACCGCAGGGAGCGCATGGGCAAATCAACTCCAACCGATGTCACGGGGGGCGTCGGGTGGGTGACAGTGATCCGCGGTCTTGCACTGCCTGTGGTTGGCTCAATGCCAGCCGGTTTCCTCAGCACCCCACACCAAGAGTGGCGCAGGTTGAGGACCTCCAGAGATTGCAGGCCGTACTCGCGAAGGAATCGTTCCACGCCACGCATGGATGCGTTAATCCAATCAAAATGACGGCTGAGTTGAGAGAAATCATGCCAAACGATGAACCCGCCCGGAGCAATTCGATCCCAGACCAGCTTGGAATCCTGATACACGTTTTCCTCGTCATGGGCGGCGTCCACAAAAACCATTCCCAAATCCCGAATTTCGGGGGGAATGCTCCAACGGGCTGTGTTGGCGAAATATTGGACAACGTTGCCGACTCCGCGCTCCCGATAATAGGATCCGATGTCATTTTGAGGAATCAGGTGTGTGACCATTTTGCCTCCAGACGAATCGTGCTGATCGGGTAGAATGTTGACCGTGTGGCACCGGAGTAGAGGCGGTAGATTCGTCGCCAATTTGAAGGCGCCCCGACCGTGCGAGGTTCCCAGTTCTAGGACGTCGGTTCTCGAATTGGCAGCCAAGGTACACAGCACTTCGGCGTCTCGGCGTTTGCGGTTGTTAAGTTCTGTGTCGTTCTCGACCACATCGAGGTCGTCTTCCAGCAGAACACCGCACCGAACCAAGCCTAGCATCCGTTCGAAATCCGCAATGCTCTCCACGATTCTTACGTTCATGGGAATCAGCGAGCAGACGTTACCCGGACTGGATGGGAATCGGTGTCAAGGTTGCTCTGTTGCGGGAAACCGGTTGGATTAATGCTTCTTGCAGTCATGGCGTACCAGACTCAGTCGGCCAAATGACTCGACGGAGACCTGGTAGCTGAAGCGAACGGTATGCCAATCGTAATCGGCACTAGATCGGGATTTTTTTGCCCGGTTTTTCTAGGTCGAATCCTTGATTCCGGTTTGAATCCCGCGACTTGTTATCTAGTGCGGAATACTTTGCCGGTTAAAGTTCCGTAGCCGCCCCATGTTATCCTGCTGGATACTGGAGGCCTGTTTCTGCGTAAACCAGGTGTGGTTTTGAAGTTCCAACCACCTTTTAAGTCATCACCGAATTCTGCTGAGCCAAGCCTTATGGATCTCCTCAAAGGTTGTGCGAAGCGATTTGGTTATCTTCCAGCCCGGGTAGTGCGCCTTCAGCTTCTTTAAATCGGATATGTAGCAGATATGGTCTCCAGAGCGATTCTGATCAACGTACTCGTATTTCATCGCTTGGCCGGATATCTCAGAAATAAGAGCGAAAGCCTCCAATATGGATACCGAGTTGTCACGTCCACCACCAAGATTGTAAACCTCGCCTTTTCGCGGTGCGGCGATGAATCGTTGGATAAATGCCACCACGTCGTGGCTGTGTATGTTGTCTCGGACCTGCTTTCCTTTGTAACCGAATACCTTGTAGGTACGGCCCTCGATATTGCATTTGATCAGATAGCTGAGGAAGCCGTGGAGCTCGACGCCACTGTGGTTGGGACCCGTCAGACATCCGCCCCTGAGGCAGCAGGTTGGCAATCCGAAGGACCGCCCGTACTCCTGAACCATGACGTCGGCCGCTACCTTCGAGGCTCCAAAAAGAGAGTGTTTGCTTTGGTCAATTCGGAAGGATTCGTGAATTCCATCCGAGTAGTCGGGATCTGCGTATTCCCAGCGTGTTTCGGTTTCGATGAGTGGGATTTCGTTGGGGCCATCCCCGTAGACCTTGTTGGTGCTCATGTGCACAAACGGAGTCTCCGGAGATGCCAAGCGGGTCGCCTCGAGCATGTTGAGCGTACCGACCGCATTGACATCGAAATCATCGAAAGGCCGGCTGGCGGCGAGGTCATGACTGGGCTGCGCCGCGGTATGAACCACGGCGTCCGGCCGCAAGGTTTGCAGTAATTGCACCAAGGAGGAACGGTCTCGGATATCGATCTCGTGGTGATGGAAGGACGCGTGGTTTTCTCGGAGTCGGCTTAGATTCCATCGGGTGTCTCCTTGAGGACCAAAAAAATCGGCCCTCATGTTGTTATCCACCCCGTGGACTTCCCAGCCTTCCTTAGAAAACCCCGCGACAACCTCTGATCCGATCAAGCCTGAGGAACCAGTCACCAAGAGTCTTTTCGTGGTACCCATTGCGATTCGTGAGTTGCGGTAGAAGCCTATGAGTTGAGACTGAGGCTCAATCACTACGCCCCACCAAATCGCTGCTGGAGGTACTTGAGTTGCTGGTTGATGGATTGCTGGGCGGTTTCCATCTGGACGAAGCCGTCGATGAGGCGCTGGCGGTTGGATTTGACCCGCTTTTCTAGGTCGGTGACCTGGGTGTCGATCTGGCTTGATTGCTTGGTCAGGGCGTCCTGCTTGGTGATGAGCGTCCCGTTGTCGCCTATCGTTTTGTCGAGATAGGTCTTCAGCTGGGTGGCAATGCCTTTGGCAGGATCGTTGAAGAGGGACTTGAGCTCGCTCAGGTAGTTGGCGATACCGTTATCGAGGATGGATTCGTCTTCGAGCTTCAACTGGTCGTTGTCGCCACTGGTGTCGATGCCAATTTTGGAGAGCGTGGTCAGTGTTCCGCTGAGTCCGGTGCTCTGGTTGAAGGAAATCGAGCGCAGCTTGGCGGCGATATCGTTGACGTCGCTGTCGTCAGCCAGGGTGGATCGGGAGACCTTGCCCGACGAATCGGTCGAGCTGGAGGTCAGGGAGGCGATCGTAGACTGGGCGCGGTTGTAGTCGTCGATGAAGCTCTTGATCGCCCCTTTGATGGCGCTGGTGTCTGAGGCCAGGGTGATCGTGGAGGTGCCTGTCTTCGATGCGGCGATAGTCAAACCATCGATACCCGTGATGTCCGCATCGAGGGTGTTGCTGTGGCTTGAGAGAACAGACCCGCCGTTGATGGTGTACCGGAGGTCGTTGCCTGCCTGGAAGGTGGATCCGGTAGTGAGTCCAGCGGCCGCCAGAAAGTTGCCGGTGACGTCTTCCATGGCCACACCCAAATTGCCGGTCACCTTGTTGGTCAGGGTGAATCGGTCGGTGATCCGGTCATAGCTGATGCCCACTCCGGCTGCGGAGGCATTGATTCGGTCCATCAAGGTTTGCACCGAGTCGCTCGATGCATTGTAGCTGATGGAGACACCGTTGATCTTGATCGCGCCGGCGCCCGCCCCGCCATCGCTGACGGCCGTCGAGAAGTTGGCTTGGCTGAGCGTGCTGCTGGTTTTGATGCTGCCGAGGCTGGAGGCGCTTTCGATGGAATCTGTCCCGTTGTTGGACAATCGTGCCACTGTGAGGAAATTGGAGGAATCGGTGGCGCTGCCGATGACCAATCCTGAGCCAGGAGTGCCCGTGTTGGTCAGGCTGATCTTGTCGGTGCTTGAATCGTAGGAGCCCTGGATGTTGCCGCCGGTCGCCGTGTTGATCCGGGTGAAAACGTCCTGAAGGGTGTCCACCGCGGGATCAACAGTGATTTGATGCCCATCCACGGTGATGGTTCCCGCCGAGATCGCAGGGCTGAAACCCTTGGTGGAGAGGGATCCAGAATCGACGGTGTTGGTGGGGTAAAGATTTCCACCGACGCCGGAGGTTCCCAGGGTTTTGGAGGCCGTGGCCAGCTGGGTGATGTTGAGTTCGTAGGTGCCTGTGGAAACCCCCGATGCGGCCGTGGCAGTCAGGATGGAGGTGTCGCTGACACTGGCCTTGCGCGCCTGCAGGACGCTGTCTGAGCTGAGGTTGTCCAGACGGTTCTTCAGGACGTTGAGCTGCGTCTTGACGCTGCCGTAGGCCTGATTTCGGTTCTGGATGAGGCTCTGATCGGAGCGCAGACGCTTCTGAGGCGCGCGCTCGACGTCACTCAATTGATTGACGAGCGATTTCCAGTCGAAGCCGGAAGCCAGCCCTGAGAGCCCTAGATCCATAACAGTGGGGTATCGGAACAACCCGTCGTTTTCTTGAATTTTTTGGGAGGGTGGATGGCTTGGATGGAGCTCAGCCCCCAACTTCACCCTTTGAAAATGCCCAGCAGATCGACACTCTGTGCCCTGATTTTCGCATGAAGCGCACGCACCATTGCAATGAACTCCGCGCCTCGGACGCCGGCCGCGCAGTCATCCTGACCGGTTGGGTCCACTCCCGACGTGACCTCGGCGGGGTCTTATTCATCGACCTCCGTGACCGTGAGGGCCGGACCCAGACGGTGTTCGATCCGTCGGACTTGCCGCCGGCGGTCTTCGATGTGGCCTCCAAGTTGCACGCCGAGTCGGTGATTGAAATCGAGGGCAAGGTCCGGGTCCGTCCGGAGGGCACCCGCAACATCAAGATCCTCTCGGGCGAGGTCGAGGTGCAGGTGCAGTCGATGACGGTGTTGAACCCCTCGGCGATTTTGCCGTTCCAGGTCGACGACCCCGAGGTGGCCAACAAGGTGAACGAGGAGTTGCGCCTTCAGTACCGCTACCTTGATTTGCGTCGCCCGGAGATGATGCGCAATTTGCGACTGCGCTCGAAGGTGGCCATCGCGACCCGCAGCTACATGGACGATCAGGGTTTCCTGGAGGTCGAGACGCCCACGCTTTTCAAGTCCACGCCGGAGGGAGCCCGCGAGTTTCTGGTGCCCAACCGCCGGGAGCCGGGAACCTTCTACGCGCTGCCGCAGTCGCCGCAGCAGTTCAAGCAAATCCTCATGGTCAGCGGCGTGGAGCGGTATTTCCAGTTGGCCCGCTGCTACCGGGATGAAGATCTCCGTGCGGATCGCCAGCCCGAGTTCACCCAGGTGGACATCGAGATGTCGTTCATCGAGCGCGAAGACATTTACGTGTTGATCGAGGGGTTGCTTAAGCGGGTCTGGAAGACGGCCCTCAACATGGACATCCCCACGCCGTTCAAGCGGATCTCCTTCGAAGAGGCGCTCAACCGCTGGGGCATCGACAAGCCCGACACGCGCTTCGGCATGGAGTTGGTGGATTTCACGGAGGACTTCCGCGGGTCGAAGTTCGGTGTGTTTGGCAACTGTGTCGCCGGTGGCGGCGTGGTGAAGGCCATGAACGCCAAGGGTCTGGCCGGTGCGACCCAGGGTCAGATCGAGACCATGACCGAATACGCCAAGAGCTTTGGCGCCAAGGGTCTGGCCTTCATCAAGGTGGAGAACGGGGAGTGGAAGTCGCCGATCGTGAAGTTCTTCAACGAGGCGGAGAAGGCGGCCCTCACCGAGAAGCTGGGCATCGAGCAGGGCGATCTGATCCTCTTCGCCGCAGACCAATGGCTCAATGCCTGCGAGATCCTGGGGAAGATCCGCCTCTATTGTGCGGAAGTGCTCAAGGCTCAGGGCAAGTTGGTGATCGATCCGACCCGTTTCGACTTCTTGTGGGTCGTGGAGTTCCCGCTGCTGGGCTTCGATCGTGAGATGAACCGCTGGTACTCGAGTCATCATCCGTTCACGGCACCGGTGGCCGAGGATATCCCGTTCCTCAAGACCGATCCGAAGAAGGTCCGCGGCCAGCACTATGACATCGTGGTGAATGGTGTGGAGTTGGGTGGGGGATCCATTCGAATCCATCAGCCGGATGTGCAGAAGACCATTTTCGAGGAGTTGCTCCAAATTCCGGCCGAGGAGACTCAGCTGCGCTTCGGGTACATGCTCGAGGCGTTCAAGTATGGGGCTCCTCCGCACGGCGGCATCGCACTGGGCTTCGATCGGCTTTGCGCGATCTTGTGTGGCACGACCAGCATCCGGGATGTCATTGCGTTCCCCAAGACGGCCAAGGGCACGTGCATCATGACCAGTAGCCCGAGTGCGGTGACCGCCCGTCAGTTGCGCGACTTGCACATCGAGGTCAAGGCCGCGAAGAAGGAGGTCTGAGACTTCGACCATCGGTTCGCTGGCCAGTTGTTTGGCTGTCGAGCACTCGACCCCGGTATTCCTTGAGGATGCCGGGGTTTGTGTTTTTAAGGCGGGTGGAAAGGTGGGCTGAATCGTTCCGGTTGAGCGCTGTTGATTCGATGCCGGCGGAGCGACCGGAGTGACGGCTGAAATCGGAAGACGGGTTGCCTCTCGAATTCATTGTGCCATCGGGTTCGGAGGGGATCGATGGAAGAAGGGGCGGAAGAGAAACAGTTGGATTACGAACGGTGGGAAAACTCCGGACCGCGTTTCCGAGTGGGCCGAAAGGGTGGCGGAACAAAACTTGGGAGGTGGTGGAGCCGAGGGGATTCGAACCCCTGACCTTCTCATTGCGAACGAGACGCTCTACCAACTGAGCTACGACCCCGTTCCCAAGTGCGGAAGACGCTGCCGATTTGGCGGTGGTGTTGCAAGAACGGGTTTTCACAACAGAAGGAGGCGATGAACCTCTAAGCCAACTGAATCGTTCCGGCTAAGGGCCTGTCTGAAAATGGGGAGGGGTTCTGTTTGGGAGGGAAGGGTTCGATTGGCAAGGCGCGAGGAGGGAGCAGACCCGCAGCGGTCTGTGACCGACAAGCAACGCCGCCAGCGGGCCCTTCCCTC
>JARXAF010000070.1 GCA_029865985.1 Verrucomicrobiota bacterium
TCTTCGACTACATCGAAACCTTCTATAACCGCCAGCGCCGTCACACCTCCCTCCGAGGCCTTTCACCCACTCAGTTTGAACTCAAAAACAACTAACCAATAACCCCCTTTTTCTCTGTCCGTTTTATCGAAGCAGGCCCACAGTGATGCCAACCATTTCACCTCCAGTCGGTTGCTTCGACTCGGTTGCCGATTGCCTTCACTGTCATCTGAGCCTACATCGGCGCATGCGCTTCTCCCGTTGTTGTCACGCCTGGTTGATGAGTGTTGGGCTCCTGTGCGCTCAACTCTGGGCTGCGGCCCCGACCCAACCTGTCCCGTTATGGCCTGGGGCAGCACCCGGCGACGGCGCCCCGAAGGAAACCGAGCGCGACCTCACCAAGCCCGGCGAAGGGTTGGTGGCAGGACGCGGAGTCATCCGCCTAGGCAACGTCTGGAGCCCCACCCTGACCGTTTATAAACCCTCCCCTACCCTTGATACCGGAGCTTCGGTGCTGGTTTGTCCGGGAGGTGGCTACCACATTCTCGCGCTGGATCTGGAAGGCACTGAAGTCTGTCAGTGGCTCAATTCCATTGGCGTGACCGGGGTCCTGCTCAAATACCGGGTGCCTCGCCGCGAAGGGCGTGAAAAGCATGAAGCCGCCCTTCAAGATGCCCAGCGCGCCTTGGGTCTGATGCGGCAGAACGCCGACAATTGGGGCTTGGACCCCCAGCGAATGGGGGTTCTAGGGTTCTCGGCCGGCGGACACCTTGCGGCCGCCTTGAGCAACAACCACGGCACTCGCAGCTATCCCCCGGTGGATGCCGCCGACCGGAAATCGTGTCGTCCGGACTTTGCGATCCTCGTTTATCCGGCGTACCTGACCCAACCCGAGAAGGCCGATGCCGTGGCTCCCGAATTGCCGATTTCCAACAACACACCGCCGACCTGGACCGTGATCACCCAAGATGACCCCGTGCGGGTGGAAAACGCCCTCGGTTACGTTTCAGCCCTCCAACGCAACCAGGTGCCGGCAGAATTCCACCTCTTTCCCAAGGGCGGACACGGCTACGGCCTGCGCCGAACCGACGTCCCCGTGACCCGTTGGACCGACCTGGCCACCGAGTGGCTACAGCTAACCGTCCTCCGAAAACGGTGACGGACTGGGGCCAAAACCCGAGTAACTCCCCTCTCAGTCTGTTGGGGGGATGCAGATAAACCGCAGGCGACAACTCGCCGGCCCTGCCCTACCTTCCGCGCCCGATCCATGTCGGATTCCTCCGCCTCCATCTCTGTCCGAGTGCTGACCCGTCTTGCGCAGGTGATTGACCGGCGTCGGGCCTGGTTCGTCGCGCCGCAGCTCCTCCTCGCAGCCATTTGCGTCTGGTACACCGTCGCTCGACTGGAATTCAGCGTCGACCGGAACGACCTCGTCGGTTCAGACCAGGAATACCATCGGAACTTCCTGGAAATGAAACGTGAGTTTCCGAGTCAGGACGATTTGGTCGCCATCGTGGAGAGCGATCATCCGGAGAAGAACAGGCAATTTGTGGAACGACTGGGAGCCCGCCTCGATCGGGAATCCACCCAAGCTTCACCCACCAACTTGTTCACCGATGTGTTCTACAAGGGCGACCTGCCCCTGATGGGACGGAAGGCGTTGCTCTTTGTTCCGGAAGGCGACTTGAAGGAGATGCTCAAGGCCCTCCGCAGCTTCAGACCCTTCATCGAACAATTCTCCAAGGCCACCAACCTGACGGAGGTCTTCCATCAGGTCAGCGTGCAAATCCGCTCGGCCGACCGATCCACCAATGCCTCCAACGAATCCCTGATCGGAGCGCTTCCGGCCCTCGAACGCATTGTTCAACGCTGCCGCGAAAGCATGGGGCGCCCCGGAATCCCCCCCTCCCCCGGCGTGGACGCCTTGTTTGGGGCCGGGCCTGAGGCGGAACGGGCCAAGTACGTCACCTTCGATCGGGGTCGTCTGTATCTGGTCAATGCCAAGGCGCGCCTGGCCACATTGGAGGAAATCCCCAAGACCTCCCAAAGCTTCTGGGAACGATGGCTGGGGCGAACCCATACCAAGACACCCCAGGAACTGGAAGCTGACCTCAAGTGGCGGCAAGGCGAGTTGAACGAGGAGGCCGTCCACCGGTTCCGGGCGCTAATCGCTGAAACGGTCCAAGAAGTATCGGGCGTCAATGTGGGGCTGACCGGCGAACCGGTTCTTGAGGTCGATGAAATGCAGCAATCCACGACGGACTCGACCTGGGCAACAATCATCTCCCTGGTCTTGTGCGCCCTGCTCTTCCTCATCGGATACAACCACCGCGGCCGACCGCAAAAGACCGTCGTCTCGCTGCTGGTCGGGCTCTGCTACACGATGGGCTACACCACCCTGGTGGTGGGCCATCTCAACATCCTGACCATCACCTTCGCTCCGATGCTCATCGGGCTGGCCATCGACTTCGGAGTGCATCTGATCAGCCGATTCGAAGAGGAATTGAAACAAGGTGAGACGGCGTTCACGGCCATCAGCCGTGCGGTGGTCAACACCGGACAAGGCATCTTCACCGGCTGTTTCACCACGGCCGGCGCCTTCTTCGCCATGGCGCTCACCGATTTCCGAGGCATCCAGGAAATGGGCATCATCACTGGTGGCGGCATGCTCATCTGCTTGGTCCCCATGATGACGTTGCTTCCGGCTCTCCTGCTGCGGGAGAAGGGCCTGAGGCGGGAAGAATCGGATCCACGGCCTGCTGAGCTGAATACCAACGGGTCGGCGTCACCCGACTGGCGGGAACGGACTGAACGCTTCTGGCTCGAACGCCCCTGGTGGGTGCTCGGTGCTGGAGTGGGCATTAGCGCGGTTTGCGCCGTGTATGCCTTGCGGGTGTCCTTCGACTACAACTTGCTCAACATGCAGAGCGATGGGCTCTCGTCGGTGATCTTCGAAAAGAAATTGGTGGAAGCAGCCCGGGTGCGCAAAGACGGAGCCTCCGAGGAACGGGCGCAGGGCGTGTTGTTTGGAGCCGTGATGGTTCCCACCGTGGCCGAGGTGCCCGCGATCGAGGCCAAACTGAAGGCTTTGCCGACCGTAGCCGGGGTGGACTCGATGGGCCACTACCTCAACCAGGACGCCACCGAGCAGTTGAAGCTCATCCGTGAAATCCGGAAGGAAACCCGAACGATCCACTTCCCCGAAGTGGCCGACGGTCCGATGGACCTCACTAGCTTCAGTCAACGCCTCTGGGGACTCCAAGGCCTTCTGGCCCTGGCGGCCGATGAGGTGCGCAAGTCCGCTCCGGAAGAAAAGGAACTGCTCAATAATCTCGGCTCACTGCGCGTGACCATTTCGGAATTGCGCTCAGCCATGTTCCGGGGCAATCGGGAAGCCAATGCCCGCCAATTGGGGCATTTCCAATACGCGCTCTTCCGCGACATCCGGGACACCTTTGACACCTTGCAGCAGCAGGATGATTCCGGTGGCCTCAAGGAGTCCGACTTACCACTGGTCCTTCGCAACCGATTCATTGGAATCACCGGAAAACAGCTGCTCTTGGTCTATCCCAAAGAGGATGTCTGGGAGCGAGGAGCTCAGGAAACCTTTGTCCGGGAAATCAGTTCGGTGGTTCCGACCGCCACGGGAACCCCTGTCCAACTCTACCACTACACGGAGCTGCTCAAGGTTTCCTACATGGAGGCGGCCGGGTGGGCACTCGGCGCCATTATCTTGCTGGTTTTCATCCACTTCCATTCGCCCACTCGGGTAGCGCTATCGCTGCTACCCGTCGCCATCGGGGCACTCTGGATGGTGGGCTTCATGGGAATGACGGGCATCCCGTTCAATCCCGCCAATATCATGACCCTCCCACTGGTCATCGGGATTGGCGTCACCAACGGCATCCACATCTTGAATCGATTCGCCGAGGAACGAACCCCTGCCATTCTGGGCAAGAGCACTGGAAAAGCGGTGCTGATCTCCGGCCTGACCACCATCGCGGGCTTCGGTAGCCTGATCATTGCCGACCACCGCGGAATCCGTAGCCTGGGCTGGGTGATGGCCGTCGGAACAGCAACATGCATGATCGCTGCGATGACCCTCCTGCCGGCATTGCTGACAATCCGGGAACGCTTCTCACGGAAGACGCCAACGGGAGCCGCCTCGAACTGACACGCCGGTCGAGTTCGAAGGACTCCCGTTTTTCAAAGACAGCACCCGGGCCTTAATTGTCGGCCTTAGTAGTCGGCATTCAAGCCGTCCAGCCGTCCCGCCGTCCAGCCGTCCAGCCGTCAGACCTCGGCCATCGCTTCGCGGGCCAGGAATCGGTCGCGGAGTTTGCGCAGTGCAGCGGCTTCCAACTGCCGGATCCGTTCGCGGGTCAGTCCGAAATCGGCCCCGATTTCCTCGAGCGTGCGAGGGTCGCCGCCTTCGAGTGCAAAACGCTGGTTGAGGATGACTTGCTCGCGGGCGTTGAGTGAACCCACCAGTTCGCGCATCAACTCGGCATTGCTCGATTCGCTGACACCGGCCCAAGGCATCACCGCCGATTCATCGGCAATCACATCGGCGATGCGATTGGATTCAGGATCGTTGCCAATCGGGGCGTCCAGAGAGGTCGCCCCGACGGCCGCAGCTTCGCGCCAGCGCCGGATGTCATCGACATCGGCTTCCAACTCTCCAGCCAGTTCCACATCGGTGGCAGGACGCCCCAACTCGGATTCGAGGCGAACCTCAGCCTTCTTCATCCGGGCCAACTCCTGAACGATATGAATGGGCAGTCGGATGGATTTGGACTGATTGGACAGGGCCCGCTTGATGGACTGCTTGATCCACCAGGCGGCATAGGTCGAGAGCTTGGCGCCGCGATCCGGGTCGAAGCGCTCCACCGCCCGCATCAAACCGATGTTGCCCTCGTTCACCAAATCCAACAGGGGCAGACCGTAGTCTTCGTACTCACGGGCGATCTTGATGACCAATCGCAAATTGGCGCGGATCATGTGCTCGCGGGCCGCGTCATCGCCCTTTTGGATGCGGCGGGCCAACTCGACCTCTTCCTTCGCGTTGAGCAGCGGGGTTTCCACAGCGTCGCGGAGGTAGAGTCTCAGGGAAGAATGTTCATCCCAGACACCGCGACCCGCCGTGTCCGGCAGGCGTGTTTCACGCAAGTTGGAGGCCGGGATCGAATCGGACTCGACCTGAATCGGAAGCGAACGCGTCGTCGCCAGTGTTTCGACGGGGATGAGTGCCTCGCCAGGCGGCAACGGACTCCGCGGGACGTTGATTCGGGTCCGGTCGCCCACCACCGGCATGGGTGGCAATGCGATCGGGCGTGTTCGCTTGGAGACGGCTGCCTTGCGTGAACGGCGAGGCTGCGCCTGGGTGGATGATTTCCGAGCCCGAAGTCCCTTGGCCGTGCGCGAGGTCGAGTGGGACTCTGTTCCGGGCCGCTTGGTCTTGAAATTCGTTTTCATCTCTCTGGAAACGTTGGAGTCGCTTGAGGCGAATTTGTTCACTGGTTTCACCGGACTCATTCCAAGGGACACAGGTTTCACAGATTTGCCCCCCTGAGTCGGATCACATGCATGTTCAGCATACGCAGGGCCAATCGGCTTTTCGGCTGTTTTGTCTCAATAACCCTCCTTACTGACGGGCGTCTCATCCGAGACTGGGCCATTCAGCGTCATTTTGGCGCATCCTGTAAGAAGCCGAATCGCATTTCTGACCCGCACATTCGGCACACATCGGGCGCACATCGTCGGGTGCCGAAAGTCTGGCCTGCGCCCGAGGGACATGCTGAAATGACGGCCACTCCTATGAAACAGATCGCTCCCTCCCGCGCACTGACCTATTCCTTGGTCTCGCTGCTGGCCTCTGCGCTGCCCACCCTCGCTGGTTCCTGGGTGACCTATGAACCGAAGGCCGGAACCGCCAACGGCAAGACCATCGTCCTGTTGAGCGGCGATGAGGAATATCGTTCCGAGGAAAGCTTGCCGCAGATGGGCAAGATCCTCAGCCAGAAGCATGGCTTCAAATGCACCGTGCTGTTCACCCAGGACGCCGATGGGACCATCAATCCCAACAACCAGACCAATATCCCGGGCATGAACTTGCTCGCTTCGGCCGATTTGGTGGTCAACCAATTCCGATTCCGCGAACTGCCCGATGCCGACATGGAGCACTTCGTCCGCTACCTCGACAGCGGCAAGCCGATGATGGTGGTCCGGACAGCGACCCACGCCTTCAATTACGAGCGCAACAAGCAGAGCCCCTATGCCTCCTACTCCTGGACGGCCAAGGGCGGCGGCTTTGGCGGTAAAACGGTGGGTGAGACTTGGACCTACCACCACGGTCACCACGGCAAGGAAGCCACGCGCGGCGTGATCGACGGTCGCCATGCCAAGCACCCGATCTTGAACGGCGTGTTCGATGTGTTCGGCCCCAGCGATGTCTACGGCGTGAACCCCGACTTCCCGAAGGATGCGACCATCTTGATGCATGGTCAGGTTCTCACCGGCATGCAACCCAACGACCCGCCGAACCTCACCAAGCCGGCCATGCCGCTCATCTGGCTGCGTGACTACAAGGGATCGTCCGGGCACACCTCTCAAATCCTCTGCACCACGATCGGAGCCGCCACCGATTTGCGCAGCGAAGACCTCCGCCGACTCTTCGTCAACGCCGCCTACTCGCTCACCGGCTTGGAGGTCCCCAAGAAAGCCGATGTGACCCCGGTGGGCACCTTCGAGCCCTCCATGTTCGGCTTCAACACCTTCAAGAAGGGCGTGAAGGTCGAATCCCACGAACTGAAGTAACTCTGGATCGTTCGGACCGAAGGGGAGAATACATTCACTTCTTGGAAACCTCCCCTTCGGACATTCCGATCATGGATTCAGGCGGATCCGCCACAATTCGACGGATTCGCCTGCGCCCAACTCGACAACCCGCTCCACCGAGCCATCGCCCTGAAGAATGCCCGGGGGTACCGAGTAAGTGCCGCTCAGTACAGTGGCCGTCACCGTCACCGTGGAAACGCCGGAGAGGGTCAGGCGCTCTAGGACATATCCCCGATCCCGTGGACCTCGGGTGCGAATCCGCACCAAGCCGCCCGAAAGCCTCTCGACCAGCAACGTGGGCTTCAAGGGTTCGACCGTCACCAACGCTTCAGCTCGCCAATTGGAGAGCAAATAACTGGGCTCGGTGGACACGATGCGGGCCAGGCAACGGTCTGGAGAAGCCGCTTCCGTGGGCCATGGGGCCACCGATCGGTAGTCCAGGTGTTCCACCACGTAGTAGGGCACGAATCCGGCATCCGGACGGGGCGGCAATTGGGGGGTATCAGGCCGAACGAGACTCACGCGTTCGCCTTCGGAGGCCAATTGCCCGGTGTAGGGCCCCAGCACCACCTGTGAATCGGACAAACTCAACAATCGGCGCACGGCCGCAGGATTGTTGGTGTTGGCCACGATCCATTTCGCACCCGGAGGCATGGCCTGCGGTTCTGCGAAGGCAAAACTGATGCCGCCCTCGATGCGCCATCCATTGGTCGGATAGGCCGGGTCATACAAGGGCACCGTCTCGCTGGACACGTTCTGCAACTCCACGAACTCGATCTCCCCAGCCGGCGCGGCATATCGAACTCGACGAAAGACCACCGGTCCCAGGGCATGCGGCGTATTGGTCCCACCCAACCCCTGCCGAAAAATGTTCAACAGCAAAGGATCCATGGAATTGTCGATCCCGGTTCCCAACGTCATGCGCTGCATCAACAGCAACGGACCTTCTCCGTCCGGGTGTCGACCAAAGCTCACTCCATTCGGACTGGCTGGAAATTCCTGAACATCTTCCCAGCGGAGAGGCGTGCCGGCGGTATCAGCGGACAGCAGCGTCACGATCCCACCTCGCGCGGCACCAAACGTGAAGGCCGTGCGACCGGCGGCCGGCTGGAGTGGGTTGAACTGATATTCGTAAATCATCCGGAAGCCGCGGGGTGGGATCACCGTTCCCGAAGGAATCCGGAAGCGAAACGGGTCGGCCAGATCATTGGAAAGAAACCACCCTCCCACGTCGATCGGCTGATCCGTGCGATTGAACAACTCCACCACGTCTTCCAACGGCGGATCGGTATGGGTCAGCAATTCATTGATCACCACCCGGTTTTGCGGCCCCGCTCCAGCCAATCCGGGTGAGCCCAAGTATTCGGTGCTGGCGCGCCAATTGGAGGCGGCGCCGGAATCACCCGCCGGATCGATGATCTCCAAAGAACCGCCGTTACCGGCAGGCCGCACCGGCCAGCCCCCGTCGATTCCATATTTGATCTGGGCCAGCAAGGTTCCGTTGAAAGCGCCCAAGATGACGGATTCCCCTCCGTTGTTGAGGGCTCCGGAATAGGAACCAGGCACCAAACCAGGCACGGCTCCGTATCGCGATTTGAACAGGGCCGGGTTGCGACAAATCACCGCCCGAGCCTTGGCTTGCAGAAAAAACGGAGACGGAAACGTAAAGACAATGCCTGCGGAAAAACTCGCGCCCGAAAGATCCATGGGCAGTGACCCGGGGTTGAAGAGTTCGATGTATTCCGCTTCCGCATAGGCCGAGCCGCCCGGGGGTTCATACATCATCTCGCTGATGACCACCGACTGCGCAGAGAGGTTGAGCGTCAACCCCAACAGGGTGACGAAGAGCGCCGAAATCCAATTCCTGTGCACCCCCGGACGGTAACGATTGGCGGAGAACTGGAAAGGACGGTTGAGATGCTTTCCCCAAACAGGGCTTTTGCTCCGAGGGAAGCCGGGGTTCAATCCTCAGGCATGCAACTGACCGACGGGCTGCATCTGGCCTATTGCACCAACATCCACCGGGGAGAGGATTGGGCGGAAACCTTCGCCGGTCTGGAGCGGCACACCCGGGCGGTTCAGGCACGCGTCTCATCGGGCCGACCCTATGCCATCGGCCTGCGACTGAGCGATCGGGCTTCGCGCGAGCTCATTGAACCCGGCACCTTCAGTGCCTTTCAGGAATGGTTGAAACGCCACAACGCCTATGTGTTCACCATCAACGGGTTTCCTTACGGTCAGTTCCATGGTCAACGGGTGAAGGAACAGGTGTATGCCCCGGACTGGTCTCAGCCGGAGCGACTCGAATACACCCAGAGGCTTTTCCGTATTCTGGCTCAACTTTTGCCACCGGGAGTGGCCGGCAGCGTCAGCACCGTTCCCGTCTCCTACAAGGCCTTCCAACGATCACAGGACGAACAGAAACGCGCCCTGCTCCAACTTTGGGACTGCGTGGATTTCCTCGATGAGCTGTCCCAACAAACCGGCCACGACCTGCATTTGGGACTGGAACCCGAACCCTTGTGCACCCTCGAGAACACCGAGGAATGCGTCACCTATTTCAACCAACTCCGCGACATCCGCCCGGATGACCGGCGCATCGATCGGCATTTGGGGGTGAACTACGACTGCTGCCATCTGGCCATCGAGTACGAATCCCCGGCTGAAGCCTTGGCTCGCCTGCAATCGGCGGGCATCCGTTTGAGCAAGATCCACTTGAGCAATGCCCTCAGTGTGAGCCCGACGCCAGAAATCCGCCAATCGCTGCAAGCCTTCGCCGAAGACATTTATTTCCACCAGGTCATCGAGCGGCAGACCAACGGATCCCTGGTCCGCTATGCCGACCTCCACGATGCGCTGGCGACTCCGATTCCGGCTCCGGGCGTCCCCTTGCCGGAGTGGCGCATCCATTTCCATATCCCTTTGCACTCCGAACCCCGGGGTGGATTCAACACCACGGCCGACCACCTCATCGGAGTCCTCGATGCCGTCCAAGCCCGACCCGGGCTTTGCCAGCATTTCGAGATGGAGACCTACACCTGGGAAGTCATGCCTGCGGCCATGAAGCAGCGTGATGTGGTGGATCAACTGGTGAACGAATACGCATGGACCTTGGCCCGGTTCGCTGAACGCGGATTTCGGCCTGTGAGCTGATACGGCCCCGAGCTACACCCCGGCACTCGTTCCAGCGGGGCGACGGATTAGGGTCCGCGGTCTCAATGACCCACCATGCGGTTCAGGATCGCCGCCTGCTGAAATTCTGATCGCTGGAATTCACCAACAATCCGACCGCCCCGCATCACCAGCAGTCGGCGACTCAATTTCATGACCTCGGGCAATTCGCTGGAGATCAGGAGGATGGCCATGCCCTCACAGGCCAATTGATCGAGCAAGCGGTGGATCTCAGCCTTGGCCCCGACATCCACGCCCCGGGTCGGTTCATCCACCACCAGCACCCGGCACTCGCGGGCCAACCACTTGGCCAAGGCGATCTTCTGCTGGTTTCCGCCACTCAGGCCTGCAATGCCGGACTCAATAGAGGGAGCCTTCACCCGCAACTGGCGGACCAATGCCTCCATCTGATCTCGCTCCCGTCGACGGTCCATCCACCCCCACCGCGACCAGCGCTGAAGGACGGCCAGCGCACCATTTTCACGGCAATTCAATCCCAGAACCAACCCCTGTCGTTTGCGATCCTCCGGCAATAATCCGACACCGGCTTCCATGGCAGCCACCACATCACCGGGGGGCAACGGATGACCGGCGACCGACACCGTTCCGGTACGTTCCGGATCCAAACCGAAGAGGGCCTGAGCCAATTCGCTGCGACCGGCTCCGACCAAACCGGCCAATCCGAGAATTTCTCCGCACCGCAGGGTGAGGCTCACCTCTTGGAGGCGCTGGCCCGATGAGAGTCCTTCCACCTGAAGGGCCACATCGCCCAGAGGTTTGGCCAAGTGGTCGGGTTCGTGGTGCTCCACCGACCGACCCACCATTTGCTGCACCAACCGGTCCTGATGGGAATCCGCCGCGGGTTCGGTCGCCACATGCCGCCCGTCCCGAAGCACGGTGATGGTATCGCAGAGGCGAAAGATTTCCTCCATGCGATGGGACACATACACCACGGTGAATCCGCGCCGTTTCAGGTCGGCCAACAGCTCGAATAAGCGCTCGCTCTCGACCGCAGACAAGGAACTGGTGGGTTCGTCAAAAACAAGAATCCGGGCACCGGTGCCCAGGGCGGCAGCAATTTGGAGGAGTTGCTCCTGTCCGGTGGTCAATTCTCCGACGAGGCGATCCACATCTTCGTCGAAACCCACGTCTGCCAGCAAACGGCGAGCCTTTTCGCGCAGGGCATCGCGATCCACCCACCCCCGCCGATGAGGCCAACTGCCCAGACACAAATTCTCGGCGATGGTGAGTTCCGGGCAGAAAGCCAGTTCCTGATGAACCATGGCGATTCCCAAAGCCCGCGCTTCGGCGGGGTTTTGCGGGGCGATCTGTTCCCCGCGCAAATGAATCGCGCCGCCATCGGCCACATCGATTCCCGCGAGAATCTTGCCCAACGTGCTCTTGCCAGCCCCGTTCTCGCCCATGAGCGCGTGGCAACTCCCCTCCGCCACGGAAAAGGAGACTTCCGACAAGGCCTGCACCCCGGGATAAGCCTTGGAGATCTGGTGGAACGACAAGAACGCCATGGCTCGGCCCGAGGGGAGGACTACCTCAGAGGATCACTGGTGGTCAGTGCTGACTGGAGATCACCGGTCAACTCACACCGGCTGATCAGGTGCCGGGTGCGGTAGACAACCTTCCCCGCCTCGTCGCGTAGGACCCAATGCGTGTAGCGGGCGCCAAGTTCCAAAGCACGCTTGAGCTGCTTATCACCCTTGGCGGGCGTCAGGCTGTACTCGACCAAGCGCCCTCCTTGTCGCAGTTCTTGGACCAGAGCCAAGGATTCCGCTCGCAGGGTTTCATCCTCGATGATCACCACACAGTCCAACCCGGCATTGAAGGTGGGTAGCTTGCCTCGGCTCTTGAGCAGTTCCAGCAAGACGACATCGCCCATGCCGAACCCCAGCGCAGGAAGGTCGACCTTGCCTTGGCTCAGCAACTTGACCAACTGGTCGTACCGTCCACCGCCGGCAATGGCACGAAACTCGCCCTTGCGATCAAAGGCTTCGAAGACCACCCCTGTGTAGTAGGCCAAACCACGGATCACGTTGTAGTCGATGGCGACGTAATCGCGCAGACCCCGTGCAGCCAAATTGTCGAGCACCGCCTGCAATTCCGGCGTGGGCTCTCCGGCCTCGATGAACTTCCGGACATCGGCCACATCGATGGACAACGCCAAGAGCTTCTCAGCGGTGATCTCTGGCTTTTCGCGTTCGATCTTGTCGATCACCTGATAAAACTCATAGGCGCGGGCGGGATCGCCGTTGCGCGATTCGTAGAACCGCTGCCACGCCTGACGACTGCTGAGTCGGACCACGAAATCCTGCTGATCCAAACCCAGCCGACGCAGCACATCGATGAGCAGCGCGATGATCTCGGCATCGGCGGCCACATGGGACTCACCGAAAATATCGCAGTTCAACTGGAAGTGCTCCCGGAGCCGGCCGCGCTGCTGCTTCTCGTAGCGGAAGAGTTGCGGCATCGAGAACCACTTGATGGGTTTTTTGTAAGCCCGCTCGGACGCGGCGATCATGCGGGCCACTGTCGGCGTCATCTCAGGACGCATCGACACCGAACGATCTCCCTTGTCCACGAAGTTGAACAACTGCCCCACGATCTCGGCCCCGGATTTGGCCGTGTAGAGTTCGAGTGGCTCCAACGGGGGGCCATCGTACTCTCGGAACCCGTAACAGCGGGCTGTTTGCCGCCAAGCATTGAACAGGTGGTTGCGTGCATCGCAGGACCAAGCGTCCTTCAGAGGCAGCGGCTCAGGGTAGAATTCGCGGAAACCGGGGAGGCATTCCATGTGTCGGGAAATGAAACCGCAGGGACACCGCGGGGGCAAGGCACCGATTGAGCCTGGGGCTCCGGCCACTATCCGGCCACTCCAGCCGAATCCTGAGTACCTCCAAAGATTCCTCAAGCCCAGCCGACCCACCGGCGAAATGTCCCGCAGGACTTCCCCTCCTTTTCCCAGGATCATGGGCTTGGGCTTGACCACTCCGCCGGATTCAGGCCACTTTATCCAATCGTCATGAGCGCGAAACGGAATCGAGTACCTGTATCGGTAGGTGGCCCCAAGGCCGCCGATGGGACTTGTCGTAACGCTTGACGCAGCTTTCACAAGAACCCACGGCCGGCGACGGTCGTGGGTTTTTTGTTCCAAACAGGGAAATCCACGACCACCGGCCAGGAAACAGCACACAACACATGAGCACGGCCACCCCGACACAGAACAACCAGACCACCAGCAACAAGGACATCGGCCCCCTGATGTTCGGGCGCGACATCTTTGTCGAGGCGCTGGAGCGCGAGGGCTGCGAAGTCATCTTCGCTTATCCCGGCGGCGCGAGCATGGAAATCCATCAGTCGCTGACCAAGTCGAAGATCCGCACCATTCTTCCCCGTCATGAGCAGGGCGGCAGCTTCGCCGCCGAGGGTTACGCCCGCGCCACCGGCAAGGCCGGCGTGTGCATGGCGACCAGCGGCCCCGGCGCGACCAACCTGGTCACGGCCATCGCCGACGCTTACGTCGATTCCTGCCCCCTGATTGCCATCACGGGCCAGGTCGCCCAGTCGATGATCGGTCGCGGCGCCTTCCAGGAGACAGACATGATTGGCGTGACGCTGCCGATCGTGAAGCACTCCTACCTGATCACGGATATCAATGATATCCCGCGGATCGTGAAGGAGGCTTTCTACATCGCTCAGAGCGGCCGGCCAGGCCCCGTGGTCCTCGACTTCCCCAAGAATGTTCAGCAGCAAAAGGCACGGCCCGTTTGGCCCACCCTCGACGAGGTCAAGGCCCGCCTGCGCGGCTACACCGATCGGGTGACCGCCGACGAACTGGCCCTGAATGAGATCATCGGACTCATCGAGAAATCTGAGCGCCCGGTGATTTACAGCGGCGGCGGAATTATCACGGCCGGCGCCTCGGCCGAGTTGTTGGAATTTGCTGAATCCGCCCAGATCCCCCTGACCACCACGCTGATGGGCATCGGTGGATTCCCTGAAGAGCACCCGTTGTCCCTGCGCTGGTTGGGCATGCACGGAGCGGCCTTCGCCAACTGGGCGGTCAATGGCGAGTACGCACGGCGCAACGATCCGTCCGAGCCCATGGTGAAACTGCATGACGGTTGCGACCTGTTGCTCGCCTTCGGTGTCCGCTTCGATGACCGCGTCACCGGTGCTTTCAGCGAGTTCGCCAAGGGGGCTACCATTGTCCATCTCGACATCGACCCCTCCGAACACCACAAGAACAAGCGCGCCAATCTGGCCATCCATGGTGATCTGAAGGACGCCCTGCACCGCCTCAATGCACTGATCACCCAGCGCAAGGGCATCAAGAAGACCTTCCCGACCTGGCACAACCAGATCTCCGAGTGGAAGGCCAAGGCCCCCTTCCGCTACACGAGCGAGGGTCAGATCGTCGATTCGGCCCACATCAAGCCGTTCCACAAGGAAGGCGAGGAATACATCCTGCCCCAGATGGTCATCGAGGAACTGTGGCGTCTCACGAAGGGCGAAGCGATCATCACCACCGGCGTCGGCCAGCACCAGATGTGGGCCGGACAATGGTACAAGTACAAGTTTGCCCGCCAGTTCATCACCAGCGCCGGTCTGGGATCCATGGGTTACGGTTACCCGGCCGCCTTGGGAGCCAAGGTGGCTCGTCCCGATAAGCAAGTCGTCGACATCGATGGTGACGGATCCTTCCTGATGAACATCCAGGAACTGGCCACCGCCCATGTCGAGAAAATCGCCGCCAAGGCCATCGTGCTGAACAACCAGCACCTGGGGATGGTGGTGCAATGGGAAGACAACTTCTTCGACGGGAACCGCGGCCACACCTATCTGGGCAACCCGGACAATCGGTCGGGCATCTACCCTGATTACGTCAAGGTGTGCACCAGCTTCGGTGTCCCTTGCGAACGCGTGGTGTACCGCAAGGATTTGCGCGCGGCCTTGGAGCGGATGCTGGCCGCCGAGACCCCCTACGTGCTGGACGTCATCACGCCCTACACCGAGCACGTGCTGCCGTTCATTCCGGCCGGACGCACCGTCGCCGACATGCGCTGGTAAAGGCGCCGGTAAAGGCGCTTTTGCCTCTCTCAAACCCATAAAAAAACCCGAAACCCTCACCGGTTTCGGGTTTTTTTTTGGGCATCACAGCCCCACCCCTGCGGTGCCCACCTGAAACACTCCCTTCCGAAACAAAATTGCATTGAATTGTCTCTAGGCGCGCGACGTCAGGGGAGATTAGGATTTAGTTCTGAACTGCATGAGACTCTCGTTCCAATCTACCGCACGTCGCGCCCGCAAGGCCGCAGGCTTCACGCTCATCGAAATCCTGTTGGTCATCGTGATCATCCTGCTCTTGGCCGGTGCCCTCGTCGTTTTCGTGTTACCGCAGCAGGAAGGTGCCGAAAAAAACACCACCCGATTGCTGCTCAACAACATCTCGAGCGCCCTCGACACCTACCGATTGAACCTCGGTCACTATCCGACCGAGCAGGAAGGCGGCCTAAACGCCTTGCTGACCAAGCCCACGTTTGAAAACGAGCGCCAGGGTGAAAAGTGGCAAGGCCCGTACCTGAAGCCGGGCACCCGCTTGGATGATCCCTGGGGATTCCCGCTCCGCTACGAAGTGGTGGATCGTTCCCAGGCATCGGATGGCGCCAAGTCCGCACTGCCCTACAAGCTCTTCTCAGTCGGGCCGGACGGCCAACCGGATAACGACGACGACATCAAGATGGCCACCGAATCCGACACGTCGGGTTCCGGCGGCGGCAATGCCGGTGGCAACACGGGCGGCGCTGCCAAATAAAGGCGGCACAATATCGACGGCTACCTCATCCAATCGATGACACCCACAACCCTCCAGGCCCGGTCTCGCCGCGGCGGCTTCACCTTGGTGGAGCTGCTCTTGGCCGTGACCTTGCTCGGAGGGTTGATGGCCGCCGCGATCTTCGGGTTCTCCAGTCTGCAGCGGAGCGCCCAACTCAATGAGGGAGTGGAACGAGTGGAAACGGCCATGCGATTTGCCCGGGCCCACGCCGCCAATACCGGTCGCAAGGTCCAGGTGGTGGTGACCACCACCGAAGCATCTTCACCCTCCGCCGATAGTTCCCCTTCGACTCCAGCCGGCAATCCGAGCGACTCCAATCAATCCCTGAGCATCCTCTGGGAAGCCGATCCAGCCCGCGCACCGGGCGTCTTCGAAGCCATTCCTTCGTTGTCGGGCGACGTGGCGGATGTATCCGAATTGGTGGAGATCCGATCCGTGGGTCGGGAATCCAAGGAGGCCAAGGATTCCAGCCCGACCGATGTTTCCACGACCATCGACAGTGCTCCGCTCGCATCGCCGACTGAAACCGTGTCCACTTCGACACCTCGTGAATCTGAGTCAGAAACACCGTCAGATTCCTCCGCTCGATCGGGTCTCGAGACCAATCCCAGCGAGGCCACCATCACGTTTTATCCGGACGGTTCCTGCGATGGGGCCACGATCGTTCTGGCGTCCAAGGACAGCGATGATGCGCGAGAAGTGGCGGTGCTTCTCGAAAGCGTCACCGGCACCACACGTCGGCGTTGGCGCGAGTCCGCGAACTTTGGCGGAACCGAAACCACTTCACCCCAGGGTTCAGCGTCGGTGGGTTCATCCCTGAACGATCCGAACGCAACGGATTCCCGCTCCACCTCACCCTCCTTGGCCCGCACAGCCACTTCACCGGCGACGGCCAAAGCCCGACGCTGAGCTGTCGTTCTGCGGCGGCATCGCTCCGTCTCCCTGCCTCTTGCGATGCTGAACCGGCTCCCCATCCGTCCCAGACCGACACAGGGATCGGTACTCCTGGAAGTCGTCCTGGCATTGGTGCTCTTCGTCGCCGCGGCCACCGTCGTCAGCAGTGCTCTCCAATCCGCAATCGATGGCGAGGAACGCCTCCGGTTAGGCGTGCATGCCGACAACTTGGCCGCCTCGGTCGTGGCGGAACTGGAGACCGGACTCCGCTCCCCTTCTGCCTTGGGACCCAACCCCTTCCAAGCGCCCTTCACCAACTGGACCTGGCAAATTGTCCCACCCAACGGAGACACACCCGGTTCGCCGCACGAAATCATCATCCGTCATGCAGACCCGGAACTCGTACGACGACTGGCTCAAGTGATCCTCACCCCTTCGCGGTCCGTCACGGACGCGGAGGCAATCCCCGCGGAAGAAACCGTTCCCGCGCCATGAGGATCACCACCCATCCCCATCGCAACGCCCGCGGTTTCACCCTCATCGAGGTGGTCCTGGCCATCGTGATCGCTGTAGGACTCCTGACGGGTGTTCTCGTTTTCTACCGGCAGGCCGCAATCGTTCGTGAAGAAATCCTCCGCAAGGCCGATGCCTTGTCCGCGGTGCGCTTGGTGATGGATCGAATCAGCACCGAACTCCGCACCGTCCCTCCCAATACCGCAGGCGTCGCCATCCTTTCCGGGGATTCCCGGTCCCTGCGGATTCTGCACACCTCGGTGCCGTCGAAGACCCCGTGGCGCGGCGGCAATTTGGGGCGATCCAGTATTGCCGAGGCCGACTGGGTGGAAGTGGCCTACCGATGGTCCTCCGATACCAACCAACCCGGGCTGTTCCGTCAGGAGCGGGCCCACACCACCAGCGCTCCGGTATCCACCAATTTGCTCACCGAAGTGGAACCCATCACCGGAAGCGGGACCAATTCGATCGTCCCCTCGGGCGGCACTCCCCTGTCTGAATCCATCGCCTATCTCCGATTTCGATATTGGGATGGCTCCCGCTGGCAAAACGCTTGGGAAAAGCCCGAGCCGCCGACGGCCGTCGAAGTTTCGCTGGGACTGGATCCCATGGAAGAAGACGCCCTCAGTGACTCCACCGGCACTGAAGAACCGGCACCCTACCCCTACGAAGTCTTCCGCAGAATCATCGCTCTTCCGGCTGCGCTGGGAACCGCGACCGCGCCGTCCGATCCCAATCTCACCGACGACACTCTGACCAACGAGGTGCCGACGCCATGACCGCGTTCGGTTCCAAGCCCCATCGGAAAGCGCCGGGGTTCGTCCTCGTGGGAGTGCTCATCGTCGTCATGCTCCTGTCGATGATTGCCCTGAGCCTGATGTTCCGGATGCGATCTGAGGAGACCGCCGGGGCCACTGGTTCCACAGCGGAACAAGGTTGGGCCACGGCGATGAGCGGCGTTCGCGAGGCCATGCGATTGGCGCCCACGATCCAACCCGGAGACATCACCTGGATGGATGCCCCAGAACGTTTCAAAGACCGCGTGATGTACAACGACGGCACCGAGGAGTGGCGCTGGACCCTCTACTCCGCCAACCCCGAAGGCGGCATCCGCTTCGGTCTCACCGACGAAGCCTCCCGGCTCAATCTCAACTCGGCCACCACCTCGATGGTCAGCCGTCTGCCGGGAATGAAACCCTCACTCACCGACGCCCTGCTCGACTTCCTGGACACCGATGACGTGCCACGACCCGAAGGAGCCGAACAGGAATACTACAACGCGTTGCCACAGCCCTACCGGATTCACAACGGACCTCTGTCGACCGTTGAACAACTCCTGCTGGTCCGTGGATTCACTCCGGCTTTGGTCTTGGGTGAGGATGCCAATCGCAACTTCTCCCTCGATCCCAACGAGGACGACGGCGACGAGCGAGAGCCACCGGATGACGCCGACGGACGCCTCCAACCCGGACTGCTCCCGCTGCTCACGGTGTACTCCCGGGAACCCAATACCGATCGCACCGGCAAGCGCCGTTTCAACCTGAACACCCCCGGAGCGGCACTCACAGAGACCAACGATTTGCCGGCGGCCTTCGTGGCGTTCGTCGCACAACTTGGCACCTCCAAGAGCGTGGTGATGGATCCTGCCGAACTCCTCGATACCACCTTCAACTTGAAGGGGCCGGACGGGCAGGACAGCGCCGTCCCCACCGGCATCGGCAAGGATTCGCTGGCGATGGTTCTCGACCGATTCACAGGCTCGGCCGACGCCGATCTAGTGGGCCGCATCAACGTCAACACGGCCCCGGCCAGCGTCCTCCAACTCGTACCAGGCATCGACAACGCCCTCGCCGAAAACATCCTCTCGGCCCGACGCAATTTGCCGATCGAGCGGCGCAGTTCCGTGGCCTGGATCCACATCGAGAATCTGGTCGAAGCGGAACAGTTCCGCGAGATCGCACCGTTCTTGACCACTCGCAGTCTCCAGTTCCGATTCAATGTCGTGGGCTACGGATCCCGCTCGGGCAAATTCCGGGTTTTGGAAGCGGTCATCGACGCCGTGAGCCAACCCGTGCGTTTGGTCTATCTCCGTGACTTGACCCGCTTGGGGTTGCCATTCCCGATTGAATTGGATTCCGAAGAAGAAAAGCCCTCCTCCGAAGCGGGTGCCGCGACCCAAACTCGCACCGTCGATTCGGGTCCAAAAACGGCGAATTCCGCCCGCCCCTGACTCGAATCCGGGCCCACGCCCGCGCAGGCCTGAGCCACCACCGGCCCAAGCGTCCGTAAAACCCCGAAAAATCAGGTGAAATAAGAGGGCGATTGCCAGCGTCGGGTGTTGGCGACTCGCTGAAGGATGTGGCAGTCTGTCGCTGATTCCTGAGTCCAACGAAACATGGGTATTTCTCTCAAAGACCTGAACGAGCGGATCCGCTCCCGAATCCCCGGGGCAGCGGGTGCCCGTCCCGCCGTGCGTGGGCTCCCCGCGGCGACGGCTCTCGAGATCGATGGCCTCACATTGCGCATCGCCGACGCCTCTCGATCCGGCACCTCAAGCCGCGTCGATCAGGTTCGCTCCTGCCCTCTGGAATTGCCGGAGAACGCCGATCGGGCGGACGCCTCAGTCCTCGGATCCGCCATCGCCAAGGCACTGGCCAAGGCCCGCATCAAACCCGGCCCCGTGGTCCTGGGGATCGGTCGTTCGCAAGTCATTCTCCGAACCGTCGTGGTCCCCGACACCGGCCTCACCGGCACCATCGCCGCACTGGTGCGTTTCCAGGTCGCGCGTGATCTGCCCTTCCGACTGGATGAGGCGATCATCGACTTCCAGATCCTCCGCAAGCTACCCGCACGCCCGGCCCTGGATGGCGAGGCGACTCAGGCACCGACCACGACCGCCACGGCCACCAACGACTCGGTAGACCGCGTCGAGGCGCTCGTGGCCATTACCCGTCAGGAGTCTCTCGATTTCCTTCGTCGAGTAGCCGAGGCCGCGGGAGTTTCCCTGGCTGCCGTGGGCTGGTTGTCGCAGGCCAATGCCACCTGTCTCCAACTCGCTAGCGGCGGCGCGGGCTCGCCTTCAGCCCCCCGCGCACTGGTGGCCCTCAAGTCGGAAGAGGTGGGTATCGAAATCCTGGAAGGCCGCTCCCTGCTCTTCAGCCGCGGCATGCCCATGCCGTCGTCACTGGACACCGAGCCTGAGACGTGGATCCGCGCCGCGACCATCGAAGTCGTGCGAACGCTGCACGCCTTTGGAGGCACCGCCGGACGCACCGCCCCAGAAGCGGCTCTCATCCTCGGCGGAACCGGACGTGAGGCGGCGTTGTCGACCGCTCTCGAAACTCGCCTCGGATTCCCCGTCCCTCAGGTCACCCTGGCTCGTTCACCGGGATTGGACTCTTCTGAGGCCGCCGCCGTCGCCAGCGGATTCACCAGCATCGGTTTGGCTCTGGGGGCCACCGATCCGGCGGGACTGGAATTCGACTTCCTCAATCCCAAGCGACCTACGCCCCCGCCGGACTTGCGCAAGATCCGGATGATCGCGGGGTTCACGGTGGGCTTGGTCATCCTGATGGCGGTGTTGGGTGTGCGCAAAACGCTCATCAGCCGCCGCGAGGCAACCCTCACGGCGCTGCAAGCCGAACTCACCACCGGCGAGAAGAAACGCACGGTGTACCGCCAGATGATCCAACAGGCCGCCACCCTGAAAGCGTGGTCTGCCGAAGAGCGGGACTGGCTCGACCACTACGCACACCTCAGCGCCGTGCTGCCACCGAGCGAAGAAATCTACCTGACCAGCGTCGCCTTCGGACCCAACCGAGCCATCAAGCTGGGTGTCCAGGCCCGCAACGGCGAAATCCTCGGCAAGGTCGATCGACTCCTCCGCGCCGCCGGTTATGACGTCAAACCTTTGGCCGTCACTCCGGGTGCCGATCGCAACGGCTACAATTTCCGCACCACCGTGGAACTGACCGTCCCGGCCAAACTCAAGTTCGACCTCACCAAGCTGACACCGCCAGCCCGACCGGCCGACGACGCCTCGCTGGAGACGCCGCGAAAGGGAGGAGCCCGATGAACGAGCGCGAAAAGAAACTGCTGTCCATCATCGGAGGTCTCGTCGGTGTGGCCCTGCTCTTCGTGGTCGGCCGCAGCATTTTTCTCAAACCACTAACCGAAATCGACCGGCGTATCGCGGGCGTGCGCGAAAAGCTCGACCGATTGACCAAGGAACGTCGCGACTACTTTGCCGCCGAAGATGAAGTGAAGGCCGTTGCCGCGCGCACCTTCTCCGATGACATCGACCAAGCCAGCGCCCGTTTTGGCGAGATGCTCACCCGCACACTCATCAACAGCGGTCTCCGCGAAGCCGATTTCAGCCGACTCCCCACCGGCACCCGCAAGATCCGGGGTGCACTCGAAACCGGCTGGACGGTTCGCGGAGACGGCCCCCTGCATCAGGTCGTGAGCTTGATCTTCCTGCTCGATCGCGCGACCCCGGTCCACCGGCTGGACGGCCTGACCCTGTCGCCGTCCGATGCGCCCGGTCGGGTGAAGGTGAGTTTCCGCTACCTCACGTTGGTGCCGACCCCCTGTCCCGAAGTGGAGCGCGGTGATCTCGAATCCCGACTCAATGCCGAGAGCCCAGACCGCCGCCCCTACGATGGCATGGTGGCCCGCGATCTCCTGCGTCCCTACATACCCCGCCCCGCCCCGGCCCCACCGGCCGGACAACCACCGGCTCCGCCGCGCCCGGCTCCTCCGGGAAGCCCCGGCTTGGAAACCTACCGCTTGGTCTCGTTGTCCGAGTGGGCCGGCGAATCCGAGATCCACGTCCGCGATCTCACCGCCCAAAAGACGGTCCGCTACAAAGTCGGAGACACCGTTGCCGGCGGAGTCATCGTTCAGGTTGACTACCGACCCATGCCCACCCCGGGCCGGGAAAACGTTCTCTCCGGCAGCCGGGTCATCCTGCGCATCGGAAACGAATACTGGGCCATCGAGCGCGGTGGCACCTTCGCCCAACGGCACAAACTCAAACCGGAGCAACTGCCCCCGGGCATCGCCCAATTCTAACCCTTTTCCTTTTTCTTCATGAACATTCAACGGTCCATCCGTCTGGCCATCGCCCTCAGTCTGGGTCTTGGCCTGAGCGTCCCCAATCCGTTTGCCCAGGCGCAGACGGCCAGCCCGGGATCTGGCACCACGCCCGCCAAGCCGAGCACCCCCAGCCCCGCTTCAGCCCCGGCGCAGACCACAGCAGCGACGCCTACCCCAACCAACGCTCCCGCCATCTCCCCGGCCAACGCGAAGAACATCCGATTCCAATTCGATGGGATTCCCTATGCCGATGTTATCGAGCGCTTCGCCCAGATGTCGGGCAAGCCGGTGGTCGGTGAACTCAACATCCCGGGCACCATCACCTTCAACGACTCCAACGCCTACAACTACGCGGAGGCCTTCGACACACTCAACGTGATCTTGTCGATGAAGGGGCAGATGATTGTTGAAGAGGGCAATTTCCTGCGCGTCCTCCCGTTCAGGGAACTCCCTCAAACCCCCCTGCGCATCTTGCGTGGCGGCGACAAGGCCGACGGCGTTCGCCCCGGTGAAGTGGTCACGGTGGTGCTCGACCTCAAGAACCTCGACGCCAAGGAAATCTCCGAATCCATCACCAACCTGCTGTCCACGGCCGGATCGGTGGCCCCGCTTTCCCGTGGGCGCGGCCTCATCCTCACCGACCGCCTGGTCAACATCCAACGGGTCAAGTCGCTCATCGGCTCGGTGGACAACGAAACCGCCGCCCAACGGCAGATGAAGACCTACACCTTGCTCCACGCTTCCGGAGCAGTCGTGGCGGACCTCATCAACCGCACCTTCGGAATCACCACCGCCCCGAAGCGCACGCAGTTCAATCCCAACTCCAAGCAACTCGACGTCCTGCCGGCCGATCCCAACGACTACGTGACTGCCGTGTACGATGACGCTTCCCGCACGTTAGTCCTCTTCGGACCCCGGGAGCGACTGACGCTGGCCGATGAACTCATCAGCCGTTTTGAAGACGGTGGAACCGGAGCCGGTGATGTCCGCATCTACACTCCCGAGGTCATCAAGGCCGAAGAATTGGCCAACATGATCCGTCAAGCCATCCCGGGTGTCGCCGCCGCCAACGAAACCGGGTCTGCGGCCGCCACCAAGGCACGGGTCATCGCCGAGAAAGACACCAACCGACTGATCGTCGCCGCACCGCTGGCCGGAATGGCCGACCAGATCGAGGCTCTGGTCAACCGCCTCGACAAGCCCGTCCACGGCTCCGGTCGCACCGCGGCCACCAGCGCTCCGGGCAAGACTCAGGTCGTGCAAATCACCCGCGTCTTCCGGACTCGCACCTCGGAAGTGAAGAATGTGGGCAAGATCCTGAGCGAGGCTCTCACCAAGACGCTGCCCAATGGCCAGAAGGTCGCCACCGCCAGTGTCTCGGTGGAACCGGGCAGCCAGAGCATCGTGGTCACAGGGTCCCCCGGCGACGTGCAAACTGCCACCGACATCATCTCGCAACTGGAGACCGGCTCCACCAATCCCAAGCCGCAGCAAACCCGCTTCATTGACCTCGGCAGCGTCTCCGATGCCAAGCGCATCGTCCCGCTGGTCGAGCAAATCTACCGCAGCGAGGTCTCCGGCGACAACGCAGGCGGAGCTGCCCATGCCAAGATCATGGCCGAGCCCAACACCAGTCGCCTGATTGTCACCGCCTCCGAAGAGCACCTGACCCGCATCGAGGAAATCGTCCGCAACCTGCGCGCCGAGAAGTCCAAACCCCTTCAGCGCTCGCTGCACATCCTGGCGTTGCGCCATGCACGACTGGAAACCGCCTTCACCAGCCTCAACAGCCTGATCAACGAGCGCATGGCCGACCGGCGTTTTGAAGACCAGCCGAAGCCTTCGGTGGTCCCCGACAACACCAACAACCGGTTGTTGGTCACGGCCACCGAGGAGCAGAAAAAGGAAATCGAAGCAATCCTGGCCGTGGTGGACCTCGCCCCGGAACGCCAGAAACGCCAGATGGCGGTCATCCCGGTCAACGGCAAGTCCCCCGCCGAACTCATCACCCTCGCCGGACAGATGATGAGCCAACTAGGCGAGCAACCGAGCAATCCCCAGCTCGAGCCCAAGCTCATTCCTGACGCCTCGGGCAAGCAAATCATCGTGCTGGCCACCGACTCCGACATCCAACGGGTGCGCACCCTCATCCAGCAACTCGACGCCACCACGACCTCGGCGGTCAGCCGTCAGTTCCGCAACGTCGAACTGCACAACCGAAACGCGGCCGAACTCACCCCGTTGGTCCAGCAACTCTATCAGGAGCAAATCAAGGGCAACAGCGAGCCCCCCGGCGGCCCCGCCACCCTCATGACCGATGCCAAAAACAATCGCATCATGGTCAGCGGTGCCGAGCGGGAAATCACTCGCGTAGAGGCCATCATCCGCCAGTTGGATCCCGCAGGTCAGAAGAGCGCCAAGGAGGAAACCCGCATCATCCGTCTCAAGACGGCGGTCGCCTCGGAAATCTCCAGCCTCGTGGAAAAGAGCCTCGGCTCCCAAACCCAAGCCGTGAAGGTGCTGGTCGATACCCGGAGCAACAGCTTGGTGATCACGGGCGAACCAGCCGCCGTCGAAGCCGCGGCCAAGATCATCCGCGAACTCGACGTGCCTTCCGACGTGCAGCCCCGCGAGATGAAGGTCATCGAACTCAAGCAAGCCGACGCGGCGGCACTGGCCACTCTGGCCACCACCCTCTCCACCGACCTGCTCAAAAGTCAGCGCGGTGCCGAGTACACCCCCAAGGGCCGCATCATGCCCGACCCGGCGGCCAATCGGGTGATCATCTCCGCTCCGCGTGAGGAGATCACCCTCATTTCCCAAGTGGTGGAACGCTTGGACCAAGCCCCGGAAGCGGCCGGCGGTGCGCGGGTGTTTCGCCTGACCAACGCCGATGCGTCCCAGGTGGTCAGTGTGGTCTCCAATGCCATGGTGAAGTTCGATGCCCGCAATCAACCCATCCGCCGGGCCTCGGTTTCCCTGGATCGCGAATCCAACAGCATCGTGGTCTCGGGTTCCCGTCAGGATTTGAAGGATGCCGAGGGCATCATCCAGCGCCTCGACAATGAAGGAGTCGAAGGCTCCGGCGGGACTGGAGGCGGCTCCAAGAACCGCAGCCTGAAGATGGTGGAAGTGGTCGGCGAACCCGACACGCTGGCTCAGGTGGCCACCCGAGTTTTTCTGGCTCAGAACGCAGGACGCTCGGTGACCAACTTGGTGAGCATCACCCCGGAACCCAACGGTCGCCGCCTCATCGTGCTGGCCCCCGATTCGCTCATGGCGCAGGTGGAGACGGTCATCTCGGCGCTCGACGCCCGCCCGGATCAATCGCAGCGCCAACTACACACCATCGAACCCCAAGGCAGCCGAGCCGCCGACCTGCTGCCCATGGTCAACAAGATCTACGCCGAGCAAAACCAAGGACGCACCACCAAGCCAGCGACCTTGTACACCGATCCCTCCGGCGATCGGTTGATGGTGTTTGGCACGGCGGATCAAGCGGCGGCCGTTCGACAAATCGTCACCACGGTGGCCACCGAACTCCCAGAGGCCCGCACCAACCGGGTGTTTGAAATCGGCAAGCCCGCCGAGGCCCAGCGCCTGCTCCCCATCATCCAGCAACTGTACAAAGACCAGGCCTCCAGCCGCCCCTCCGACGGCCCCGCCGACACCCAACTGCTCACCGAACCCCGCTCCGGACGCATCATCGCCTCGGGCCGCGCCTCCCACCTGGACCGCATCTCTGAAATCATCAACAACCTGAAGGCCACCAGCGGCACCAACCTCGGCCGCGAGACGCGCACCTTTGAGGTCGGATCGGCCAGCGATGTCCAGCGGGTGCAACCGCTCCTCCAGCAACTCTACACCGACCAGTGGAAGGAACGCGCCGACACCGACCCGGCCGACGCGCAAATCCTGGGCGACCCCCGAAGCGGCCGCATCATCGTCACGGGCCGCCCCGACCACCTGCAGAAAATCGAATCCATTCTCCAACAATTGGGGACCAGCCCGGCCAAGCCCGGTGCTGACTCCCGAGATGTCCGCATCATCGATCTGGCCACCGCCACCGCCTCGGAACTGGCCACGACGGTTCGCTCCCTCTACCTCGATCAGGCCAAGGCACGCTTTGGCACTACCCCGCCCGACACCACCATCACCTCCGACACGGGCAGCAACCGACTCATCGTCGTGGGCGAAACCAATGAACTGGCCGTCATCGACGACCTCGTTCGCAAGCTCGACAAGGTGGGCTCCCAGAGCGCGACGGCCCGGGTGTTCAAGATCAAGTCTGCCGAACCGGAGAAGGTGGCCGAGGTGCTGTCCACGGCGCTGGTGCGCTACGACGCCTTCGGCCGGGCCCAGAAGCGGGCCACGGTTTCCGTGGATGCCAAAAGCCGAACGATCATCGTCACCGGCGACCCGAAGGAACTGCAGGCCGTCTCTACGATCATCGAGCAGCTCGACACCTCTTTGGGCGCACGCCCGGACCGCCGCATGAAGGTGGTGACCCTGCGCCAAGGAAAGGTGGGAGAAATGTCGGCCCGGGTCCGCCAACTCTACAACGACCAGTCCCGCAACCAGCCGGACTTGGCTCTGTCCGATTTGCTCGTCTTGGATGACGCCACCAGCAACCAACTCATCCTCGCCGGCAGTGACGCTCAAATTACCCTAGTCGACACCATCCTGGAACAACTCCAGAAGAGCACCGCCACGCTAGGCCCTCGTGAAACCCGGACCATCACCGTGGGTCAACCCGACGACGTGATTCGGGTCATGCCCTTGCTCCGCCAACTGTACACCGAACGGTGGAAAAACCAGGACGCCGCCGACCCGGCCGATGCGGTGTTCACGCCCGATGCCCCCAATGGCCGCATCTTGGTCACTGCCCGGACCAATCACATTACTGAGATCGAGTCGCTCCTGAGCGTCATCCAGGCTCCCACGGCCACCCCGGCAGCACGCGAGACCCGCGTGCTGAATCTGGCTGAACGGCAAGCCACCGAATTGGCAGGGACGCTCCGCTCCCTCTATGAAGAATCACTGAAAGCCAAACCGGTTCCGCCTTCCGAACAAGCGATCATCCGAGCTGATACCGAAGGCAACCGCCTCATCGTCACCGGCCGCACCAATGATCTCGATCAAATCGCAGCCTTGGTGCTCAACCTCGACACGGCCAATCAGCGCTCGGGCAATTCTCGCATTTTCCGGCTGACCAACGCCGAACCTGCGCAGGTCGCCGCGGCCCTGTCGAACACCCTGGCCAAGGTGGACCCCTCCGGTCGCCTCACCCCGCGAGTCACCCTCGGTGTGGACAACAAGGCGCGCACCCTCGTCGTGTCGGGCGAGGCCAAGGACCTGCAGGCTGCCGAGCAAATCGTCACCCAACTCGACGCCACCACCAGCCGCGAGCCCCGCGACCTGCAGATCCTGGCCATCCCGCAAGGTTCCGCCTCGGAGGCCGTCGCCCGCATCCGCCCGCTGGTGATGGATCGCCTTAAGGCCTCCGGCAATGCGGCTGACCTCGTCCTGATTCCCGACGACAACCAATCTCGGGTGCTGGTGACCGCCAACGAGTCTCAATGGAAGGCCGTTCAAGACATCGCCTCCCGCCTGCTCACCACCGAGACCAACCTGATCCGCGGCGTGCGCACGCTGCCCTTGCAACATGTGACGGCCGCACCGGTCATCACCCTGCTGGGGCAACTCTTCGCTCGCGAGATGGCTCTCACCGAATCTGCCCAGCGTCTGGTGGTGACGCCGGCACTCGACGAGCGCTCCCTGCTGGTCAGTGCGCCGCCGGCCCTCTTCGAGCGGGTTCAATCGGTCATTCAATCGGTGGACGCCTCAGATCCGGGCGGCTCATCGGTGCTTCAAACCGTGTTACTCCGCAAGACCGTCGCCGAGACCGTGGCCGAATCGGTCAACAAGGCCATCGCCGGCAAGGGCACCGACGCCAAGCTGCGCCGCGTCAGCATCACACCGGTCACCGGGGCCAACGCATTGTTGCTCAATGGCCCGGGCGAGGCCGTCCAGGAAGTGATGAAGCTGGTCAAGGAACTCGACGCCGAGAGCGCCACCGGTGAAGTCGAGGTGCGCATTTACAAGCTCAACAGCGCCAACGCGACGGACATCCAACCGGTCCTCTCCCAATTGCTGGCCAATGTGAGCACCCGGCTCGAACGTCGTGGGTTCGGGTCCCGAGCCCAACCGGCCATCGCCATCGACCCTCGCTCCAATAGCCTGCTCATCACCGCCTCGGCCACCCACTTCAAGCTCATCGAGCAACTGCTCCCCACGCTGGACAAAGCGCCGGAGCGTTCTGATCGGGATGTCCAATTTGTCTGGCTGCAGAATGCTCGCGCCGCCGATATCCGCATGAAGGTCGCCGCCGTCTATGAAGAGCGCCCGCGGGGCGAACAACCCGTCCTGGAAGTGGACCGCGAGGCCAACACCCTGACGGTGATCGCCCGCCGCTCCGACATGCCGCAAATCCAGGACTTGATCCAACGCCTGGACACCTCCGCCCAGGACAACAGCCTCCAAGTCCGACTGCTAACGGTCGACGACGTGCCGGTCGAACAAATGATCGGGATGCTGACCAATATTTATCCGCAGATGTATGGGGCCTCGATCAAACTGGTGGATCGCTTGCCATCGCTGGATCGGACCAAGACCAACAATCCCGCCAAGACGCCCGAGGTCACCGTGGCCCTGGACCGGAATGCCAACGCTTTGATCCTCTCGGGCCCGGCTCCGGAACTGGACCGGATCAACCGCATGGTCACCGACCTTTCTTGGAAGGCCACCTCGGGCGAAAGCGACTTGCGCATTCTGGCCCTGAGCCAAGCCGACCCGGTGGTCATGGCCCGCACCCTGAACAACGTCTTCCGTGCCGGTGGCGGTCGGGGTGGTCAGCCCGAGCCCCAACCCCAGCAAAGCCAACGCCCGCCGCGCTTCACGGTCGTGCCCGAACCCCGCTCCCGAAGCCTGCTGGTCCGGGCCTCTGCCAAGGATTTCTCCATCATCGAGACGCTGGTCAAACAACTCGACACGGCCAATCCCGCCGCCGACTTGTCCCACCGGCTGATCACCCTCACCCACACCCCGCCGTCCAAGATCACTCCGCTGGTCCAGCAACTGGTGCAGCAACTCAGCGCCCAACATCCGGGGGATCCGCTCACGGTATTGCCCTACGGCCGGTCCAAGGGACTGCTGGTGGTGGCTCGTGAACCGCTCATCGCCCAGGTGGAGAAAATGATCAAGACCCTCGATACACCGAGCGAGGATGCGGAAGCCGAAGTCCGGGTCTTCACGCTGAAGCAAAGCGCCGCGCCCGCCATGGCGACGACGCTCCAGAACCTCCTGCGCCCGGGAGCCGCTGGTGAGGCAGGATCCGAGGCTCGTGAACTCCAGGAACAGGTCCGCAAACTCAACATCCGGAGCGACTCGGGAAGCCCGGTGGCCCTCGACCTCCAGCGTCCCATCAAGATCACGGCCGACCCCAGCGACGGCAACCGCCTGCTCATCACCTCCACGCCGAAGAACCTCGAGGCCTTGAGCAAGGTTGTGGAAATGCTCGATCAGGTGGGTTCGGCCGAAGCGGCCGACTTCGCGGTCGTGGCCTTGCTCCACGCCGATGCCCGCACCACGGGCCAGACACTGACCACCATCTTCACCCAAGGAGCCAGGCTGGGCACCCGGCAAGATGGCCCCGGCAAACCCGAGGCCGGATCGGCCCGGGCACTGGCCAGCCAACTGAACGTCACGGCCGATGCCCGGCTCAATGCCCTGATCCTTTCCGGCCGCAAAGACTCCATCGAATTGGCCCGCAAGCTCATCAAGGACCTCGACAAGCAATGGGACTCCGCCGTCACCGAGGTGAAGGTATTTCGGGTGAAGTACGCAACTCCCTCGCGCCTGCTGCCCATGCTCCAATCGGTGTTCACCGAAGGTCCGTCGGTGCCGGGAACCGAAGGACTCAACAACTACGTCAGCCGGCTGCAAACCCGCCGCGAAGGGGGCAAGGCTGTCTCCACCGAGCAGGCCAAGACCCGCACGGCACTCACCCTTCAGGCCGATGACAACGTCGGTGCACTCATTGTGGCTGCCCGCGCCGACACCCTGCCCCTCATCGAAGAACTCCTCACCCAACTCGATATTCCAGACGCCTCGGGCCTGAGCACCGTCCGCATTTATCCCCTCAAGCACGCCGACGCCACGGCCGTGCAGAAGATCATCACCGATCTCCATTCCGGGGCGCGGAACGCCAATGCCAAACCCAGCGACCGGCCGACCATCACGCTGGATGACCGCAGCAACTCGATGATCGTCTCCGGCAACGACAAGGCCTTCGCCATCATCGACAACCTCATCGCCCAACTCGACAAGCCCATGGCGCCCGAGTTCCGCGACATCCGCATCCTGCCCTTGGCCCATGCCGATGCGGCCCAATTGGCGGCGACATTGCAGCGCCTGATGGATCAGCGCGTGACCCGTCAGGGGAGTCTCGGCAAAGGCCAGGGCGACGGCTTGAAGGTGCTCGTGCTGCCCGAACCCCGTTCCAACAGCCTGCTGGTCGGTGGTGGCAAGGACGCCTACGAACTGGTCGAATCCCTCGCCCGCAAGCTCGACGACGCCGCCCCGAGCCTGACGGGCGGAGTGCGCATTGTGCCCCTGGAATACGCCGATGCCCGCATCCTTGCCGCCTCCTTCAACCAACTCTTCACCCAGCGCTATCAGGCGAGCACCTCACCGGAGGTCCAGCGCCAGAAGCCGGTCATCCTGCCCGACGCCCGCGTCAATGCGCTCATGGTCTCCGCCGGTCGCGAAGACAACGAAACCATTGATGCCCTGCTCAAGAAGCTCGATCGCAAGCTCGACAACCCCTCGCTGGCCCTGACCGTGCTGCCCCTCAAGCACAACGACGCCGCCAAGGTGGCCGTGACTCTTGAAGGCGTCTTCGCCGCCCGCATGCAGGCGCGAACCTTGCCCGGCCAGGCCCCCTCCCCCACCGACCGGGTGGAGATCCAAACCGACAGCCTCAACAACTCGCTCATCGTCTCGTCCAACAAGGAGAACCTCGACCTCATCAAGGACTTGCTCACCCGCATCGATGTGGAACCCACGGTCGCCGAGGGCGTGTTGGAAACCTTTGTCCTCAAGCACGCCGATGCGCAGCGCGTGTCCACCATGCTCAAGAGCCTGGTGCAACAAGGCATGTACCGACCCGGCCGCTCCGACGTGAAGATCCCAGGTCAGGCCAGTCGCGATGCCATGGCCATTGCCGTCGATACCCGGAGCAACACCCTCATGGTCTCGGCCAGCCCCGACAATCTTGGGCTCATCAAGGAGATCATCGCCAAGGTCGATACGCTGGACTTCGTGGCCGCCACCGACTTGAAGGTCTACAAACTGGAACACGCGCGGGCCTCCAACCTAGCTGGCGTGCTCACCCAATACTTGCAGGCTCGCAAAGCGGCCGATACGGCCTCGCTCAACGCCCCTGAGCGCAGCATGCCGGTGGCCGTCATCGCCGACACCCGCCTCAACGCCATCCTCGCCACCGGATCCAAGGAAGCCATCGACATGCTGGACCGCATCGTTCCTCAGCTCGATGCCGAGGATCGTCTCGCCCAACTGAACTTCCGGGTCTTCCCCCTCAAAGAGGCCACCGCCATCCGGTTGCAAACCACCTTGCAAAACCTCTTCGCCAACCGCCCGCCCAAGGCACGGGGTGAGCCGGTGGACCCCATCACCGTCGTGGCCGACGCTTGGGTGAACGCCCTCATCGTCGGAGCGGTCGTGGAAGACATGTCCATGGTTGACGGCCTCATCAAGCGGCTCGACACACAGCAAGCCGAACTCGGCCTGAAGGTCGAAGTGATTCCCCTGGCCAAGGCCGACGCCCGTAAGGTGGCACAAACCGTCCAAGGCCTCTTCCGCGAGGGCACCCAAGGCGGACCGCTGCCCATCGTGGTCACCGCCGATGAACGCGTGAACGCACTCGTCGTTTCCTGTGGCAACACCGACCTCAAACGCATCCGCGACGTGGTGGCCAAACTCGACACCGACCAGACCGCCCGTGTGAGCGAGATCCGGGTAATCCCCCTCAAGTACGCCCGCGCCGAGAACCTGACACAGGTGCTCAATACCTCGCTCAATTCCAAGATCGCCCCACTGTCCGACCTGAGCCCCAACGCGCAGTCGGTGCTGCAATTCGTCACCCGGACCGAAGACGGCCAGGAACTCGTGACCGCCGCGCTCAAGGAAGCCATTTCCATTACCCCGGATCCGCGCATGAATGCTCTCGTGGTTTCCGGCCCGGTGGACTACATGGGACTGCTTGAGCAAATCGTCGGCCGCCTCGACAACAGCTCATCGCGGGAAGCCAAGATCCGCGTCTTCTCGCTGCGCAATGCAGATGCTCAACAAACAGCCCAATTGCTGTTGTCGATGTTCCGCATGCAGGCCACGGGTGCGGCCGTGGCCGGCACAGGCCAGCGGACCATCCAATACACACTCATGAGGCCGGCTGCCGACGGCACCGAAACCCCCTCGGCCACCGCCGTGATCGGCTCCGAGGAGCAAACAGCCTTGAGCGTCAGTGTCGACCCCCGCACCAACACCTTGTTGATCGGTGGCACCGAGCATTACGTGGCCCTCGTCCAACAAATCATCGAGACGCTGGATTCGTCCGAAGCCTTGGAGCGTAAAACCGAGGTGTATCGCCTCAAAAACGCACAAGCTCCGGATGTCGGCACCGCCATCCGAAGCTTCCTCGACCAAGAACGCCAACGGGTCACCCAAGTGCTCGGCACCGACGCGGTCGGCACGGCCCAACGTCTCCTCGAACGCGAAGTGGCCATCGTGCCCGAGCAAGTCAGCAACACCTTGCTGCTGTCCGCCAGCCCGAGGTACTTCGAGCAAATTCACCAAATCATCGAAGAACTCGATCAGGCCCAATCGCAGGTTCTTATCCAGGTCTTGCTGGCGGAAGTCACCCTCGACTCGAACCGCGACCTGGGCTTCGAGTGGAGCTTCACCAAGAACATCGGCAACGGATGGAATGTCGGTTCGAAGACCGACTTCGGCGTCCCCACCCAGATGCAGAACTTCGGCGGCTATTCCGCTCTGGTCACCGGCAACAACATGAGCTTCCTGATGCGGGCTCTGGAAAATGACGGTCGCGTGGAAGTGTTGAGCCGGCCGCAAATCCTCACCGCCGACAACAAGATCGCCTCCATCAACATTGGACAACGAGTCCCGATCATCACTGGAAGTTCCACGACCCCCCAAGGTGGACAAATCAACACCTTCGACTACCGCGACGTGGGCGTGAATCTGACGGTCACCCCACGCATCACCGGCGAAGGTTTTGTGAAGATCGACGTGGGTGCCACCAACAGCTCCCTGGCCAGCTCCAGCGTGGAGATCAACGACAAGGCCACGGTGCCCATCATCAACGAACGTCGTGCCTCCACCACGGTCACCGTGCAAAGCGGTCAAACCGTGGTCATCGGCGGACTCATCGGCACCGTCGATGACATACGCCGCAAGAAGACTCCGTTCCTCGGCGACATCCCGGGCGTCGGTTTCTTCTTCCGCAGCTCTTCCAAAAAATCGGAGCGCCGAGAACTCCTCATCATGCTCACCCCTCAGGTCCTCACGGCCAATCACGAGCAAGAGCCCAAGATCACCACCATCGGGAACTACTCGACCCGCATGCTGGAGAAGTCGACCCTTCGTGGAGCCGAGCGCAAAGACCCCTTGAAGATCCAGTTGATGGATTCGATCTTCCCCAACGACATCAACGCCTCCAAGACCAACGCGCCCGCCGACAAAAAGTGATGGTCCTTCACCGATCTCAACTCCGCATCCCCCCCGGCGCTCGGACGCTGGGATTGTCCCTGATGCTGGCTGCGAGTCTGGGCTCCGGTTGCTCAACCGGCAGCTCGGGCGGCTCGGTGGCCGGCAGCACCCAAAAACGATCCCACCGCTCTTCCGGCATTGTGGAATTGCACCTGCTCACCATGCCGGTGGCATTGAATCTGGACGGCGTTCCCGGTCCGGACGGTGTGGCCGTCAAGCTGTTCGCCAATGTCGGCAACGCCACCAAACCTGCGGCCATCCGCAGCGGTGAGATTGAAATCGTGCTCTTCGACGGATTGCTCGACGGCAACAGCAATCCCCTTCCCAAGCCAGCCCACATCTGGACCTTCACAGCCAAGGAGCTCAAGGAATTCGAGACTCAGGCCATGGTGGGCACCGGTTATCAACTGACCTTGCGTTGGGGATCCTTCAAGCCCAAGAGCGACCGCGTCAGCGTGATCGCCCGTCACCCCATTGGAGAGGGGCGCTACTTGTACTCCACCCCCGGAGTCATCGCCTGCGCTCCCTGATCGGAGCTTGGTTTGGGGTTCCTGCTCACCTGCCCGAGGTGATTTCACCTCGGTTGTCATCCATCACTTTCCGGGCCAGGCACCCACAGCCCCCTTGCCGGGCGCTTGGGCAATGGGTGCTTCGGTCGGGTCACTGAGTGAACGCAGCACCGCCTCAGCCCGGCCTGAATCCCCGTCGCCAAGGTGACGCATGGCCTCCCGGAAAGCGCCCAACCGGAAGTCGGCATCCCCCTCGGCCCGATCCACCCGATCCAGGAACGCCGCGATTTCGATCAACTTGCACCGCGCGTCCATGAAGTAGAGATCCAACACCTTCTGACGAGTCATGCCGTCGATCTTACGCGAGTGAGCCTCATACTCCAAGCCGTACCGAGCCGCACCGAGACGTACCAAGCCCTCCCCCACCATTCGCCCCGGATTTTGGCGGTAACGACTGCTTGAACCATTGCCAGATCGTCGCCTCCTCAGGCAATTTCATAACGCGCACCGCATGTCTCTGACCCTTGATTCGAAGATTTACGTCGCGGGCCACCACGGTCTGGCAGGGAGCGCCATCTGGCGCAGTCTTCAACACCGCGGCTACCGAAACCTCATCGGAAAACGTTCGCGGGAGGTCGACCTCCGTGATGCCCAGGCTGTCGAAGCCTTCTTTGCCAGCGAACGTCCGGAATATGTCTTTTTGGCAGCTGCCAAAGTCGGCGGCATCAAGGCCAACAACGACCTGCCGGGGGAGTTCCTCCTCAATAACCTGACGATCCAAAATCACGTCATCGACGCGGCCCGACGCCATGGCGTTCGAAAACTGCTCTTCCTCGGCAGTTCCTGTATTTACCCGCGCTTGGCACCTCAACCACTGAAGGAAGAGTACCTCTTGAGCGGCCCGTTGGAGCCCACCAACCAATGGTATGCCATCGCGAAAATCGCCGGCATCAAACTGTGTCAGGCCTACCGTCGTCAGTACGGCTGCGATTTCATCTCGGCGATGCCGACCAACTTGTATGGCCCCGGCGACAACTACGACCCCTTGGGATCGCATGTCCTTCCGGCCATGATTCGCCGCTTCCATGAGGCCAAGGTTTCCGGTGTTCCATCGGTCACCTGTTGGGGCACTGGAAGTCCTCTCCGGGAATTCCTGCATTCGGATGACCTCGGAGATGCCTTGGTCTTCCTCATGGAAAATTACTCGGACGAAGAATTCATCAACGTGGGCTCCAACCAGGAATTGACCATCCGGGAACTCGCCGAGCAGGTGTCACGAATCATCGGATACCCCGGGACGATCCATTGGGATTCTTCCCAACCCGATGGCACGCCCCGCAAACTCATGGACAGTTCCCGCCTGCACGCCCTGGGTTGGTCGCCGAAAGTCGGCTTCGAAGACGGAATCCGCGGCGCTTATCAGGATTTTTTGAAGACCCACGGTTGAGCGGTTACCCCTCGCAATACCGAGAGCAACCGGGCCGCAAAACCGGCGTGATCCATGAGGGGTGAGGCCTGCAACCGAGGACGCAGCGATGCACTGAGTGTTTGGACGGCTTCGGGTTTTTGGGACACCGCCACAGCCGTCTCGACGAGTGAATCCGCTGAAGAGCAAACCCATTCTTCGAGACCCATGGCTCGAGCGATCATCCAGCCTTGGCGGGAGTGGTAACTGTCTCCGCGAATTCCCAGCACCGGAACCCCCATCCAGAGAGCGTCGGCGGTTGTGACCGCTCCATTGTAGGGGAACGGATCGAGCATCACATCCACCTGGTGGTGATATTCGCAGTACTGGTGTGACGAACCGGGGGGCACAAAAACCAATTGTTCCGGAGCAGCCCCAGCAGCCAACAACCCCGCGCGAATCCTCTCGCGCGAATCGGCATCGTCGCGAACCAGCAGGAGCAACCGCGATTCGGACACGGCCGACAAAATACGTCCCCAAACTGCTAGGCATCCCGCATGGACCTTGGCCGGATTATTCAAGCATCCCCAAGTGAACCGTTCACCACGAGCGCTGGGCCGAGGCAACACTGGAATGGACTCCGAGGTTGGTTGGTAAACCCAAGCAACCCGAGGCAATCGGATGAGTCGCTCGGAGTAACGATCCTCAATTCCGGGAGGATCGGCCTCTTCATCCGTCAGGCGGTAGTCTACCGATTGGAGTCCCGTCGTATTGGGGTAACCGAACCAGGTCATCTGGACCGCGGCCGGTTGATGGTTCAACACCCCCAACCGGTGCCCCGAGGTATGCCCGGACAAATCGATGAGGACATCCAAGGCGTCGGCTGCAACCTGCCGCGCAGCAACTTCATCGTCCAAGCCCACCAGACTTCGCCAACAGGAGGCGCGCTCCTTCAGTTTGCCGGTCAGCGAGTCGGAAGGCCCACCGGTTTCGTAGGCGTGGATGACGACATCAGCCGGCGACCAATGGCCCCACAAGGCCGACATCAACCGACCCACCGGGTGTGTCCTGAAGTCCCCCGAGAGGAAACCAATGCGAAGCGGCCCTGAAGGTGGCAACGGCCGCACCGGGGACATCGGTGGGACGGCCGGCGCATGACGCTCTGCCCACCGGCGGTGTTCCTCCTTCAAACGCTCCGGGGTTCCGCTGAAATCATAGTGCAGCGTCAGCAAGAGGTTGCTGCGGGCTGTCATTGCCCCCGGATGAAGTTTCAGAGCCTCCTCCAGTCGCTCGATCGACTCGGTAAGCCTTCCCGAGTCGCCCAGCACCACCGCCAAATTGGTCTGCAGGAATGGATCCAGAGGACTCAAGGCCACCGCCCGTTCGAAACACTGGCGAGCTTCACCCGTCTGCCGACGATCCCGGCACAGCAACCCCAAGCCCAACCAGGTGGCAGTGACGGACGGATCCACCTCAATGCTGGCGCGGTATGCAGCATCGGCGTCCTCTATTCGACCGCACGCGGCAAAAATCTTTCCCAAGATCCGAAGCCCGTGCGCATTTTCAGGATCTTGCTGGAGCAAGGCTTTGATCTTCTGGAACGCCGCCTGCGGTTGCCCCGCGGCCAACAACCCATCGGCTTCGACCATCCACTGCAGCGAACGCGGCGTAGAATCTTCCCGGATTCCGGATCCAACGGCTGGATTGTTCTTCTCAAATTCCATGATCGCCAACGACGCAGTCTTATTGACTATCCGACTATCGAATCCATGTCAATCGACGGCCCGGGCTTCCCTGCACCAATGCCTTGTCTCTATCCTGCGGCATGGACAAGGACGAGGTCGCCGCGGTGCTGTCGGAGATCGGTACATTGCTGGAGTTGAAGGGAGAGAACCCCTTCAAGACTCGGGCTTACCACAATGGAGCCCGCATTCTTGAGGGACTGACCGAGCCGCTGGAGAAGCTCGTGGCCGAAAATCGCTTGGGCGAATTGAAGGGTTTCGGTGAGGCGCTCCAAGACAAGGTCACCCGCTTGGTCACCACCGGCACCCTGCCCTATTTCGACGAACTCAAGGCCTCGCTACCACCGGGACTGCCAGCCCTGTTGGAAATCCAAGGCCTCGGGCCGAAGAAAGTGAAACGCCTGTACGATGAGTTGGGAATTGATTCGATGGAGAAGCTGGAGGCGGCCTGCCACGCTCAAACCATCGCCGGCCTGGAAGGTTTCGGTGAGAAGTCCCAAGCCAAAATCCTCGAGGCCATTGCCTTCAAACGGCAGTTCGCTTCGCGCCACCGCCTGATCGACGCCTTGGTTTGCGCCGATCCCATCCTGGAGTCCCTGCGCGGACATCCTGATGTCACCCGCTGCTCGACCGCCGGAAGTCTGCGGCGCTGGAAGGAAGTGATCGGAGACATCGACTTCCTGGTGTCCTCCAAGAACCCGACGTCGGTCATCGCCTTTTTCGTCGAGCAACCCGGCGTGAAGTCGGTTCTGGCTCAAGGCGAAACCAAGGCGAGCGTGATTCTGGAGGGCGGCATCCAAGCCGATTTGCGGGTGGTGGCGGATGTCGAATTCCCGTTCGCCCTGGCCTATTTCACCGGCTCGAAAGAACACAATATCGTGATGCGCCAGCGGGCCATCGCACGAGGCCTGCGGCTCAATGAGTACGGACTCTTCCGAGGCAGCGAAGAGACCCGGGATCCGGCCCTGCGGGTCACTTGTCATGAGGAACGTGAGATTTTCGAGCAACTGGGGATGGCCTACGTGCCGCCCGAACTGCGGGAAGATCACGGCGAATTTGCCGCGGCCGAATCCAACTCACTACCCCGACTCATCGAATGGACCGACTTGCGCGGTTCATTGCACAACCATTCCAATTGGTCCGACGGCCGAGATTCCTTGGAAGCGATCGCCGCCGAGGCGCACGAACTCGGACTCGATTACTGGGCCATCACCGACCATTCACGGGCTTCGTTCCAAGCAAATGGGCTCGATGTCCGGCGCCTCGAGGATCAACTGCAGGCGGTGGCGGCGGTGAACCAGTCGTACGCTGCTGAAGGCAGCGAGTTTCGGCTTCTGACCGGGTCTGAGGTGGACATCTTGAAAGACGGCCTCGATTTCGACGACTCCATCCTCGCTCGGTTGGACGTGGTGGTCGCTAGCTTGCATGTGCCCTCGAGTGATGGGCTCGAGAACACACGCCGGTTGATCGAGGCTGCGGAGAACCGATACGTCCACATGCTCGGACATCTCACCGGACGACTGCTATTGGAGCGGAACGCCTACAAGTTGGATGTCCCGGCGGTGTTGAAGGCGTGCGCGGCGACGGGCACTTGGATTGAACTCAATGCGAGCCCGTATCGATTCGATCTCGATTGGCGTCTGTGGCGGCAAGCAAAGGAACTCGGCGTGAAATGCGTGATCAACTGCGACGCCCATCGGCTGGACCACTTCAACTTCCTGCGTCTCGGAGCCGGTATCGCCCGCAAGGGCTGGTTGACCCAAGCCGACGTGATTAACACGAATAGCTTGAAGGATTTGCAGCAGGCGTTGAGGCAAAAGCGCGCATAGCCCCCGCTGGGAATCGCACTCGGCGAACCTCGCCGCCGAAGCCGCCGAAGCCTCCGAAGCCGTCGATGAGGTCAACGCCCGGAGCACCGGCGCGGACGCTTCTCGGCTACCGAGGCGAAAGCGGACCCAGAATGCGCACCTCGAACGGCGCCAGAGCTGGCATCCAACCATCGGCATCCACCGCCACCTCATCGTCGTGGCGGACATCCGGCATCCGCACATTCCACCAGGTCTCATCCGTCAGACGGATTTGCTGGATCCGCTCGGTGGTGTTGACCAAAACCCAATAATCGCCCGCCGCGACAAACCCGTTGCCCTGCCGGACGGAATTCACCGACCAGAGGATCGGCGGTTCCAAGGCTTCATTGCGACGATCGGTCATCATCTCCGATCGCGGCGGGCGCTGGGATGTCGCGGGCGCAGCGAAGATCGGCTCCCAGCGGCGAACTTCCTGGACCACGTTGGTGAGTGCTTTCCACGTCTCCGGATGGCGGGGCATCTCCCAATTCCCATCGCGATAGGGATAATACACAACCGCATCAGCACCGATGATCCGCGCTCCCCAAGTCATGCTGCGCAATTCTTCTTCCGTCGGCGGTCGCGGCGAAAAGGGCGGCGGGAAGTATTCCGTTCGGTAGGCGCCCCAGTCCATGGACTGGATCACCGCGTAGAACTGCTTGCCGCCCGCACGAGCCGCCGTCGCACCATGACGCATGTGCTGGAAGAACGCCGGAACCGGAATCCATCCGACGGGATAGAAATCCACCATCAGGAGATCGGCCGTGTGGAACTTGGCTAAATTCCAACCCCGAGCCACCACCAGTGCCGTGGGCTTTTGTCCCCCCGCCAATCGCACGGCATCGTGGGCCTGTTCCACCTGTTCGGCGGGGACTTCGTTCAAATCGGGCTCATCAATAAGGTACCAACCGGACAGGGCTGGATGGCGATCCCAACGCCGGACTGTCTCACGCACCCGTTTCGCATCGAAACCCTTACCGGCCGAACTGCCCGGAGCCGCAATGACACCCACTCCGAGGCGGGCGGCGGCATCCATGTAGGCCGGATCCAAACCTCCCATGACCAGCGAAAAACCGGACGCATGGACCGCCTGTAAATCGGCAACCCCTGGCACCCCGTAAATCCCCAAGGGGAAGGGTTTGGAAGCCGCCCGATTCGCAGAAGGGCCCTTGGCTTGCGGTAGTCGTTGGCAGGCGGCGGCCAGCCCACCCATTAGCGCCACCATCACGATCCATCCCAGCTTCCGGGGAAACCTTGAAAGACTTTGGATGAAGCGAACAGAAGCGAACCCATTCATGAGGCGAACACCTTTTGCCGGATTTGTTCCACCGAGGCAGTGCCGGTGGTCCCCAGTTGATGGATGACGCAATGGGCCGCAGCCATGGCCAATTGCATGGCCTCGGGCAAATCGGCTCCCGCGGCCAGCGCCGCTGTCAGATTGGCACTGACCGAGTCACCCGCACCCACGATGTCAATCGGGCCGCTCACCGGATAGGCTGGAACATGGGCCACCGCCCCCTCGGCCGTGGCGCCAATTATCCCCAGCTCCGCCAGCGTGATAAAAACAGGCCGCTTCAACGACATCGCCATGGACCTGGCGGCCGAGACCACCGCGGGCAAATCGCCCACACTGCGACCCGTCAGGCGTCCCAACTCCGCCGCGTTCATCTTCCAGTGGGCCGCCGGCCACCCGTGCAACCCCCGACGGCTGTCTGCCACGATGGGCAAGGCCGGCTGGGCGGCCGAAAGACGCCGGAGTCGTTCCCGCACCTTCTCGGTCACCACACCGGTCTCGGCGATGTCCACCTGATCCATCACCATCCAGGCATCCGCGCTCTCTGGGCCTTCGGCCACCCGATCCATCGCGGCGATGACCGCCGCCTGGGCCGCGTCCGGAGTCTGTGTGTAGTTCTTGAGGTCCAGGCGACTCAATTCTTCCGGAGGCTGGCCCGCGCGATGCAGCAAAGGCTTGGTGTAGGTGAAGGTATTGCGTCCGGGGATGGCCACAAAACCCTCCAGATCCACCCCCGTCCGAGCGGCCAGCGCGCGGTGCAATTCAAAGCCTTCGCCGTCATCTCCGCGAAGGCCCAGACAACGGATGGTGCCCACCCCCAAGGCCACCAGATTGTTCAGAACCGTCCCAGCCGCCCCGGGCAGGCAACGCACCCCAGTGATGTTGTGCACCGGGAGCCCGGTCTCGATGGAGATCTCAGACCGGGCCGGATCAATGTCGAAGTAACGGTCGAGGCAGAAATCCCCCAGCAGAGCCACCCGCAACCGAGGGTATCGACCTGTGATCGCATCGAACCGTTCCACGGTCATACCCGGTTTCATGACAAGAGTGGCTGGGTTGCTGGCATCCGTCTCGGAGACGGACTCGTGCTATTCCTTGAAGATCAATTCGCCGTCGTGACGGGTCACGCCGCGGAAGGCCGTCAGGAGTTTGCCGGTGATCGTGCCCGGCTTGCCGTTGCCGATGACGCGACCATCCACCTTCACCACCGGAACCATCTCGGCCGCGGTGCCCGTGAGGAACATCTCATCGGCAGTATAAATATCGTATCGGGTCAGATTGGGCTCGGCCACCTCGATGCCCATGGCCTTGGCGCAGTCGATGACCGTGTTGCGCGTGATGCCATACAGCGCGCCCGCACTCAGCGGCGGCGTGAAGAGCTTGCCCTTCTGGACGATGAAAATGTTGTCGCCGGTGCACTCGGCCACATAGCCATCGGTATTGAGCATGATAGCCTCTTCAACCCCGATCAAATTGGCCTCGATGCGGGCCAAGATGTTGTTCAGGTAGTTGAGCGACTTGATGGCCGGATTCACCGAGTTCACCAGCATGCGGGTGGTCGGGACCGTGGCGATAGTCATGCCGTCCTGATAGACGGACTCCGGGTAGAGTTGGATGGTCGCGGCGATGATGATCACCGACGGTTTCGGGCATCGGCGCGGATCAAGTCCGAGGGTTCCCTTGCCCCGGGTGACGATGAGTCGGATGTATCCTTCGCGCAGCCCATTGGCGCGGCAGGTCTCCAGGCAGGCTTCCATCATCTGCTCCTGCGTCATCGGGATCTCCAGGAGAATGGCCTTGGCAGACCAATACAGGCGCTCGATGTGCTCCCGCAGCTTGAAGATGCGGTTGTGGTACATGCGGATGCCTTCAAAGACACCGTCACCATACAACAGACCGTGATCAAAGACGCTGATGGTGGCGTCGGCTTCGTCCCGCAACTGACCGTCGATGTAGACCTTCATTGGATTTTCTGGCCTGACGCTACGTGAGCGCACTATCCGCCCGCAAGCGTGCACCGGAAGGGACGTGAGCCGAGAAGGATCCAACCTTCAAGGGGATGGGTCGCTCAGGACGACGAGCAGGACCTCGTCACCCAAAAGGACTCCGTGACCTTCCTGAAATAGGGCCCCAGATCAGGCGGGATTCAACACAGGCGGGATTCAGCGGTAGACCGTGACCGCCAGGGCCGAGATCAAGATTCCCCAAACGACACCGGCAACCCCCATGAGCCGCACCCGCCCTTCGGATTGGGTGCACCACGCTAACCAATCCCGCACACGCCACGGAGACACAGCGACCCAAATCGCCCCAGTCACCCAGACATACATCCACACCGTGACCAAATACCTCAACGGACTGGGATGCCACCGCTGCGCATCGAGCACCAAATCCGCCGCCAAGCACAAGACGATGGCCGAGCCTCGAACCGAAAGGTAATCGCGGACCACGAAACAACTGGCGATCCCGATCGCCAAGACTCCTCCCAGCAGAAAAGGCCTAAACGCGGCGAAATCGGAGATCTCTGAATTCTGGAGGTTCTGCTCAAACCACACGCTGCCCAGCAGCATGAGCACGACTCCCACGGCGGTGTTACGATGGAATCCACGCAACCAACCCGCACAGGCACCCGGCCTCAACAGCGGCCACAAATGGCCCAAAAAACAACCCAAACCCAAAACGAGGGCCACTTGGGAGAAATTCAGCGGTAGCTTCATCGACGAATAAGTTCAGAGGATCTTGTAAAGCCGCCCCAAGGCGAGGGGAAAGAGTGAGTCCGGACAACAACGCCGACCGACGCTCCTGGGTATTACGGGTCGTATTCGAAACACCCTGCCCCACCCGCAAACGATCAATCCAACAGAGGGCGCATCTCTTCCAGAATCACCGGCACGCGAACAAACGGATCATCCTTGAACTCGTACTCCAACACGACAAACCCCTGATACCCCGCATCCCGGAGGATCTTGAACGTGCGCGGGTAATCCGCCTTCTCCACGCCGGATTTGCCGCCCACATGCACCTTCCCCTTGAATTGCACGTTCACAGCCCACGGAGCGCACAAGGCCAATTCACGATACGGATCGGTGGAATAAAAATTGCCGGTGTCCAGATTGATGCCGACCCAAGGGCTTTGGACCGCCTTCACGATCTCGATGAGCGATTCCGCTTTTCGGACAATGCCACCATGGTTTTCCACCCCCAGGAAAATCCCCGCCTTGCCCGCCTCGGCACCGCATTCCTCCAAAGCGGCGATGGTCAACTTGGCCGCTTCGGCCTCGGAGGTGCCGTGAATACCGCCCGCGAAGACCCGGATGTGCGGCGCACCGAGGATGGCCGCCTTGCGGATCCACTCCTTCACCGAAGCGATTTCTGCATTCCGTTTTTCGCCCGCCGGATGACAGAAATCATTACCCACCGCAGTGCCACTCATCGTCACACCGCGGAGGTGGGCATGGCGTCGAAGGTCTCGGAGGTAGTCATCGGTCACCTTTTCAGGGAAATAGTAACTGGTCAGTTCCGCACCCTCACAGGCGTGATCCGCGCAATAATCGACGAAGCGCTTCATGTCCATGCGGGCGGGGCTGCCGTCCTTGCCCGGCTTGAACTGATCGCCAAAGGAGTAGGCCGCCAGCGAGAGACGCAGACGGGACCGCGAGGACCTGGAAAACGGCTCAGCAGCCCGGAGCGGAATCGTGCCCAAGGCACCCAGGGATGCGGACGCGACAAGAAACCGACGACGGCTCAACAGCGTGGACATGGATAAGACGCTAGAGACGGCACCCGAACGCGGCAAGAATCCTGTGCCCAGAGGCTGACCCTCCTGAACCGACCGCGTTCGCAAAGGCCTGGCACGCGCCGTTCGAACCCTCACACCTGGACGCCACGACGAGCGGCATCCCAACGGGTTGGGGTGTCGACGGGTTGGGGTTGTCCGTTGCTGGATTCCACCGCAAGCTTTCCGCATGCATCGGCGAATTTCGGCCCGAACCCATCTGGAGGATCGTTCCGGTTTTGCCCGATGGATTGGGGCTTGCGTCCCATTCTCAACACCCCTCGTTCTCATCGCATTGATGAGCTGGGGATGCTCTCCGGAATCACCGCCACCCACGGCAGAAGAAACCCAAAAAGTGCTCAAGGAAGCCGGTGAGCGCATCCAACAAGGGGCCGCCTCGGCCGCGGCGGTGGCGCGCCAAACAGCGCGAGAAGCCACACAAACCGCTGAGACAGCAACCAAGCGCGCCACAGACGAAGCCCGTCGGGCCGTTGAAGCGGCCGCCCGCAGCGATACCGTCCAGCGACTCAAATCGGCCAGCACCAACGCCTTTCAGCAAGCCCGCACACAGGCTGAAGCCGGTGCCGCCGCTGCGCGGCAACAAGCCGAACAGGCACTCAAAGGGGCCTCCGACCTGGCAACCAAGACCGCCACAACCACCGAGGAACAAGCTCGGAAACTGGCAGCGAAAGCCCGTGAAACCCTCGGAAGGTCTTCCGACAAGCCGTAACCTCTGACGCGACCGTCATTCCCGGGACGCATCCAATCACGGGCTCTCCCTTCCATGCCCGATCGCCGAGTCGCTGTGCCACATCGAAGCGCCCGTTCTGCGCGGTCCAGGTAACGATCAACGTTCGGTCCGCCACCTCGTTGAATCCTCTATTCACACCAGAAAACCAGCATTTCGCCCCAAGACCATAGCATTCGACCCCAAATATGCCGTTGCCAGGCACTTTCCGCATACAGTCAACGGCAATGAAACTTTCTCCGTCTCTGGGTCAATCCGCCACGGTTCTTGCTTCGGCTGCCTTGTGCTTGAACGCGTTTTTTCAACAACAGGCTCAAGCCCAAGGCTGCGTTGCTGTCCGCGGTGGAGGTATGTGCACCATGAACCACGCGGGCACGGGAGAGGACGCCGCCGAACACGGCCCTTGGCTCGCCTCCGTCGGCTACCGATTCTTCAAGTCAGACCGTCACTTCATCGGTGGCAATGAATCCCGCAATGCCGCTGGACTGGATCGCTTCCAACAAGGCACCGAAGTCATCAACTACTCCCAGTTCATCGACACCAGCGTGACTTACCAATTCAGCCCGCGTTTGTCGGCGTCACTGGTCCTGCCTTGGGTGCATCACATCCGTTCAGCGCCCTATGAACACAGCGGTGTCCGACGCGATACCGGAGCCTCGGGCATCGGCGACGTCCGAGCCGTGGTGGGGTATTGGCTCTGGGACCCGAAAACCCAGCCCAAGGGCAACCTTCAGGTCAGCCTCGGAGGCAAGGCTCCGACGGGAGACTATCAGGCGGACGACATCTTCTTCCAGGACCAGGATCCCACCTCCGGTGTGAACATCCAACCGGTGCGCCGCAATGTGGATCAGTCCATCCAACCCGGTGACGGCGGTTGGGGTGTCAGTTGGGAACTCAACGGCTACCGCGAATTGACCAAGGGCTTCTTCGCCTATGCCCAAGCGTATTACTTGTTCAATCCGCAAAATGTGAATGGCGTGAAGAGCCCCACCGCACGGAGCGATGCCGGTCCAAGAATTGCGGGCACGAACATCGACAACGGCATGTCCATCACCGACCAGTACATGTTCCGTGCCGGCTTCAACAAGGTGATCAGCGAGAAGCACAATCTCTCTGTCTCCCTGGGTGGCCGCATGGAAGGTATTCCTGTGGAAGACCTCAACGGCAATGCCGGTGATCAAGAAGGCTTCCGCCGTCCCGGTTACTCCATCGCCATTGAACCCGGAATCAACTGGATGCCTGGAAAATGGAATGTGGCCATCACGGTTCCCTGGCGTCTGGAAGCACAACGCGAGCGCAGTTACTGGAACCTGCAAAAAGGAACCCGTGGTGATGCAGCCTTCGCGGATTATCTGGTGACCGTTTCGGTCTCGCGGTGGTTCTGAGCAAACCCTCGTTCTGAGCAGATACCGCAAAAGCGGGGATGCAGTTCACTGCGTCCCCGCTTTTTTGCACCGAGAGCGGGACATCCGCCGAACGCTGAACACAGCCCAAGGGAGGACTCGGAATCCGATCGATCATCTGAAGACCTGACCCACCGAGGGACAGGGCATCACTCCGGAACCACCAAAGTCCCAGCACTCTGGATATCCACCCGACTGGGGACCTCCGAGTAGCTCAAGACCGTGAGATCACTGAAAGTCGCCTCGAAGAAACGTCGGAATGCCAAGCGGATATGGGGCCCGCACAGAACCACCGGAGCCTGACCGGAGGCCAACAGGCTTTGGATCATCTTGGACAAGTTCTCCACCAGATGACGGGCCAACCGCGGATCCAGCAAGAGTGCGATCTCGGTTTGGGACTGCCGCACCCCCTTGGCAATTTCCTGTTCCAGGCGCGGATCAAGCGTGATCGCCTTGAGAACGCCGCGATCATCCTGGTAGGGCTTCACGATTTGCGGCCCCAAGGCGCGCCGAGCGTGCTCGCTGAGTTCATCCGGATTCTTGGTGACACCGGCGAAGTCGCTCACCTTCTCCAGAATGCTCGCCAAATTGCGGATGGAAATGCCTTCAGCGAGCAGGTTCTGGAGGATGCGCTGCACCTGACCCACATTGAGTTGGGCCGGGATCAATTCATTCACCACGGTGGGATGCGTGGTCTTGAGATGATCCAGCAACTGCTGCACATCCTGACGGGAGAGAATTTCATGACTTTGATGCTTCACTACTTCCGTGAGGTGGGTGATGAGCACACTGGACGCGTCGACCACCGTGTAGCCGGCGATTTCCGCCGTCTTGCGTTCGACTTCCGTGATCCACGTCGCGGGCAATTGGAAGACGGGCTCGGTGGTGGGAACTCCCTTGAGCGTCACGCGGCTGTTGGTGGCGTTCATGGCCAAGGAGTAGCCCGGCATCAGACTGCCCGAGGCCACCGAATTCCCCTTCAGGAGAAAGCGGTATTCATTGGCTCCGATCTGGAGGTTGTCGCGAAGTTTGATCGGCGGGATGAGCAAGCCCATTTCCTGGGCAAACTGACGACGGACGCCCGTAACCCGCTCCAACAAGTCGCCGCCCTTCCGACTGTCCGCCAACGAAACCAACCCAAAGCCCAGTTCGATCAAGAGAGCATCGACGCCCAGAAGATTCTCAAGTTTGTCGCCAACCGGTGCAGCGGCCGATCCCGGAACGGCGTTCGCAGCGGCTTCGCTGGATTTGCCGCTTTTGCCATCGGCCTTCTGCTTGGCATCGGCGCCCGCCGCCGGCCGGTTCTTGATATTTTTGCCGACGAACCATGTGACAACCGAGAGCACCAAAAACGGGAACATGGGCAATCCAGGAACCACCGACAGAAAAGCCAACATGACCGAGAGGATGGTCAGAGCCCTCGGATACGAGGTGAGTTGGCGTCCCAGTTCCTCGCCGAAATTGTTTTTGGAGGCCGCCCGCGTCACCAAAAGACCCGCGGCCATGGACGTGACCAAGGCAGGAATTTGTGACACCAGGCCGTCACCAATGGACAACAGAGTGTACCGTGACAAGGCTTCGGTGAAGCTCATGCCCCGTTGCGCCATGCCGATGGCGAAGCCACCCACGATGTTTACCACGGTGATCATCACCGCCGCCACGGCATCGCCGCGAACGAACTTCGATGCACCGTCCATGGCTCCGTAGAAATCGGCTTCCTGCTCCACCTTGCGGCGGCGGGCTCGAGCCTGCTGCTCGTTGATGATGCCGGCACCCAACTCCGCATCAATGGCCATTTGTTTGCCGGGCATGGCATCCAAGGTGAAACGGGCGGCCACTTCGGCGATACGGCCAGCACCCTTGGTGATGACCACGAAATTGATGACCACCAAAATGGAGAAAATGACGATACCCACCACGTAGTTGCCACCCACCACGAAATTGCCGAAGGCCTCGATGATGTGTCCGGCATCCCCGGAAATGAGGATCAAACGGGTGGTCGCTACGTTGAGCGCCAACCGGAACAAGGTCACAAAGAGCAGCAGCGATGGAAACCCGGTGAATTCCGAGGGATCGTCTGTGTAAAGAATGACCAAAAGGATGAGCAGCGAGGAGGCGATGCTGACCGCCAGCAGCAGGTCGAGCAGCAACGGAGGTACCGGCAAGATGAGCAGCAGCACCGTGCCGAACACCCCTAACACCAACCAGAGGTCCATCTGGCTCAACCGAACAATCCAACTGTCCTGTGTTTTCGTCATTGCGTCCGTTTCCAGAGCACAGGACAGCAGCTATCGGTCCAAGTTGCTTTCGAGCCGTAATGACGGTGGTTTCTAAACCTTCCTCATCCCCAACAGGAAAACCCTGCCGGGTCACCCGAAGTCCCGGGGGGAAACCTGCCGAGATTAGTTCGAGGGGGTCGCCGGCTTCGCGCTGGCAGCGTGGCTTCGGGCGTAATACCGGAACCGGTTCACGCGATAGACATAGGCGAGGATCTCCGCCACCGACGTGTACAACTGGATGGGGATGTCGGCGTCGACCTTGCCGTATTTGAGAAGCATCCGGGCCAACGGTTTGTTCTCGAGGACCGGAATTTGGAGTTTCTCGGCCAATTCACGGATTCGCAACGCGTTGTAATCCTTGGCCATGGCGATGATCCGGGGGGCGGCCATCGTGTCGCGATCGTATCGCAAGGCGACCGCGATGTGGGTCGGATTGGCGATGACCACATCCGCATTGGGCAAATCGTCCAATTGCGCCTTCAGGGACTTGCGTCGCATCTGCCGCTTGCGCATCTCCCCCTTCACATGGGGGTTACCCTCACTCTGCTTGCTCTCATCCTTGACCTCTTCTTTGGTCATCATGAGGTCGCGCTGCGTTTTCCAGAGCTGGTAAGCGTAGTCGATGGCGGCGATCAAAATCATCGCCAAGAGCACGCGACTCCCGATCCGCATCGTGGATTCGGAGAGGAAGGTCCCGATCCGCTTGATGTCCACCGGGGCGTTGAAAATCGGGTCATCGAGCACCGACCGAACCTGATTCCAAGAGAACCAACTAATGGCCCCCAACTTCACCAAATTCACCGCCGCTGGGAAGAGCGCTTGGGCCGAGAAAAGCCTCTGGAAACCGGCTATCGGGTTGAGTCGTTCCCAATTGAAGCTGATGGGATCGGACAACATGCGGAATCGGCTCTGAACCAGACCTGCGGCCACTCCGGCAACACCCGTCGCCACCAAGGGCGGAGCCACACAACCCACCAAGGTCATGGCTGAGTTGGACGCCTTATCCTGAAGGGTGTTGACGTCGATGGTCGTGTCGTGGAGATGGAAAAAAACCGATTGGAACACGCCCGTCATGTCATCGAGCAGTTGCCCGCTATGGGACTGCAATGCCCAGACTCCCGCCATCAGAACGAAGGCGGTTTGGATTTCTTGGGACTTGGCCCATTGACCCTTGCCCAAGGCCTCGGTCAACCGCCTGTCTGTTGGTTGCTCTGTTTTGTCGCCACTACCCTCGGACATGGTGCTTCAGGGTTTAGTTGTGGTCGCACCCAAGATCTGGGCAATGCGGACAAAATCATCCGGGATGCGGCGCATGTAATTGGCCGTGAAATCGCCGATGAAGCGCATGCTCATGGCAAAAATAAACAGTCCGGCCAGCACACGAACCGGCATGCTCTCGGAAAAAACATTCATCTGAGGCACGGCCCGGCCGAGCATGGAGAACACCCAAGTGACCAGGAAGGCCACCGCCATGATCGGAGCCGCCACCTGGATCCCTGCCGACAAGATCCAACTGGTGTGCGCCAAGGCGTTGCGCATGAGTTCCTCGCTGCCATGAGCCGCTCCGATGGGAAGCACCGAGTAGGTTCGAATGAAGAACGCCAGGATCCAGTGGTGCATATCCAATCCAAAGAAAGTCACCACCCCCAGCCAGTACAACAACGTCGCGGTGATGGGACTGCTCGCATTGGTTCCCGGATTGAGAACGGTGGCCATGGTCAACCCCAGATCATTGGCGATGAGGGTTCCCGTCACATCCAGCGCGAAGAAGGCGAATCGGCAAACGAAGCCCATCACAACCCCTGCGGTGAGTTCGATGAATATCACCTGAATGAGCCACCAGAGCGAATCCGTCTTCACATCCATGGCTGGCAACAGCGGAGCGGCCAAGGTGGCCATCATGACCCCCAGCGCCACCTTGAGAGACCGAGGTACTTGATTGCCCGAGAAAACCGGCATGGTCATCACCAAGCCGCTGGCTCTCACCATCACAAACACCCAGACCGCGATGGATTGGATCGCCGTCATGGATCAACCCACCATCTGGGGGATTTGTTCGATCACCGACCGTGTGAACTCGAGGGTGGTGCGAACCATCCAAGGCAACGTCACCACGATGAGCGACAGCACCGCCAGAGCCTTGGGAACAAAGGACAAGGTCTGCTCTTGGATGGAGGTCACCGCCTGAAAAACGCTGATCCCCATTCCGATGGTCAGTGCGGTCATCAGAATGGGTGAGGCCAGCGTGACGGAGGTAAGAATGAGCGCCTTGATGATTTCGACGGCAGTTTCTGGATTCATGGAAATACGGGGAAATGGCTGAGCAATAGGCCTTTAAACACCAAAGCTCATGAGCAGCGAACGAACGATGAGAGACCATCCGTCCACCAGGACGAACAGCAGGATCTTGAGCGGGAGAGCAATCGTGGCAGGAGGCATCATCATCATGCCCATGCTCATCAAAATGGTGGCCACCACGATGTCGATGAGGATGAACGGCACGAAGATGAGGAAGCCCATTTGAAAGGCCGTCCGAAGTTCGCTGATGATGAAGGCGGGGATCACCACGCGCAGCGGCATGGCATCGGGCACCGTCGCCGGAATCTTGGCCAATTCCACGAACAACTCGACATCCCTGGGCCGGGTCTGGCGCAGCATGAAGGCCCGGATGGGCTTCGACGCTTCGTCTACCGCTTGAGCCGAAGTGATCTTCTTCTCCATGTAGGGTTGCAAGGCATTGGTCTGAACCTTGGACCATACCGGCTCCATGATGAAATAGGTCAGAAACAGCGACAATCCGATGATCACTTGGTTGGCCGGAGCCCCTTGCAAGGTCAACGCATTGCGAACGAAGGACAGGACGATGACGATACGGCTGAAGCAGGTCATCAGCAGGATGATCGAAGGGGCCATCGACAGCAGGGTGATGGCGAAAAGCACCTGGATGGCGACATCCACATCCTTCGGTTGGCCGATGCCATCCATCCCGATGTTGAGTGTCAAGGGAGGCAACGTGCCTCCTGTGGCGGTTGAGGCTGCAGCGCCGGTCGCACCAGGTGCTTGAGCCACGACTGCCATGGGCAGAAGCAAGACCCACCACAGCAAAACCCAGGAAATGCCCCGACCCATTCGCTGGACCGTGCCGACGGTTCGGCGTGTCTCGATCGAAGTGTTCATGCCGATGGCGTCAAGGTTTTGTCCAAAATGCTCCGGAAAGATCCCGGAGGGACCGAACCTGAGTTGCTGGCCCCCGTCTCTGCAGAGGGGGAACCGCTCACCGCGGGCGGCTCGGGATCCAAAGGCGACAACAGCGACACGCCGCTGGGTGAAACCCCAATGAGGAATTGCTGGTGCCGGTAGGCCACCACGTACACGCCCATGCGCTGCCCCAGGTTTTTCGCATCGACCACCCGCAAACCGCCCGCGGGCGCCCGCTGGACCAGAAGTCGCTGCCAATGGCGGTAGAGCCAGAGTGCACCGATCAGAACGGCGAAAACGATCGCCAGATTGCCCATCATGCGAGCCAGCGATCCGACCGTGCTGCTCATATCGGGCGACGCAATGGCGTTGGTCAAAGACCCCGACGGCAGCGTCAAAGGAATGGAATTGGTGGCACCCACGTGTCCCACCACAAGCAGCGGGTGTGCCGAAGCTGTTTTTGCCCATGAAATAGGGGTTTCCATCAATTCCACCCCCCTCCCGGCAGCGATTGCCGAACCCCAACCCAATACCCGCGGCAAAATCCTCCCCCCACTGTTCCGGATCAACCCAGATTCACCGGATCAATGTCGATGATGAGGGTCAAATCCGCCGGCATCGCGAAGGCTTGTTCTATTTTCCCGAGTTCAGCGGACAACCGGCTCATGGAAGAGGTCCGCAGCATGATTTGGTGACGAAAGAAGCTTTCAGCCTTCAGCAACGGGGCCGGGGCGGGGCCCGCCAAAATCAGGTCTTTCCAATCTTTCAAACCCGCATCGAGCGCCTTGCGCAAGTGCTCGGCAAAGAGCTTCACCTTGTCTTCATTGCGTCCCTTGACCGTCAACAGGGCCACCCGGGCCGCTGGCGGATAATGCAATTGCTCCCGGAATTCGACCTCCTGCTCGTAAAAACCGAGGAAATCATGCCGTCTCGCATACTGGATGGCGGGATGGAATGGCGTGAAACTTTGGACAAAGACCTCCCCCTCGACATCCCCCCGCCCCGCCCGGCCGCTGACCTGGGTGAGCAACTGGAAAGTCCGCTCGCCAGCCCGAAAATCGGCCTGATGGAGACTCAAGTCGGCATGCACGATGCCCACCAGCGTGACATTGGGAAAATGCAGTCCCTTGGCGATCATCTGGGTGCCCACCAGGATATCGATCTTGCCCGTGCGAAAGTCGGTGAGAATACGGCGATAATCCTCCTTCCGCTTCAAGGTGTCGGAATCCATGCGCTCGACGCGTGCATGCGGGAACCCCTTGCGCAGCGCGTCCTCGACCCGCTCGGTGCCAATGCCCGCAAACCGGATGGCCGGATTGCCGCAACCCGGGGCCGGACAGTGCTCAGGCACGGGATCTTCATGGCCGCAGATGTGGCAGAGCAACCGCCGCGAGGCCCGATGATAGGTCAGAGAAACCGAGCAATTCGGGCACCCGGCCACATGACCGCATTGAGGGCACTGCAATGAGGTCGAGAAACCGCGTCGATTGAGAAACAACAAGGTTTGCTCCCGTTTCTCCAATCGCTGAGTGATGGCCTCGCGCAGCCGCAGGGTGAACACGGGGGGAGCCCCGCTCTTGGACTTGCGGGATTCCTCTCGCAAATCCACCACGCGCACCACCGGCAAGCGCTTGTCATCCACCCGTTTGGCCATTTCCAGCAGGGTGTATTTGCCGCGCCGGGCATTGTGAAAACTCTCGATGGACGGGGTCGCCGATCCCAGCAGGACCACCGCTCCCTCCCGCTGACCGCGTACCACCGCCACATCACGAGCATGGTAGCGAGGCGTCTCCTCCTGCTTGTAGGAGTGTTCATGCTCCTCATCGACGATGATCAGCCCCAGCGGGTGCACCGGAGCGAACACCGCAGATCGGGCCCCGATCACGATGCGCGCCCGGCCTTGCCGGATTTTGTGCCACTCATCATGTCGCTCACCGCCCGAGAGGTGCGAATGCAGCACCGCCACAAGGGTTCGATGGGGGCCTGAAGAAAAACGCGCCTTGAAGCGCTCCACGGTCTGCGGGGTCAGCGAAATCTCCGGCACCAACACGATGGCTCCGCGCCCTTGTGCCAAAGCGTGTTGAATGGCCTGCAAGTACACCTCGGTTTTGCCCGAGCCTGTAACCCCGAAGAGCAAGAAGGGCTTGGCGGATTCACCGCGCACGAGTCCGTCATGGGCTTGGACCAATGCCCGGAAAGCCACCACCTGCTCGTCATTCAGCGTCAACGGCGTGGTGGGAACAATGAGCTCCCGCGCATACGGATCCCGCTCATCGATCTTGGGCGCGATGCACACCAAGCCCTTGTCTTCGAGCTTGCGCACGGTCTCGGCGGTCGTCTCCCCGAGCCGAAGCAGCTCCTGAAGCGGCAACTCCCGCCACTCCTCGATGATGCGCCAAATCGTCTCCTGCCGCGGCGTGAGTTTGGGCAATTCGCCGACCACCGTGAGCGCGTGCACATGAAGACGTTCACGCCACCCGGCATCCTCCTTGCGGACAGCTTCCGGCAAAACACTCTTGAGCGCCGTCTCGACCGGGCAGCAATAGTAGGACGCAATCCAACGAGCCAACTCCAGCACCTGAGGCGTGACCAGAGTCTGGGCACCCAAAACATTCAGGATGGGCTTGAGGTTGGTCTGGGGCGAGGAATCCGCCACCGCAGTCACCAAGCCCAGCACCTGCCGATGTCCGAAGGGCACCTTGACCCGAGACCCCACGGCCACACGCCCGGAAAACTCCTCCGGAATGGAATAATCGAACTCCTTGCGGAGGGCTATTTCGAGAGTAACGCGGGCGACCACAAGTGAGGTTTCCCGATCATTTTCGGCTCTCGCGCCAGTAGGGTCGATCGGCAGCAAAGAGATACCCGTTCTCCGGGTACCGGTCGCCGAAAACGAACTTGAGCGGGAAACCCGTCGGGATGTTTCCCCCGCGCAGTAGATAATCCATGTAAAACCGACCCCAGACCGTATTGGGATCGTTCATCAATTTGGAATGCCATAACTGATCGCACGTCAGCGGCGTCAACAACAGGGCCTTGAAGGGGCGCTGGAAATCATGGATCCGGTAAAAGTCCTCCTTGGGATCCAGCCCGGCCCGCAAAGTCAGGGGCATGGCATCCAAATGGCCATACCATGCGACGGCCGCAGGCATGTCTGTCAGCACCATCGAACCGGCCGGGAGATAGCCCAGCAACTGACGGATCACGGGCAGATAATACGGCGGACTGGCCATCACCGGTTGGCGGGGCGGCAATAGTGATAGGGTGAAAGGCATCAAGCAGAGGCCCAAGGGGACCACCAACGCCATCCATCTCGCCAACGGATAAGGAAACTCAAAGGTGTCGAGGGCCCATCTGAAAACCACCGCAGCATAAAGACCGGCCAGAGGGACCAACCACGCCAGGAGGTTTTCGGTGTTCAGAACGGGAGACTGCGTCGACAGAGGCGTCTGGATCAGTGCCTGCGCCGGTACCAGCATCATCAACTGGGCCAAAAGCAACCATCGGAGCCGGCTCATCCGTGCATCCGCCATCGGCAATAGAAGCCCCACCAGCAGGAAGGCCCCGAACCAATTGCCGAACATCCGAGGGACGTCGTTGGCGAGGATCGACTGCGAGTTGCTGAGCACCTTCGTCAAAACCTCCGCCAGGCGCAGCCTCGACAAATCCGGATTCTGCGAGCGTTCCAACGAGTCAACTGGGAAACCCGCAGTTCCCACCCAAGGTGCCAGGGTTGAGATCCCCAGCGGCAATCCGCTCCGGACGAAATTCCGAACCATCCACGGGGTGGTCAGCAACAAGAACGCCAGCAACAGCGTCCACAGAGTCCGCAGACGCACAGCGGAGGGAACCCACCAACCCACACAGACGGCAACCGGCAGAACAAGGAATCCGAAGGAATACGAGGTCAGGAATCCCAACCCCAACAAACCGCCCAATGCGGCCGACCAGAGCGAATATCGGAAGTTTACGGGCCGTGCGCGGCCGTCTTTGTCCGGCTCAGCGGCAACTCCGATATGCAGAGCGACCGCAGCGACCGCCACACAGAGCAATCCCAGCCAAATCGTGGAGAGACCCGAAAAGGCGAAGTCCCAATTGTTCTTGGACCCGAGAAACACCAAGACCGCCAAGGCTCCGATCGAGTGCTCGAACCATCGCCGCCCCACCTGGAAGAGCAGAAATGCCAGAGCCGCAAACCCCAGAAAATTCAGACAACCCACCGCCACCTCGGCCGGCGGCCGGCGATTGGGGCCCGCCTCGGTGCCATAGACCCATCGTTGAGGGAGCACCTTGAAAAGCACCGCCAGAGCAGCGGGATACAATGGCGGATGGGAAATGTCCGGATGGGCCACGGTGATGAGACGGCGAGGATCCTTCCCCTGCTCCACCGCCTTGGCCGATTGCAAGTGCAGGCTCAGCGGACGAATGATTTGGGTGGTGAAGCCTCTTCCCTCGGAAAGGCTGCGCCCCAACTGCGCCAGATCCATGGCTTCGACGGTGCCAAAATTCTTCACCCCATCGATGTGGTACAAACCCAAGGCAATGATGGCCAACAGCAGGACAATGAGCCGCTGGACCCACATCCGGCCTCGACCTTCTTCGAGGCTGTGAATGAGTTCCTGAATGCCCTTGGGCGGTGCGTTGAACTGCATGTGAGTATGAATAGGACAACAACCCCCCCTGCTTGAAAAGGGGCGTCACCGAAAGTTTATCGTCTGTTTTGCCAACAAAGCTAAACGGAGCATCCGATTTACGGATTCATCGACCTTCGAACACTTGGCGGATGATATCTTCGATGGGAACCTCCTCGACGGCAAAATCTTTAACCGGCAAGCGGTCGAGCAGCACCTTGCACGTCGCGATCACGGACTCGCGGGCCACCTTCAAACGGGCCAAGGCGGGGCTTTGCTCCAGCACTTCGCCCAGGTCGGCCAAAGGCACCGAGGCAAAACCCGACGCCTGCTCCA
>JARXAF010000085.1 GCA_029865985.1 Verrucomicrobiota bacterium
GGTTCATCTTCTCTACCGACAAATCCAACTACAGCGAGGCTTGCCCTTCGAGGTGCGGTTGCCGAACAAGCTCACCACCACCGTCCTCAACGCCAGCAAAGCGGGCCGAAACGTGAAACGGTTTGGTACCAAGAAAGAACTTTATTCCGACTTGGGAATATAAGAGCCCATCTTCACCCGTTTGCTCGTGAGAACCTTCAGCCGTACCAGCCAGTTCAAGAAGGACGTCAAACGCTTGGGGAAGCGGGGTAAGGATTTGTCGAAGCTGAAGGTTGTGTTGGAACTGCTGATCGATGGAGGGCGATTGCCCGATTCCCTCAAGGATCACGCACTCCGAGGAGATTTCGCTGGCAGTCGTGATTGCCACATTGAACCCGATTGGTTGCTGATTTACACGCTCACGGAAAATGACTCTCACGTCCGTTTCGAACGCGCCGGCACTCATAGTGACTTGTTTCGGTGATTCTCTTGACCGGCTTTGCGCGGGTCGGTTGTGACGTTCGCGCCCTTTCCCCGGATGTAATACACGTGGCGGCAAGACGCTCCGCGATTTCAGAATTTGTCTCGGATGGGTTTCAGCGGTTGTCGCTCAGCAGCTCACAAATTGACCACCCTGGCGCTGTTGTCTGGGTGCTCCAGCAAAGCTCAAGGGTGAAGCAACGTCTAGGCACGTGATCCTCACCGTCCGGAGCGGGCTTTTCCGAGACACCGCCGGTGAAGGGTCTCGCAGCCTTGCCGATTGCCGGCGGAAAACCGCTCCACCATCGAGGAGTCATGCCCGACCTCTATTCCGATTCCGTGGCCGATGGGGTGAACCATCGGCGGTGATCTCGGCCGCAGTCAGCGATCTTGCAAGCCCTAGTAATCGTACAGGCCCGGGTCTTTGGAATAGGCCCCGCCGCCGCCTCCACCGCCGGGGGCGTCTTCGCCGCCCATGAGGTCGCCGAGCACGTCGCCCATGTCGGCTTCGATCTTTTCGGGGTCTTCACCGGCTTCGAGGCGCTTGAGGGCCACTTCGAAATCCTTGGGCACCGATCCCGAGGGGAGGATGTCCTTCATCTTCCGCAACAGGTGGGCCATGTGCTTGGGGTTGTTCTCGTCGAGGTGGTCCATGTCGCGCTCCATCTCCGACATGGCCCTCGCGATCCTGGGATCATCCATGTCGGGCATGCCGGCTCCTTCCATCCCGCCTTCGCCAGAGGGGTCAGTGCCTTCGCCGCTGTCGCCGGTGGTTGCGGGTTCGGGTGCGCCGTTGAGAAACGCAAACTGGCTGATCTCCTTGCTCAAGCGCTTGCTGCCGCACTTGGGACACGCCGGGGTGTGCGACGGAGCGACACGCTTGCTGAGAAAGCTGTAGACCTTGCGGCACTTCGGGCAGGCGAATTCGTAAATCGGCATGGTGGAGACAGGGGGCGGTGTTGCGGATTCCCGGATTGAGCTCCCGACATCGACGCCGAAGGCCAATCTACGAGCCGCTTTGGGCCCCTTCAAGTTTGGCCCACCAATGATGGTAGAGCCGCTCCAGGGTCTCCTGCGGGTCTTCCACCATCAGGGCTTCGCGGATCTTCGTGGCGTACATGCCGAAGGCCAGGGGAGAGACCATCAGGACTTCACGCAGGCGGATGGGGCGGTGTTGATCGCGGAGGTCGCGCAAGAAGGCCTCGGCCCGCTCGCCGTCGAGGAAGGTGTGCAGGGCATCGCGGCGCGCCTCGCGCAAGAGCACGTGCTCGGGTTCGTGCTGCTCGAGCACGTTGAAGATCACCTCGGTGCTCCACTGGACTTTGCGCACGGATTTCTCGGAGCCGAAATAGTTGCGGTAGACCATCAGCCCGGTCTGCGCGGCATTGCGGAAGTGGTACTTGAGCAGGTCCGAACGCTGCAGCGAGGCCTGGAGGTCCTGCTGGAATCCGTCGGGCGACAGCAGGTCTGGAAGATCGTCGGCTCGGAGCGCCGAGTCGGGCCCCACCGTCAGCACAAAGCCGTAGTCGTCGGCCGTTGCCACGGCATTGCCGCCGTGCCGTCGGGCCAACCGGATGCCGATCACCCGACCCAGGGCGTCGTTGGCCGCGCGCCCGATCAAGGCATGGAAGAAGCAATGCCGTCGGAGCGTGGGGGCCTCGGGCGTGGTGCCTCTGAGACTGGCCGGGGCAGGGGCTGATTTCGCCGCCGACGCGCCTTTTCGGGAGGCCTGCGATCGGGCCTTCGGGTCGAGCCAGACTCCGGCCATGGCCAGTTGACCGGGCTCGGTCGCGGGGGGCGTTGCCTCGCGCCGTTTTGGGGCCTTCGGTTTGGGGCGTGCGGGATCGTCGAGATCGTTGGGATCGGCGACCTCAAGAAAGCTCTCCACCAGCAGGAACTCCCCGGTCGGGATTTCGCTCATCCCATGCTGCGCCGCATGCACCCGATGGATCACGGCCGCGTTGGTGGCTCCGCAGTCCAGACGCCGGGCGATCCAGTCCTGGATTGGGCCGGCCGCGTCGCCCGCTTCGAAGCGCTCCCGCAATTCGCCCCGGAAACTGCGGATCTCGCGGGCCACGCGGTTGGCCAGCGGGAACTTGTTGGCGCCCCAGCGCGGGACAGTCGGGGTGCAGCCATCGGCCCGGGCCACGAAGCACTCCATGGCCCCGGCCCGCTCCACCCGCAGGGCTCGGCCCGCCAGCGCGAACACGTCGCCGACCTTCAAGCGCCGGAAGAACCCCTCCTCGATGGAACCGATCCGCGTGTTGCGCAAGACGACCTGGACCACGCCCTCGCCGGAAATCGTTCCGATGTTCTGGAGGAAATCGCGGCGGACCGGGCCCGAGCGCACTTCGAAGGTGTCGGGCTCGAGGTGGATCTTGCCGAAGAGGTCGGTGTATTGCCGCCGCAGCGACTCGCCGCCGCCGGCCAGGAAGTCGAGCACGGCATCGAAGTCGGTGCGCGACAGGTTCCGGTATGGATGCGCTCGCCGGACCTGCTGATAGGCGTCGTCGCGAGACGGCATCCCCGTGCAGGCCAGGCTCATCAAGTGCTGGGCGAGCACATCGAGCGGTGCTTCCGGGATGCGGATGCGGTCGAGGTGGCCGGCCCGGGCGAGCAGGGCGGTGGCGCAGCATTCGACGAGGTCGCCCACGTTGGTGGCCATGAGCAGTCCACGACTCACCTCACGGATGCTGTGGCCGGCGCGACCCACGCGTTGCAGGGCGCGCGCCACCCCTTTCGGCGTGGCCAACAGCACCACCAGGTCTATGCTCCCGATGTCGATGCCCAGCTCGAGCGAGGTCGAGCAGACGACCGCCCGCAGTTCGCCGCGCTTGAGCCGGTCTTCCACATCGAGGCGCAGTTCACGGTCGAGCGAGGCGTGATGGCATTCGATGTGGTCGGCCAGCGCGGGCAGTTGTTCCTTGAGCCAGTAGGTGGCCGATTCTGCACCACTGCGCGTGTTGGTGAACACCAGGGTGGTGCGGTTCGACGACACCAGCTTCGCCAGATCGCGGATCAGGCGTTGCCCGCTGAATCCGGCCTTGGGATAGGGCTCCCGTCGGAGCGGGCTGTATACGCGCAGGTCCATCCGCTTGGCCGAGGGGGCTTCGATGACCGCGACCTCGCGTCCGACGCCTCCCAGGAAGGCGGCGGCTTCCTCACGAGGATGCACCGTGGCGGAGAGCCCGATGCGCTGCAGTCGAGGTGTGGGGTGGTCCGGGACTTCCGGGGTGATCGGGCTTCCAGAGGTTCCCGGGGCCGCGGGCGGGGTCGGGCTCGGTGTTGGGCTCGCTGATCGACTCTGTGTCGCGGAAGAGGCGATGACCTCCTCCAACCGTTCCAGCGTCAGCGTGAGATGGGTGCCCCGCTTGTTCTCGGCCAGCGCGTGCAGTTCATCGATGATCACCCAGCGCACCGTGGCCAGCTTCGGCAGCCATTTCTCCTGGCTGAGCATCAGGCAGAGGCTCTCGGGCGTGGTGAGCAGCAGGTGGGGCGGGTGGTCGAACTGGCGCTGGCGTTCGGTGGGCGGCGTGTCCCCGGAACGCAGGCCGATCCGGATCGGGCTGACGTCGCCATAGACCTCCTGCAACGGGGCCTGAAGGTTCTTGGCTAGGTCGTAGCCCAGGGCGCGGAGCGGCGAGAGGTAGAGGCATCGGAGCGATTCTCGCAGGCGGCCCTCGGCGTGTTCTTGGGCCAATGCATCCAAGACCCCCAGGAAAGCGGCGAGGGTCTTGCCGGTGCCCGTGGGCGAGACGATGAGCACGTGCTGCCCCTCCGCGATCACGGGCCAAGCCGCCGCCTGAATCGGGGTGGGTTCCCCGTGCCGGCGAGCGAACCAGTCGTGGATCACCGAGGGCACGGGGCTTGCGAGGGCTGCGGCACGAGCGGCGGCTCCCAGTGCAGCACCTCCGAGGGCCTTTTCTGGATCAGGGGGCAGGGTGCTCAGGCGGTGTCAGGCTCAGGGAGTGTCAGGCTCAAGGAGCTTGGGACTCAGAGGTATTTCTTGAGGATCGGCCCCAGGGCCTTGCGAGTCGCTGCCGGCCAGAGCGACTTCTCGGTCATGATGGCGTTGCGCAGCGCGTCGTGGCAGGGCCAGTTCGGTTCTTGGGGTAGGGTGGGGATGACCCTCGACAAGATGGCCTTGGCCTGATCGGCGTTGCGATGGAGATTGGCGATGACCATCTCCACGGTCACGTGGGCCTCGTCGACCTTCCAGCAGTCGTAGTCGGTGACCATGGCCATCGTGGCATAGGCGATCTCGGCCTCGCGGGCGCACTTGGCCTCGCCGAGGTTGGTCATGCCGATCACGTCGTATCCATCGCGGTGATTGGCCAGCGATTCGGCGCGGGTGCTGAAGGCGGGGCCTTCCATGTTCACGTAGGTGCCGCCGTTGTGCACCCGGGCCTTCTCGGCCTTGGCGGCCTTGAGCAGCAGTTGGCGCAACTCGTCGCAAATGGGGTCGGCGAAGGCGATGTGGGCCACGATGCCCCGGCCGAAGAAGGAATGCTCCGTCGGGCGCTTGGTACGGTCGATGAACTGGTCCACCAGCACGATGTCGCACGGCTTGAGTTTGGCCTGCAGCGAGCCGACGGCGCTGACGCTGATGATCCACTGCACGCCGAGCTTCTTCATGGCCCACAGGTTGGCCCGGTGGTTGAGCTCGCCGGGCAGGATCCGATGGCCGCGCCCGTGACGGGGCAGGAAGACCACTTCGCGGCCGGCCAGTTCGCCCGTGAGGAAGGCGTCGGACGGATCGCCGAAGGGCGTCTTCACCTTCACCCACTTCTGACGGGTGAAGCCTTCGATGGAATAGAGACCGCTGCCGCCGATGATGCCGATGCGATGGGGAGTCATGGGAAAGGAGATGCTGTGCGTGAACAGGGGGTCGGGAGTGGGTTTCGGCTCAAGGCGCCTTGGGGGCCGGAACATCGAATTGGCGAGCGAGGAACGCCAGTTGATCGGCCCGTTCTTCGATTTGCTTGGAGACGGGTTTGCCCGCGCCATGGCCCGCCTTCACGTCGATGCGGATGAGCACCGGATTCGGCCCGGTGTGGACCTCCTGCAGGCGCGCGGCGAACTTGAAGCTGTGGGCCGGCACGACGCGGTCGTCATGGTCGCCGGTGGTGACCATCGTGGGCGGGTAGGCGGTCTTCGGCTTGAGGTTGTGGTACGGCGAGTAGGCGTACAGGGCCTTGAAGTCGCTCTCGTTCTCGCTGGAGCCGTAGTCGCTGGTCCAAGCCCAGCCGATGGTGAACTTGTGGAAGCGGAGCATGTCCATGACTCCGACCGCCGGCAGGCAGGCTCCGTACAGGTCCGGACGCTGGGTCATGCAAGCCCCGACGAGCAGGCCGCCGTTGGAGCCGCCCTGGATCGCCAAGCTCTTGGGCGAGGTCCAGCCCTGCTGGATCAGCCATTCAGCCGAGGCGATGAAGTCGTTGAAGACGTTCTGCTTACGGAGCTTCGTACCGGCCTGATGCCACTCTTCGCCATACTCGCCGCCGCCGCGCAAGTTGGGCACCGCGTAAATGCCGCCCATTTCGAGCCAGACCATGTTGCCGACGCTGAAGGTCGGTGTGAGCGAGATGTTGAACCCGCCGTACCCGTACAAGAGCGTGGGTGTCTGTCCGTTGGGCTTGAGGCCCTTCTTGTGGGTGATGAACATGGGCACCTTCACGCCGTCCTTGCTCGTGACCCACACTTGTCGGGTCTCGAAGTCGTCGGGCTCGAACGCCACCTTGGGCTGTTTCCAGAGGGTGCTGGCACCGGTCTTGAAATCGTAGCGGTAGATGCGTCCCGGCACGGTGAAACTGGTGAACCCGAAGAAGGTCTCGGTGTCTTCCCGTTTTCCGCCGAAGCCTGAGGCACTGCCAATGCCGGGTAGTTCCAACGCCTTCTCGAAAGACCCGTTGAGTTGGTGGATGCGCACTTCGGATCGGGCATCGCGCAGCGTGTCGCAGACAAAGCGTTCACCCAACACGCTGACTTGAGTGAGCGTGGCTTCGGATTGCGGGATGAGTTCCTTCCAGGCCGAGCGTTCCGGGGTACGGGTGTCGATGGCGATGAGCCGACCGCGCGGGGCTTTGAGATCGGTGAGGAACCAGAACACCGGTCCGTCATTGCCCACGAAGTTGTAGCTGGCGTCGAAGTCGTTGAGCAATTCGACCACCGGGGAGCCGGGCTTCTGGAGATCCTGATAGAAGAACCGGTTCCGCGTATCCGTGCCTTGGCTGACCGAGAACACTAGGTAGTGCCCATCGTCGGACACGCCGGCTCCGAGGCCCCACTTGGGTTGGTCCTTGCGCTGGTACACCAGTCGGTCCGTCGCCTGTGCCATGCCGACGGTGTGGAAATAGACTTTCTGAAATTCATTCACCGCCGTCAGCGCGGCCCCAGGCTTCGGGGCGTCGTAGCGAGAGTAGTAGAAGCCCGAGCCGTCTTTGGCCCACGAAATACCGGAGAACTTCACCCACTCGATGCGGTCGGGCAGTTCCTGGCCGGTGGTCACATCGCGGATGCGGATCTCCTGCCAGTCGCTGCCGCTCTTCGAGAACTGATAGGCGACCTTGCTGCCGTCTTCCGACGGTTCCAACCGACCGATGGCGACGGTGCCGTCAGCGCTGAGTTTGTTGGGGTCGAGCAGGAGGGTCGGTTCGGCGTCTAGCCGGGTGGCGGTGTACCAGACGCTCTGGTTCTGCAGACCGTCGTTGCGGCTGAAGAAGTAGCGGTTGCCCTGTTTGGAGGGGACCCCGAAGCGTTCGAAGTTGAAGAGTTGAGCCATCCGCTTGCGAATGCCCTCACGCTGCGGGATGTCCCGAAGGTAACCGAACGTCACTTCGTTCTGGCGCTTCACCCAGTCTTGAGTCGCCGGAGCGTTGTCGTCTTCGAGCCATCGGTACGGATCTTCGACGCGGACCCCGTGGTAGGTGTCGACGACGTTGGTCTTCGACGTGGTGGGGTACTGGAGGGAATCACTCATCAAATTCAAGGTGGCGAGTAGGGTCGTGGAACCCACGGCGGCAGCGCGCAACGACATGCGCACTTCATGGTGCCAAATGCTTGCGACTGCAACTCCGGGATCGTTCCTGAGGCAGTTGTCCCCGCACAGAGTGACTCTCAAAGATCTCGGATCGACAAGCCAGCGGTGGATCTGCCCGAGCCGTCAAATGAGCTCGCCGCGGTGTGGATTACACAGCTTTTGACGACTGCACCCAGCCTCTAGACTACATTTGTAACCGATGCTTGTTCCCAGAGTCTTTGGGAAAAGATGACAGATGTAAACAAATCACACGCTCCGGATGTGTTTTCCCTTGGAGCCGGTCAATGCGTTGGTCTGGTCGATGGGAAGCTCCAATCCGTTCAGGTGGTTTCCATTCTGTGAAGACCCCGTTCCTGGTTGCTGGCTTGGAGTCTGGTTGCGCTTTGCCCTCCAGCTGGCCTCTAAGATTCCGGATCGTGGGTTGGCTCATCGTGGGAGCCTTGATGTTGTCAGCGTTTGTTGTGGCTCAGGAATTGCCTCGCGATCCTCGGGGACCGGGTACCATCGAAATGGCGCGGTTGTTGGAATCCCTCATCCAGCAGAGCAAACCCATGGAAAACCGGTTCCTCAACCAGGGCCGCGTCGATTTTTATCAGGATGCGTTGAAGCAGGAGACGGAGCCGAAGCGGGAACTGGAATTGAGGTTCCAGCTCGCGACCGAGTTGCTTCAAGTCAATCGCCTCAATGACTCACTCGCGGAAATCGGGAAGATCCGCTCATCCGTCAAGGCCTTGGACATGCCTCTCTTGGAGGTGAACGACGTGTATCTCTCGATTCGCGAGGCCCTCTGTCACATGCGACGTGGAGAGCTGGCCAACTGCCTCAGCAACCACAACGCGGATTCCTGCCTGCTGCCTCTTCGTGGCGGTGGCATCTACCGGTTGAGGGATGATTCCAACCAGGCGACGAACGTTTTGACGCGCCTTCTCGAACGATACCCCGGGAATTTGACGGCGCGGTGGCTCTTGAATGTCGCCCACATGACTTTGGGTGGGTATCCAGACCAGGTTCCGCCTCAGTGGCTGATTCCGCCCCATGTTTTCAATTCAGAGCACGATGTCGGCCGCTTTCGTGATGTCGCTTCCGGAGTGGGGCTGGGGCTCACCGAGTTGTCCGGCGGCGCTCTCGTGGATGATTTCGATGGCGACGGGAATCTCGACGTCGTCACGTCATCGATGGCACTCAGGGACCCAATGCGGTTCTACCACAATCTGGGTAATGGCCGCTTTGAAGATCGGACCCGCGTGGCCGGGCTGACGGGACTCACCGGTGGACTCAACATGACGCATGCCGATTTCGACAATGATGGCGACCTCGACATCTTGGTCTTGCGCGGCGGCTGGATGGCGGAAGGTGGACGATTTCCGAATTCGCTGCTCCGAAATGATGGCGGGCGCTTTGAGGACGTGACGAAGCAGGCGGGACTCTTGTCGTTTCACCCGACTCAGAACGCTGTGTGGTTCGACTACAACGGCGATGGCTGGCTCGACTTGTTCATCGGCAATGAATCTTCCCCGGAGGGTCCTCCGCATCCCTGCGAACTCTATCGCAACAATCGGAACGGGACCTTCACCGATGTTTCGAGAGTCAATCGTCTGAACGTGGTGGCCTTCGTGAAAGGCTCCACCGCCATCGACTACAACAACGATGGACGTCCGGACCTGTTTCTATCGATTCAGGGTGGTCGAAGCCTTTTGTTCCGCAATGACGGCCCCAAGCCGGCCGAGGGATCCGAGAAGGCTCGCTGGGGTTTCTCCGAGGTCGCGGAACAGGCTGGAGTCACTCTGCAGCAGTTCTCCTTCCCATGCTGGTCCTTTGATTACGACAACGATGGATTCGAGGACTTGTTTGTCGCGGGCTATCACATCGGCAATGTGGGAGAGGTGGTGTCAGACATGCTGGGCATGTCCAGTCCGGCGGAACGTTCCAAGCTCTACCGGAACCGCGGCGACGGAACCTTCGAGGATGTCTCGAAGGCCGTCGGGGTCGACCGTGTCCTCCACGCGATGGGTTCGAATTTCGGAGATCTCGACAACGATGGTTGGTTGGACATCCGGTTGGGCACGGGCGACCCGAACTTCGCCACGCTGATTCCCAGCCGCATGTTTCGAAATGATCGCGGCAAACGCTTCCAAGACGTCACCACCAGCGGTGGGTTTGGAACCTTGCAGAAAGGCCATGCGGTGGCCTTCGCGGACCTCGACAACGACGGAGATCAGGATGTCTACGAGGATCTAGGAGGGGCATACCATGGAGACCAGTATCCCAACGCGCTCCTGGAGAACCCCGGCCATGGAAATCATTGGATCAAGCTGAAGCTGGAAGGTCGGACAGCGAACCGCTCGGGCATTGGAGCACGCATCCGAATTCGATGTGCGACGCCGGATGGGGATCGAGTCATCCATCGCACCTGCAATACCGGAGGCAGTTTCGGTGGAAATCCCCTCCGACTGGAGATCGGCTTGGGCCGGGCCACCGAGGTGAAATCTGTAGAGATTGATTGGCCAGGAAGCCGATCTCAGCAATCGGTGAAGATTCCCCGGATCGATTCAGCTTACCGGATCCGCGAGGGGGAATCCGAGGTTCAGAACATCCCGCTGAAACCCATGCGGTTCATGACGACCCACGCTGAACCTCATTCACACCACCATCCCAGTCCTGCGCCGTAGTTGGAAAAGTCCCGTGGGATCCGGTGCCCTCGTGGGCGGTATCCATTTCAGGCCAGCACGGCTTGGATGACGCGTCCGTGGACGTCGGTCAGGCGGTGGTCGCGACCACCGAAGCGGTAGGTCAGTCGCTCATGGTCGATGCCCAAAAGGTGTAACAGGGTGGCATGGAGGTCATGAATTTCGACGGGATTCTCGGCGGCTTTGTAACCGTATTCGTCGGTCGATCCATAGGCCATGCCACCTCGAATACCACCGCCAGCCATCCAAAGACTGAAGCCGTGCGGATTGTGGTCCCGACCGTCGCGCCCTTGGGCGAAGGGGGTTCGACCGAATTCGCCAGACCAGAGAACCACGGTTTCTTCCAGGAGGCCTCGCGCCTTGAGGTCCGTCAGCAAACCGGCAATCGGTTGATCGATGGCTCGGGCGTTGACCGAGTGGTTGTTGCGCAAATCCCCATGGGCATCCCAACGGGCATTGCCGTGGGCGCGGGTGCACGTCAGTTCGACGAAGCGGACTCCGCGCTCGATGAGACGTCGAGCGACCAGGCATTGTCGCCCGTAGGCGCGGGTGTGTTCCGAAGGAGCGTCCAATCCATAGAGGCGTCGGGTGGCCTCCGATTCACCGCTGATGGCCGTCGCCTCGGGCACCGACATCTGCATCCGGAAGGCCAGTTCGGCGTTGGCGATGGCCGCCTCGAGTGCGTCGTGTTTGCCCAATCGCGTGAGCGAGGCTGCATCGAGCGCACGGACCGAGCTCAACTTGTCGCGTTGAAGACCGGGGGTCGCCTCCAGCGGTTGGATGTTGGCCAAGGCGGGCAGGTCATTGCGCAGGAGAGATGCCTGATGGCTGGCCGGAAGGAATCCGGGTCCGAAACAATCGACACCGCCCGAGGGGATCAATCCTCCATCGAGAACGACATAGCCCGGCAGATCCCGGTTTTCAGATCCTAGACCGTAATTGGCCCAGGCTCCCATGCTCGGACGGCCCGCCATTCCGCTTCCGGAATGCAGGAAGTAGTTGGCGGCATTGTGTTCCGAGAACCGGGACACCATGGAACGGATCACGCACAAGTCGTCGGCACAGGAACCCACCCGGGGAAACAATTCGCTGACCGGTAAGCCGCTCTGGCCGCAGGGGCGGAAAGCCCATGGGCTGCCGAGGGTGGCTCCGTTGTCCTCGAATTGCGTGGGTTCCATACGCAATCCGAAGGGTTTCCCATCCTCCCGGGTGAGGCGGGGCTTCGGATCGAAGGTATCCACCTGGGAGACACCGCCATCCATGTACAAGAAAATCACATTCCGCGCTTTGGCCCGGTGGTGGGTGCCGGAGCGCGGACCTGTGGACCCTGTCGAGGTGGGTGCCGCAGTCGAACCGCTTCCCTGAAGCAGCGACGTCAAGGCCAACGCTCCGAAGCCGAGGGCGCTGTCCACGAGCAGACGTCTTCGGCTCAGCCCATGGGTCGAAAGCGACGGGTGGGACGGATCATCAGGGGACATGGGAGAACTCCTGGGTCAGGAACAGGGTGTGGCAAATTTCCGTCCAGAGGCGAACCTCGTCTTCGGTGTTGGAGTTGGGCAGGGTCGAGTTCGTTGGCCGGGTTTGCTTGGCCAGAAGGTCGCGCAGCGTTCGGACCTCATCGGATGTGGGATTCCGTCCCAACGCCTGCAAGTAAAGGCGTTGGATGCGCTCGGTGGCTTCGATTCCGGCTTCCGAAAGCAGTCGCCGGGCCCATGCGGCGGATTGGCTGTGGACGAAGGGATCGTTCATCAGTGCCAAGGCTTGAGCCGGAACATTGGACTGATTACGCCGGCCTACCGTGGTGTCTGGGATGGGTAGGTCGAAGGTAACCATCAGGGGTGTGAGAAAATTTCGGCGGGTCTCCTGATAGACGGAACGGCGTCGATCTCCATCCAGAGGGCCATTGGCATTGCGGACCCACATGCGGTCTCCCATGAAGGGAGTGATGTGGGTGAGCACCGGTGGCCCGAATTGGACGTGGTTCAGATTGCCTGCAGTGGCCAGGAGCGCGTCGCGCAGAGCCTCCGCTTCCAGACGGCGGAGGTTTTGTCGGTGGAGCAACCGGTTCGAAGGATCCCGGCTCTCCGCCAAGGGATCCCGTGGTTCGCTCGATTGGGCGAAGGTCTCGGTCAGACACAGCGTGCGGATCAAACGCTTGAGCGAACCGCCGTCGCTCCGGAATCCGAGGGCGAGATAGTCGAGCAATTCCGGATGCGACGGCCGTGAGCCCAGGCTACCGAAATTGTCCACCGTTTCCACCAGTCCGCATCCGAACAAATGGGCCCACACGCGGTTCACGATCACCCGATGGAGGAAGGGGTTCCTGGGCGAGGTGACCGCTTGCGCCCATTCCAGGCGTCCGCTGCCCTGCGGGATCGTCAAGGGTTCTGGGCCAGAAATGGCCTCCAAGAAGCGACGCTGAACGGGTTCCCCAAGATTTTTATGCTCACCGCGAAGAAAGACGTGGGTGGGTTCTGCGGAACCATCAGTCATGGCCAGTGAGCGCATCGGGTTGGGCAGTTGCCGTGCGGCTGACCGGATGGGATCAACGAGGGGGGAAAGCGCTTTTTCAGAGCTTCCCCAATCCAATAATCCGCGGTGCCAGAGGGATGATGCGAGCAGCAGTTCCGGGAGATCGGGTGTTCCTCGGGTCCATGATCCAATCCCTGCGTGGATCGCTTGTTCGAAAGCGTCGGCCTTGGTGATCGAGGGGTTTTTGGTCTCGGGAATCCAGACCCTTTCAGGTTGCGTCGGGGGGGTCGGATCATCCGTGGAGACCATCTGATCGAGCGCGACGAATCCGTCTCCATCATCCAACAACTCCAAGTAGGCCAGACGTCCTCTATGGCGATGCAGCCCTGAAGAGATGGACCGCCAGGTGAAGTCCGCTCCGGCATCGACATCGATCTGGGTGGATTCAAAGAGCAGGGGGTTGAACTCCCGGAGCCCATAACGGGCGATGATGAGTCGGATCTTGGAGCTGCGTCCAGCCACCCGCAGGTGCAGATGATTGTGGGTGAGGGTGAAGGTTGGAGACCGCAGGTTTCCCTGGAGGTTGGGAGCCCAGCGACCGCTGTGGGCGATGCTGCTCGGCAGGAATTCCAGTCCCATTGAACCCACCCTCCAGGTGTCGAGCGTCGATCCCGTCGTCCGGAACGCCTGCCCGCTAACCTTCCAAGTGGCGGGATCGGGTCGGACGGTCCACGGGGGAGGATGGGTGGTCTTGGGTGCTGTCGCAGGAACCTGCGCTTTGGAATTCAGAGAGGCCGGAGTGTCCGCATCCAACCAAGGTCGCAGCGGATGGTTGGACGTGGTTGGGGTTGCGGCCTGAACTTCTGTGATCCACCGATCCAGGATTTTTGAATCCAGCCCGTGGCGTTGTGCGGTGGCCTGCACCTCCCCGGTCCAAGCGTTTGACGAGAGGTTTGAGCGGAGGAGATTTTGTGCTTGGCTCAGGTAGGGGGCCACTCTGGGGGAGCGGTCTTTCAGGGCCTTTCGCAGAATCGGTCGAAGTTTTTCCTGCAGGGAATGGTGTTCCTGGATCAAGGATCCGAGTCGCGGTTCCAAGGTGCCGTCTGGATCGTGGCAGGCGATGTCTTGTCGGGAGGCCCTCAAGAAGGCACTCAGGCTGTAGTAGTCGCGAGTGGAGATGGCGTCGAACTTGTGGTCGTGGCAGCGCGCGCAGGCCACGGTCAGGCCCAGGAAAGTCTTCGAAAAGACGTCCAGTTGGTTGTCGATCCGATCGGCTTCATCCTGCAAGGGATCGACCGGGGCATGGGTCGCCTGATGCAAGTACCAGAAACCCGTTGCCAGCACCGATTCGTTGAAACCGATCCCCGGATGACGTCGGGGGTTCGGCAGGAGATCGCCCGCGATGTGTTCCTGGACGAACAAGTCGTAGGGCACGTCCGCGTTGAAGGCGCGGATGAGGTAGTCGCGGTAGCGCCAGGCATGGGGGATGGTGTAGTCCTGTTCGTGGCCATAGGAATCGGCGAAGCGCATCAAATCCATCCAGTGACGGGCCCATCGTTCGCCGAACCGAGGGGAGGCCAGCAGGGCATCCACCACTCGGGCCCGCGCCTCGAGAGAGGGGTCCGCCAAAAACGCCGAAACCTGCACCGGTTCCGGGGGCAATCCGATGATGGTTTCATGCACTCGTCGCAACCAGACCTGCGGTTCGGCCGGAGGCGCCGGACGCAATCCCTCGGACTCCAGTCGAGCGAGGATGAATCGATCGACAGCGTGGAGGGGCCCATTGGTTCGGTGCACTGGCGGAACGGGTGCAGCTACGAGTGGTTGGAAACTCCACCACTGTCGACGAGCCTCGAAGACCCGGGGCCATGCCGAGGAATCGCGGTTCTTGCCCAATGGAGACTCGGCAGTTGCTGGAAAGACCGCCCCGGCATCGATCCAACGGGCGACATCCCGAATCACCGTCTCCGGCAGGCGGGAGCGCTCCTTGGGCATTTGCAAATCGGGTTCCGAATGCTGGATGGCCCGGAGAAGTCGGCTTTCCTGCGACTTTCCGGGGACCACGGCTGCTCCGGAATCGCCCCCGCGGAGCAAGGCCTCCCGGGAATCGACCCGCAATCCACCGCGCTGTCGCTTGGGTCCGTGGCAATCCTGGCAATCGGTGATCAGGAAGGGGCGGATGCGTGACTCGAAAAAATCGCTCGAGACATCTGGGGATTGGGCGTGGAGAAGGTGAAGCGTCCCTACCAGGAACCACGCGGTGATCAAACCCTGCCCATATCCCTTGAGGACCCGAATGGGGCCCAAACGGGAGCGCGAGTTGCGGGGCATGAATGACTGTCTACCTGAGCCGGTGAATCCGCGTCAGTACAAAACCGGGTCGTCGCGCAAATCGGCGGAGGAAAAGTCTGATCTTTTGAGAATGTGGATTGAAAGGGGGATGGATTTGCGTCGATGGGTTTGCCAAGTTTTTGAATCTCCCATGAGCTCTCCCTTACTTTCTCGGCGCCATTTTCTGGCTGGCTCGGCGGTTGGCGTCGCTGCGGTTTCCACACGTGCTGCCAATGCCGCCGCTGTCTCGGATTCGGTGCCCTCGCGCCGTGTGGTGCTGGCGCTCATCGGAGCCGGTGGGCGTGGTTCCAATCATTCTTCCGGTATGTCTCGTCTGCCCGGAGTGGAGTTCAAATATGTCTGCGACATCTGGAAGGATCGGGGTGACGGGATCATGAAGGACCTGAGCCGTGTTCAGAAGCGGGCACCGCAGCGTATCTCTGATATGCGGGTGGCCCTCGACGACCGCGAGGTGGATGCCGTCGTCATCGCGACGCCCGAACACTGGCATGCGCTGGCCACGGTCATGGCCTGCCAGGCCGGCAAAGACGTGTATGTGGAGAAGAACCCCTGCAACGCGATCTGGGAGGGTCGCAAAATGATCGAGGCGGCCCGCAAGTACGGGCGCATTGTGCAAGTGGGCTTCCAGAACCGCAGCGGTCCGTATGCGGCCTCGGCGCGTGACTACATCGCCAGCGGCAAATTGGGGCGCATTGTTCACGTCAAGGTGTACAACATGCTTGATGGCTCACGATGGGAACCGGTGCCCGATGGGCCGGCGCCCGCAGGTCTCGATTGGGATGCCTGGCTCGGGCCGGCGCCTAAGGTGCCTTACAATGCGGGGCGCCATATGAACTGGCATCCGTGGTGGGACTATAAAGGTGGGACCCTGGCGGACGACGCCAGCCATCAAATTGACCTGACCCGAATGGTGCTGGGCGATCCGGGACATCCGCGTTCGGTTCTCTGTACCGGGGGCAATTATGCCTTCCAGTCGAAGCGCGAGGTTCCAGAGTTCCAGTGCATCACCTACGATTACGGTGATTTTTCAATGACCTGCGAAAGCGGCAATGCCACCCCTTACCTGCGCAAGTTCCCCAGCGAGGTGCGCTACGGAGACAAGTGGCCGCATTGGCCGACTTCGGCCACGCGGGTGGAGATCTACGGCACCAAGGCGATGATGTACCTCGGTCGCCACGGATGCGGCTGGCAGGTGGTCGTCGAAGGCGGACGGGTCATCGACCAGGACAAAGGATATTTTCCGGACAAATGGCATCAGCCCAATTTCATCGATTGCATCCGCTCCCGTGAGGTTCCCAACGCCGACATCGCGAAGGTCCATCCGAGCGCCTGTTTGGTCCATTTGGCGAACATCTCCTACCGGGTCGGGCAGAAGCAGTTGTATTTCGATCCGGTGCGCGAGCGCTTCACGAACAACTCTTCGGCCAATGCGTTGCTGAAGCCCGCCTATCGTAAAGGTTATCGGATCCCGGATTCAGTCTAGGCGACTGGGTGAATGAGGAGTGGTGTTTCGAATTGGTGCCCGCGTTTTCCAATCGATGCCCATTGACGGGTGCGATAGCTTTCAACGCGGGCATCATCGCTCTTTCCGGAATCCCAGTCTCTTCAGGTAACCGACGAGCGGTGGCCCGGGATTAATTCGTCTCACGAAAACCCTCTCCCCCTTTTTCCTATGTATCGAATTCTGGGCAGCGACGGCAATGAGTACGGTCCTGTGTCGACCGAACAGTTGGGCCAGTGGATCCGCGAACGGCGCGTCAACGGCGAGACCCGCGTTCAGGGCGAAGACGGCGTCTGGCGCCTCCTGCGCGAGGTGCCTGAATTGGTGGTC
>JARXAF010000155.1 GCA_029865985.1 Verrucomicrobiota bacterium
CAATGGTGCATGGGCACGATGCACGAGGGGCCCAGTTGGACGAACACGATCCTCATCATGGATTCGCTCCTGTACCGGTATGTGGGATCGCTGGCGGTCTACAAGTGTCCCTCGGACCGTGCGACCACCCGCAGCCCGTTCGGAGTCGGCGGTGGGATCCCCAAGGTGAGAAGTCTGGCGATGAGCTGCTTCATGAACCCGCTGCCCGGGCAGGAGCGTACCAGCGGCCGTTCCTACCGAAAGCAGAGCGACTTCACCCTCGGTGCGTCCATGACCTGGGTGACGATCGACGAGAATCCTGCGTCGATCAACGACGGCTGGTTTGTCCATGAATCGAGGACATCGTGGGTCGATTACCCCGCGTCGTACCACAATAGCGCCGGTGGGTTGTCGTTCGCCGATGGCCATTCCGAGATCAAGAAGTGGCGTTCGCCGATGCTCACCACCTACGGGCAGCGCGCGCGGACCGACGCCCGCCTGGACGCCATCGATGCAACGTGGCTCTTCGAGCGGACGACCACCTATTGATCGGCGAACCAAGAGCGGCTGATCGACTGCTCAGGCTGGATTGGTGCGGGCTACTTTCCAGGTCGGTCGAGCGGTTCGGATGGACATTCCCTACGGGATTCCGTCAGTGCCAATCTTGCCGCGGTGGCCCAACCCTTTGATCCACTTCGGGAGGTGTGGAATCGTTGAACACTCCGCTTTGGATCCATTCGCTCCGGACGAAGAGCCTATAGGCCGAGAGGTGAGCCCTCTTGATCCAATCGGCTGTCACTCAGACTGCTACAAAAGCACTTCACGGAGACCGCAGGGTCGGCCAGAGCCCGGGGTTTAGGCCGTTTTCGAATCCGATATCGAGGCAGCGGGTCACGCGAGTTGAATGCAGCGGTAACCGGGCATGTTCGCCTCAATGAGCGGCCGACCCTCAGGGCCTAGAACGAGCAGGGCGGTGGACAACGCGTCGGATACCGCGGCCTCTGGACCCACAACCACGGCGCAGCGGGCCCGGCGAACGGGTTCGCCCGTGCGTGGATCCAGGACATGACCGAGTTCCTCTCCGCCTTCGGTGAACGCCTTGCCCCAGACGGCGGAGATCGAGAGGGATTCGTCGCGCAGGGAAATTGACTCCTGCGTTTCGGCTCCCGGGCGGCCAGGCAGGCCCACGCGCCACGATTGCCCATTCGGAGCCATCCCGCGGGTGACGATGCTGCTGGTGCCGCCATGCAGCAGCGCGTGGGGCACTTCAGCCTCGTGCAACAGGTCCATGGCCCGATCAAGGGCGTAGCCCTTGCCGATGGCTCCCAGGTCCAGTTCGACTCCCGGGCGATCGAAGGCGACTGAACCGGTGTCCGGGTCGAGATGAACCCGCTCCCAGCCCGAGGCGGCTCGGGCCTCTGCCAGTGCTTGCGGCGAAGGACGTTGTCCCGTGCCGCCCACAAAGCCCCAGACCCGAAGGAGCGCCCCGACGGTGATGTCGAAAGCACCCTGTGTGGCCGCCGAGAGGTCACGGCACCGCTGGAGCAATCGAAAGGTGCCGGGAGCCACTCGGACCGGCCCCTGGGCGGCCCCGGCGTTCACTCGGCCGATGTCGGAAGGGCTCCGGTAGCGGCTCAGGGCGGCCTCGAGCGCTTCAACCTCATCGAGGGCCTCTTCGCCCGCGGCCCGCAAGCGTTCCAGCGGTTGTCCCCACAGCACCCATTCGAAGCGGGTGGCCATCGCGGGTCGAGCGAGGCGGACCCCAGGGAATGGGGTGGATGTCGGGTCGGTCATGTCGATGCGATGTCTGTTCCGGTGCCGGTGAGGGTGGATTCAGCGTTCCGGATGGTTCCGGGAAAAGCCGAAAGGCGGTGGGGTCCTTGTTCCGGCTCTGGAACCATCGATTTCGCATCGTTCATCGAAACGTTTTAGGGCCGTCAATGAATCGCCATGAATTGATTAGATGATGTGCATGCTATGTTTAAAACAAGATTCAAGTGGATGGTTGCGGCCCTCGTCGCGACCTCAATCGGGGTCCCGCAAGGCTTGGCGGCGACCAACAATCACGGCAAGGCTCCGGCCTTGATCACCATCGATCTGTGCTCGAACGGGATCGGAGATGGCGCGGGCAGCTTCGGCGTCCCCCGGTTGACACCGGAGGTCTTCGATATCGGGATCGATGTCGGTGCGGACGGCACGATCGATCGCTGGTTGTCTAAGGAGCCGGCCACCTGGTTGGGCGGCGGCAACAGCGACATCATCCGCTACCAGGGATGGGTGCGGTTGAGCTTCTTCCAGCTCTCGGAGTACGTCGGCCAACCGATGCGGATCCGGATCGTGGACAAGAGCCCCAATTACTATCTGGCCATCAATTCCATCGTGGTGAACGGCGCCGACGGCGTGGTCGTCACCAACGTGCTCAAGAACGGTTCCTTCGAATCCCAGACGCCCTTGGAGGGCTGGAAGGTCCTCGAGTCGTCGGTGTCCCCGTCCTCGAAGCTCGTAGTCGCCGACTCCGCCGGAGAACTCATCACCTACGGCAAGCAGTTCCTGTCGACCCGAACTGACACGTCGTCCTCCGATTCGAGCGAGACGGCGGTGATCGAGTCGGAAACGTTCGTCCTTCCGGGCATGAGCAGCTTCATCGTCGGCAACATTTCTGGCGGAGCCTCCGAGTTCGTCAACAACGCGGCCTCCAACGGCAGCGACAACGCCAGCGGCGTCTACCTCGACCTCGGCACCGCGACTCAGGATCCGAACGGGCGATTCGACCCCGAGACGGACATCGCCCTCCGGGGATTCTGGCCCGGCCTCGGCACCGCCCCCGCCAACGACTTCGGCACCGTCCTCATCAACACTTCCGGCCTCGAGGGACGTCGGGCGCAGATCGTCGGATTCGACGATTCGGCTGTGTTCCACGTCGCACTCGATGCGTTCCGAATGAATTGGGACTGGGAGGAGTCGATCATCAAGAACGGCGGCTTCGACGCCGGGGTGCCCACCCCGCAGAGCCATTCGGACGCGCTCGCCTGGTTCGCCGAGAACGGCACTGAATTGACCCCGGACCGTCATCCGTCGGGGAAGATCCCCAACTGGACGGTCACCAAGAAGGCGGGAGGCACCGCGGACGCGTTTTTCTTCGACGCCAGTGCTCGCCGGGATCACATGACGGGTCGCACCTATGTCGGCACCGGCGGCGGCGATCGCTCGAGTGTGGGTGTCGAAATCCGATCCGATGTCTTCACCCTCGCGGCGATCCCCGACCCGTCCACCTCGCCCTTCGTCCAGTTCGCATCGGCTCAGGCCACCGACCGCATCCGCTACACGGATGACGGGACCGACGTGGCCTTCGGGCGGGTCGAGTTGATCGTCGACAGCAACAACAACGGCACCTTCGACGAGGACGGAGACTTCCGGTACGTCCAGCGCAATCAATCGATGGCGCTGAACCAGTCCAACAGCGGACGCGACCTCTGGCACTATCCCGAGTATCGCTTCTACATCCGGCCTGAACATCGCGGCAAGCAGGCCGTTTTCCGGGCCGAGGAACGCTTCGGCGCGTTCAAAGCCAGCTGGGGCTGGTTCTGCATCGACGATCTGTTCGTCTGGGATGGCAAAGCGGCCTCGCTGGCGTTCCCCAATAGCGATTTCGAGACCGGTACCCTCGACAACTGGACGGCGGAAATCGACGGAGGTTCGGGCTTCAATTCCTGGCTGTCCGGCACCCGGCAGGCGCTCGATGCCGGCCTCGTGACCCATGCGGCGATGAACAACCGCAGCGTCAGCATCGACGGTCAATTTGCTGTCGATACGGCCGCCCGGGAGACCGGCGGTGGTGATGGAGGTGTCGGCCGAATCACCTCGAAGGCGTTCGCACTGCCGCAGGCGTCCACTCCAGCCACGCTGACGCTGGGCATCACCCGCGTCGCCCAGGGCATCCGTGTGACCTGGGACGGCACGGCGACCCTCGAGAAGGCGGAGCGGCCCAACGGCCCCTGGAGCACCGTCACAACCGGGGCCGGCCCCTATGAGGTTGGAGCCACCGAGGCGTCCCTCTTTCTGAGGTTGCGTCGTTGATCGCGATTTCCCCACGGAATCGCTCCGCGGCCCCCGGTGGCGACGTTTCGAGGCCCTCACGCCTGCGTCGTCATCGGTGGGCTGCTCGCTTTTGGGCTTCACCGGGCGAAGCACGCACTCAGACTCCGGGGCGATGAAACACCTCCTGCGCCAATGGGGGATCTGCTGGCTGATGGCCAGCGCCTGCACGTCGGCCCTGGCCGTTGACAGGCATGCGCCTTCAGGGAAGCCGGAACTCGTCCGGCGGCTTCGGGCACTTTCCCCGGAAGCCAAGTGGTACGAACGACCCGCCATTCGGCTCGGATTCGACGCCCACCATCCCCAGGGCCTGGTGAAGGTGGGACACTCATTCTACCTGTCCTCGGTCGAGGTGTTGCGGAAGCCGGAGGCGATCGATCCCGGACGGGGAGGTTTCGATCGAGGACCGGGCCAGGGTGTCGGGCACCTCTTCCGGTTCGATCACAACGGGTCCCTGAAGGAAGACCTCCGTCTGGGCGAGGGCGCCAGCTACCACCCCGGTGGGATGGATTTCGACGGCCGGAACCTGTGGGTGCCGGTCGCGGAGTACCGACCGCGCGGGGCTTCCGTGGTGTACCGGGTCTCGCTGGATCCGCTCAGATCCGAGAAGGTGTTCAACTACCCGGAACACATCGGCGCAGTGGCGTTCGACCCGATGACGCGGGAGCTCCACGGGGTCAGCTGGGGATCCAGGAATTTCTATCGATGGCGCATTCCCCGGCGGGGACGGGTCCGCGACGCGGAGATCTCACCCATGGCCCTGCGTCGGCCGAATCCCTCCTTCTATATCGACTACCAGGACTGCAAATGGATCGGCGACGGTCTGATGGTTTGCAGTGGGCTCCGGTCCTATCCGAACGTCGCCACCGGGGGGCCGGTGTTCTCGCTCGGCGGGATCGATCTGGTCCAACCCTCCATCCCCGGGCCGGTGCATCAGATCCCGGTGATCCGCCGAAGCGATTCGGGGCGGGTGATCACGCAGAACGCCTTCTGGGTCGAGAGCGTCCCGGAGGGCCTGCGGTTCTGGTTCGTACCGGATGACGGCCCCTCGCTCGTCCGGGTCTTCGACGTGTCGATCGATCTCAAGGATTCGGCGGTACCGGCAGCCCCTGGAAGGCGATGACTGCGTCCCGTGAGGAGGCGCCGACGGGTTCGCGCGGCGACGTCAGCCGTTCTTAACCGGGATGGCACTTGAGGCCTCGCTGACGCCTCTTAGCATCGCGCGATGTTCGTTATTCCGCACCGATCTGTCGCCCGCCGTCAGGCCTTCACCCTCATCGAACTTCTGGTGGTCATCGCCATCATCGCCATCCTGGCCGGCATGCTGCTGCCAGCCCTCGGCAAGGCCAAGAGCAAGGCTCAGGGCATTATGTGCATGAACAACGGCAAGCAGCTGATGCTGGGTTGGACCCTGTATTCCGGGGACCATCGGGATGAGATCTGCCTTTCATCAGGCTTAGGGGGCCTCGTCTCGACCCACAGCCCGACCAAAGTGTATCCCATGAATCAATGGTGCATGGGCACGATGCACGAGGGGCCCAGTTGGACGAACACGATCCTCATCATGGATTCGCTCCTGTACCGGTATGTGGGATCGCTGGCGGTCTACAAGTGTCCCTCGGACCGTGCGACCACCCGCAGCCCGTTC
>JARXAF010000012.1 GCA_029865985.1 Verrucomicrobiota bacterium
CGGACGGGAACGACCATCAAAGAACAAGCCCCATCGGAGTTGACGCTGCGTGCTGGAGTAACTGGCTTGAGGGTTGGAGCTGATGTACTCCACTCCGGGCGGAAAGGTCTCACGCACACCGAACGCCAAGGCCGAAACCAGGGGTTCGGCCTGCAGAACCACCTCGATGATTTGTCCCTCAACGACCTCTGCCGGGAATCGCCGGGTCACGGTCCCCGCGGCTTCGGAACGGAGGGCTTCCGCCAAGAACAGCACCAGTATCACCCACCGTTGTTTCAAGAAACTCCGGCGAAGACTAATGGCTGTAAGCCATGAATTCAGGAGTCGCAGAGAAAACATCGTCAGGGTCGCGGCATGGGCGAAGGGGCCGGAGGGGTCGACGTGGGTACGGTCGGTGCCTTCAAGCGGGCTAGTACCGCCAAGTTGGTCTCTACGGGCACTCGACGATTCAACTCCTTGGCAAGCGCTCGCTTGAGCTCCTCGTCCCGCTGCTTGCCTATCTCAAAGCGGATCTGTGGAGCCACCTCATCTAAAGGCCGCATCTGAACCGAGCGATGACCAAGATGCAGCAACACCACCATCCGGGTCGAAGATTCCAACACGGCAGACATTCGATTGGTCGAATTCAAGAGGATTGCTTGTTCGGCGATGGACTCCCCCATTCGTCCGACCAATTGCTCCCGCTGCAACCACCCCAACTCACCCCGAAGGTATCGGGTGGCCGTGTCATCGGAGTGATTGGAACAGAGGATCGCGAACGTCGCCTTGGGATCACTACTGTTCAAGATTTCACGCCGATACCCTTCCAAACGCTCACGCACAGCGGTTCGCCGGGACGGTTCAGCCTTGGGAGAGACCGATGCCACCAACCACGCGATATTCCAAGCTGGAGGCCTCTGCCAACGCTGAGACTGCGAATGGTACGCTTTCTCGATGTCGCCGACTTCTACGGGTGCATCCGCCCCCGGCTTCGCCAAACTCTGGGCTAGTTTCTCTCGAACTTTCGCCCCAACCAACCGCCGGATGGAGCTCTGAAGCTCAAGATCCTCCAACAACCCCATTTGTCCGGCAGCTTGATAGGCCTGCCAATCGCTGACAAAGGCTCCGATCACATCGCCGGATGGGACGGGGCGCTCTTGCTGGGACTGACGCCGACCCCAGTCCGCCTCAAAGGTCACCGTGGCCACCTTCTGGGTCCCGACCTGGACCACCCATTCCGGTGCCGGTGCCAACTCGTCTGCTTTGCGACAGCCCAAGAACATCGAGCAGACCAGCATCACGAACGCGCCCCCGAACAAAAACCCACGCCATTGAATCCGCCATGGAAAAGTCATTGGAATCCTTCGTTCTTTCAGGGTCTTGAGACGGTGAGGGTTCGGTTGACGGAAGAAACCGTCTCCTCCCTTTCCACCCCGTCGGGCCAACGAACTCGAACGGATTTCGGTTTCGCTGTTCCTAGGCCAAAGTGGGCCATGGGAGGCGGTTGAGTCCGAAATCCTTGCTGGTCCACCAGCCATTCACGCCTCATGGAACCATCGACAAAATTCAAAGTCACTTCACCACCCCAGGGCGACACCCCGGCTTGGGGAGGAACACGAATGGCCAACCAGTCACCGCCGGGATGCTCATTGCGGAAAACCCGCAGTACCGTTTGCGCCGTGGGATACTCCTCCTGAGTCACCACCAGAAGATCCTGAAGTCCATCCCCATCGTAGTCCCAAGCCACCACATTGCGGCAGTCCTCGGGGAGAGCAATGCCCCCCAGCCAGCCCAATTCCTGCCAGTCCGAACCCACCGGCGCCAGCCACTGATTGCGGTGGTGCCCCCCTTCGGAGGCTCCGCTCTCCATCTTGATCTGGGAGCGCCGTTGCCAATATTCGGCGCGTGCCGCGTCAGGCTCGCCTCCTCCTTGATAGACTTCGGTAGACCAGTGCTCCGCTTGATAATCCCAGGCCGACTCGTTGCTGATGAAGCCGTTGGCAACGTAAAATTCACCCAACCCATCGTTGTTGGAATCCAGCCAAGCGGCTCCCCAGGCCCAACCGGTCTCAGCCACCTGTCGCTCCCAAGGGGCCACTTCCCAGCGGCCTGCGCCCCGATTGAGCCAGACTCGGTTGCCATGGGTCATTTCCCGTCGCCCCTCACGCACCCGTTGGAAGCCGGGATGGTGGATGCCGGACGCTTCCATGCGGGTTGCCGGTGCTGAGTTCATGCCGATCATCATGAAGTCCGGACGGCCGTCCCGGTCGAAATCGCCGACGACATGACCCATTCCAAAACCGCGGGTCTCTCCCAAGGCTTTGGAGGTCTCCTGAGCAAACTTCCCGGAACCGGTACCGCGGAAAAAATCGACACCGTTGAAATCGGACACCTGCAGGAACTCCGGATGGCGGTCTCCGTCCGTATCCAAAAAGACTGCGGAAAAGACAAACCGGTCGCGAACCCGATCGAGACCGCTGGTGGACAAACACTCCTCGAACCGGCCGTTGCCCAGGTTGCGCCACAGCGATGCAGGTGGCCCATTGGTGGCTGCATCAAAAGGAGTCGGCGTGTGTCCGGACTCGAAGGCGGCCGCATACTGCCCCACCCAAACATCCAAGTCGCCGTCACCGTCCATATCCACGGTGGCCAAGACCATCGGATCCTTAAGCGCGGCGGCCGGGGTCAGGACGGGGGGCAACTCCACCCCTCCAGTACCGTTGCCACGAAAAAGTTGGAGCTGACGCCCGCCGGGGGCCAGCAAATCCAAATGGCCATCCCGATCGAAATCAGCGACGGATGCCGCTTGGAGATGGATATCATCGAAGGGGATGATTCGGTTGGTGGACCATCCGTTCGCCGAGTTCCAGCGAAACCATCGGTTTGCTCCGGCCAGAATCAGGTCTTCGCGCCCATCACCGTCCCAATCGGACACGATCAGAGGATCCACCATGCCGCCTCCCCGGGAAGACGACTTGAGAGCAGCCGACCAGCGCTCAACAAACCGAGGGGTCCCGGACTTCTCAAGCCATTGACCGGTTTTCCAAGTGGCACTCATCCAACGCGGCACCGCGGCGGGCGAGTCATTGGTCAGACTCCATTCCATGCGCCACTGACCTCGGGCCTCGGCCCGCATCAGGTCCTTGGTACGAAGCAGGTGAAGGTTCATGGCGACCTCGGTGAACACATTGGTCCCGTTGCGGGTGCATCCGACCGTCCGCCATTCGGATTGAACACACACCCAACCCGCTGCTCGGAAGGATTCCGACCATGCCTCGCGTTCCGCTCGGGTGGACAGAGTCTTCGTGCCGGGGACCAACGCTTGGACCCGAACGCCGTCCATTCCTGAAGGCTGGGAGGACCCCAACTCAGGCGGTTGGATGGACTGAACCTCCAAGGTCTCGAATACGGCCCACGGATCTCCACTTTTTCGACTGCGATCCCAACCGGCCACGATCACCCGATCACACCGCTGGGCCAAACGTTCAGGAGCCAACCATCCTCTGCTCCACTCCTCATTTTGAATCTGGTATCCCTCCAGCGACTTCGGTCGCTGAGTGGAAACCGACGAGGACTCGCCACCGCAGCCCCAGAATAGCCCGATGACGCTGATCCACAGCCCGGAGACAATCCAACCGTGCCCAACATTCGTGCGAGGACCTGACATCAAGGCAATTCCCGAGCCCTAAAATAGCCCGAGGTCTCGGAGTCCATCCGATCATCCGTGAATTCCACCAAACCAGCGTCATCCGCAGGCACTTGTTGCACCGGCATCCACTGGGAAAGATTGGTCGAACGGCTCAATTCGTAGATCCTTCCCGGTTGGCCTTGCAACTTCCACCGACCCAAGGTGCTTCCAGCTTGGAGCACCAAACGACGCTCTTCTCCAAGGATGATGAAGATCGACTGCTGGCCTTCGATTTCCACCGGAATTCCATCGTAGGCACTGGCACCCACCAACGCCACCGCGTCCGCTGATTTGGCCGGTTTCACCGCTTTCATGGTGTAGGTCAATTGCCGCGGCTGCCGATCAAAAAACGGCCCCCACTTCACCCGCTGGTACACCGAATCATAATAGCCACCCGCACTGATGGCGACGATCTCCCAACCAGCGGGCGGATAGTGCTCCACCGCATAGGTACGCAGACCGGACAAGATGGTGACATCATTGGTGACCGTGACCAGATCGCCATTCGCGAAGTTGACTGGCGCCGTGCTGACGACACGCATCGGAGTCTTCTCCGACTTGGCCGTCGAAGAGTTGGCCGGACGACGCGATTTGGAGCCATCCAAGACGGCCAGCGATCCATCCAAAGCACCTCCGCTGTCCTTGGATGCCATTTCATCACCCACTGAAGTTGTCGCTGCGGTCGTCTCAGGCACCCACCAAAGAGGCGCCGATGACGCCGATTTTGCGTTCAGAACGTATTTTTCACCCCGCTCCCAGATGAAGGTGGCACGCGTCACATATTCCACCGGAATCGGGACCGGACCCCGAGCCACTGTGGTTCCGTTGGCCAAAGTCTGGTTCCATTGGTTGGTGCCGTTTCGCCAAGCCGTGTAGTAGGCGGAGACCTCCTGAATGGTCAGGCGCCCATCCGCAGGATTGATGTCGGCCGGGTGCCGGGCATCCATCACCAAGGGATTGAGTCCCAGCAAGAATTCATTCCTGTTGGTCTCGCCGTCACGGTCCGGATCATCTTCAGGTCCGCTTTCGAGGCCATAGAGGTAGGCCTGTTCCCATCCGTCGGGCAACCCGTCGTTGTCGTTGTCGACATTGCCGAAGTCGATCTGTCGGGCGGTTCCGCGGCCGCCCATCGTGTAGGAAACTTGGTCCATGACCCTCCCGCCACTCAAGACTGTCAGGTAGACCACCGTCCCGGACTCGCTCGCCTCTGTGGAAATGTTCTGTCCGGTCACTTTCTGTTCCACGCTCAATTGCAGCGCGTAGTAGTTTGCCGCTGCAGCACGGGAACCCATGCGGTAACTGGCGAAGGCGGTGGAGGTGGGGAAGCGCCGCGCTTCGACCACGACATTGGTGTCGGCGGCAGTGATCGTTGCATCGCCCAGTTTAATAACCCCGTACACCAGATTGTAAGGCTCGGGAATACCGGCACCGATCACGGGTAACACCACCCCAACCAAGCTCGCTGCCCACAAAAGGCAGGCCGCCAACAGCGGTCGATTAGTTGCCTGAGTATGCATAGGTCTGGAAGAACAGTTTGATGTCGCTGACGGAATTGATGAACGAATCAAGACCCTGAGTCTTGTTGTTGAGAAGGGTGCCACCGGGGATGACGAGCATCCATTGGGTGTTCCACACCGATCGACCCACCAGGCGGCTGTCCGAGGACGCCTCCGAGGGATCAAAGCCACCGCTGTCGTGATAGGCACGCAACGACGAGAACTTGCGGATTTCCACGAAGGATCCTCCCAAGGAATCCAGCATGGGGCTGTACTTCGGATCCTGCAGCTGGCGCTGTTGGATCGGGAACGGCAAGGGGATCTTCTGATCCACCACGCGCCACAGACGGGTCTCGAAATTGGAACCGTTGGGTGAACGCAGCACGTCCGCACCCACCGGCACCAGATACACGCGGGGAGTCATGGACATCCCCTTGCCGTCATAGCCCTCGAACCAAATGCCCGCCGAGCGGATGCGCGTCGCGTATTGGGACGCATCGTAGGAACTGTCGCCACCACTCAACGGCCAACCGAAGAAGTTGAGGCC
>JARXAF010000073.1 GCA_029865985.1 Verrucomicrobiota bacterium
TGTTTGGTTCCAACGAGATAAGGAATGCCGAAGACGTTGGTCCGGGTGGGCAATGACGGATCAATGCTCAGGTTGGCCACATCCACGGAATTCTCGAAATCCATCCAGTTGGTCCAGGCGGTGTTCAGCACCTGGGTGACAGCATTGGTCACCTCTTCCAGCCCGGCCAAGCGGACGACCGAGATCTTCTTGCCCGGATTGCTCGGGTCATCCTGATCTTCGCGGTAGAAGGTCGGACGGAAGACATGCGGCGGGAAGGGTTCGGTGTTGAGCCCGCCCACGATGTTGGTCCGCACCTCGTGGATGTTGGCGGCCAACTGGAGAAGCCGATGCAACTTGGCCGACCAGGTGTGGTTGGTCTGGGAGACAGCAAATCTTCGAGAGCGGGGAGCCACGGCATTGGTCACCCAGTAGGTTCCGGCGATGGCAATACCATGAGCGGCGGTCTCCCGAGCCTTCGGAACGGCCAGCTTGATGCTCGGTTTGGCCGGATCGTAGAAATCGAAATGGGCCAACTCGGGCAAGCCGTTGGAGAACTCCTTGCGGAGCAGGCGGTCACCGGCCAGTTGAACCCACGTTCGGGCGGTCCAAGGAACGAGTGCCGTCGCACGGGCCGCGGAGCCCGAGGCACCATTGGTGGTGACCACATTGGCGCTGTAGGACTGGGTTCCTTCTGGATCCAGCACCTGGTAGTTGAGGTTCAGTTTGGCCCGACGGTAGTAGCGGTTGGCCAAATCCACGCCGACCTCGATGCGGCCATCGGAGCTGTCGGTGCCCACCGATCCCAGCAAGCGGTAGAAGGTGTAGGCGTTGTAGGTGGAATTGGAGGCCTGCACCGTCGACATCAACTGTCCGGCGAATCCGCTGCGACGGGTGTCGAGATTGGTCCAGATGACCCGGTTGGGCCCCAGCAGGAGCAAGTTCGGATCACTGAGCAGCGGGAACGGTGTCAGGTAGGGGTTGGCGACGTCGCCGCCAGACCACCGACGGGTGACCAGATCGTTCTCAGGCAGGAGGCGCGGGTTGCGCACCTGAGCCAAGCTCTGAATAAGCGGGCCATCGGACAAATCATCCACGCCGTTGACTGGCAACACACGGGAAGCCGCGGTGGTGTCACCGGCGGAACCCAACTGCGGTCGCGAATCTTCTGTGAGGATGTCTTGCGCGGTGGCGCGACCCGCCACCGTCGCCACCCGGCGATTGAGCCACACATTGAGGGCGTGATCAAAGGTCAGGCCCGTGTTGGCCGCATTGGTGGAATAAGCGTAAGTCTGCCAGAGATTGGTGTTCAGGTCGCGGAACAGGCCCGCCATATTGAGTTCCCAGGCCGCCACACCCTGGTTGCGGAAGAACCGACTGGTGGTCGTATCATCCAGATTGCGCGCCTGATTGTGGGCAAAGTTCAGATCCACCGTCTGGTCGGCCGGAACCACCAGATAGGCGATGCGGTACAGGAAGCGGTTGTTGCCGGAGTGCGGACGGTCCGGATCGGCGAGAACACCAATCCATTCCGGGTCGCCCACATGCCACAAGCGGTTGGTGCCGATCGCCACACCCTGGACATTGCGCTGCAGGATGTACCCGTTGGTGTCGAACCGACCGTTGCGGTTGAGGTCGAGGTAGAAGCGGTCTTCGAAGGAATCGGCACGGGTATCCAAGCGACCCGTGCGGGCGACCACGGGAACCCGGGGATCGTAGTACAAGTTGGCCAGCATCCCCCGGTATTCGAGGATCTCGGCGGTGTTGTTCAGGTCGAACCCACGGCCCTGATACAGGTAGGAGACGTTGGCCAAGGCCGAGTACCACTGATTGGACTGAGCCGCTCCCACCGGCAAGCCCTGCCCTGCGGCCGTCAGTCCCGGAGTGTAAAACGGTGCGATGAAATTGGTGGAAACGAACAACGTCGGTGCCTCCCGCAGTCCCGAAGAGGAGATCTGGGCCAAAATGCGGGCGCGGGCGCGATTGAGTGCCGCGTCGGCCGCGATGCGGGCATCGGCTTGTTCACCGGCTGCGGCCACGGCGGCCCGTTCGCGCCGAGCGACCATGAGGAAGGCCACGGCGGTGATGGTCACCACCGAGAGCATGATCAAGGTGATGACCAGCGCCACACCGCGCCGGCTGGATTGGGGAGAAAGGCGTTTCATTGGGGCGCGGTGCGGAGGACGACCCGCTGGCGGAGGGTCTGGAGTGCGCCAGCATTGTTGGCCAGCCACCGGTTACGGGTCTGGAGGTTGTCCGGCAAAGAGCGGAACTGGTCCAACTGCTTGCCATCCAGCAGGGTGATTTCGATTTCGACCGAAGACGGAAGATGGGGCCCGCGGAAGAGCGCGCTGACTTGCGCGGTGTCCGGATTCACATTGATCACCTCGATGGGCAAAGGCCGGGAGACATTGCCTACCCTGTTGGTGGCTTGAGCGCTCCAAGCGACCGGAGTGAGCGGATAATGGAGTGGCGAGTTGGTGTTCACGCCAACCCGCGGAAAATTCACGTCGTAGAGCACGGGATGATTGCCATCGAACGGGCGCCCGTCGGCATCAAAGGCGGTGATGCGGCATTGCAAGATGCCGTCCAGCAGTTTGACCGCATCGCGTCGGGCTTCCTGAGTCTCGCCAGCGGGGTAAGCCGGAATCCAAAGGCGACCGGTGATGAGGTTGGTCCGCATGGCCGGAGTGCCGGTGAGGCGGTAAGGCGGGACCGAGGCCGGGGTGGCGAGGCTACCCACGCTCACCCCGAGACGCCCTTGGCCGTCGAGAACCTGAACCAAGTTGGAATTGGGCAACGCTTCGTCGTAAAGGTAAAGCGAACCGAGGCCCGGAATCGGAGTGGTGGTGACCGGACCCGCATCCAGCGTGCCGATGAAGAGGCCGGCCACATGCCAGCGGCCGCCGGTCGCCGGATAGGTGAAGAAAAGTTCGTCGAAGCGCAGGGGTTGGGTGCGATTGGCCTGGAGTGCATCGCCAGCGAACACCAGTTCATAGCCGGTGGCATTGGCGGGGTGGACCACCAGGTGCAGCGCATCCTCGACCTGAGGCGAGGAGGCCCGCTCAATATTGCGGACCATGAGGTCGAGGGCCGAACGCCCACCTTCGGACAAATCCGCCTGATTCAGGCTCTGACGGAACGCCTTCTGGACCTGATCGAACATCGCATACAGCGCGATGATGATGACCGTGAGCAAACCCACCGCGATCATCAACTCCAGGAGGGAGAAGGCGCTGCTGGCCGAACGGCTGAAGGACCGACCCTGCGGACGAGGGCGGAGATGGTTTGCGGTGCCCGCCTGAACAGAAGAAAGGTTCATACGATCACAGGGCACCCGGCGGGAACCGGTAGAAATGGATGACGTTGGGCCCCGGATTCTCCGGAACCGGATTGAAGGGATAAACAATGTCCCCGAAATAGCTGAGATCCTGCGGAACATTGCCGCGCAGACGGGTCGGCTGACCCAGCACTTCGGTGCGGAATTCGCGGCGATTGAGGCCCAATCGATATTGATTGGGATCGGTGCCAGTGCGTTGCAGGGGCCATTCCAGGATCATGCGAACCTCGGACACAGCGCTGGCCATGCCGTCGGCGGGCAACGCGGTCGCGCCCGGCACCAGCACAGGCTGGCGCGTCACCGTCTCGATGGTGACCAGATAGCGGAAAGCAAAGTCGATCCGGGTGTCATTGGGCATCGTGCGGCGCTCGCTCTTGCGGATGATCGGATGGTCGGCCATCGAACCACTCATGGAACGCATCTCCAAACGAACGATGTTGGTGACAGCCACCGGATTGCCCCGACTGGCCGTGGAGGCCTCCAGAGTGTACTTGGGCCGACTGATGAGCCCGATCACCTGGAAGGCATCGACCAGCGGATCGGAACCGGCCGGCGTGCCCTGCACCAACGGACCATGGAAATAATTGGTCCGGACGGGTGCCAGGTCGCGATACTGCCGCACCAAGGTCACGCGATCCGCGTAATTGAGAAGGTCCTGGAGCCGGGTTTGCCCGCCGCGCAAAACATTGAGCAGCAGTTCGGCATCCTGGGTCAGAAGCGACTCCTCACGGTTCTGCTTCTGGACATTCAAGCCCGCCGGAAGCACGCCGATGATGGCCACCATGGCGATCGCCACCACGGCGATGCACAGGGCGATCTCGATCATGGTGAACGCAGACTGTCGGCGCGGAGGCTGGGACGCCGTGCCCATCCATCGCCGCCAAGACGGGTTCCACGAAACAGGTTGGCCGGGAATTCTCATCAGCGCAGGACGGGTTTGAGGATGCGGGAGCGGCCAGTGAGGCTAGACACGATCACCCGGTTGTTGGTGGCGTTGTCGCGTGGTGTCTCGATGGCGTCCGGCACGACCGAGGAGTCGATCTGTCCGGAGGCGTTCCGCGAGATGAAGACGCTGCCCTGCCCCACGCCGAGAGCGAACTCGGACATCGGCGGCAGTCGCAGTTCGGGCCGACCGTTGAGAGTCCAGTAGCGGTTCATTTCATCAACGGCCAAGCGGCCATCCGGACCGAAGGCGACGAACCGCATGGAAATCGGAGGCAAGGTGTCGCCGGGGAACTCGGCCAAGGGGAAGCGGAACGGCCGTTGGGGCAGTTCATGGATGGCCAAATCCTGCCGATCGGTGGGTGCCAAAGGGGTTGGGAAAAACAGCTTGGGCGAAAGAATCACTCCATCCGGAAGGGTTTGCCAGCCGGGCCCGAGATAGCGGGTATGATTACGACCGGGTTGGGCACCAATCTCCCGTTCCACCAGCAGCGCATAGGAGTGGAACACGCCCAGAGCAATGTTGGTGAAGCTGCGCAAGGCCTGCTCGCGGAAGCGCTGCGGGGCCAACTGCGATGCGATCATCGACTCGATCTGGGTATCGAGCGACAGGCGCGATTGCCAGACATTGGTCGGAGCGAAGACGACATAGACCGTGGTCCGCAGCCGCAGCGCCTCTTGCCGGGCGCGGTTCAAATCATCGGTCAGTTGCCGGTGACCACTGGACAAGGTCTTGCCCTGCACCATGCCACGGATCGCCGGAGCGGTGATGCCCGCCAGGAGGCCGATCACTGCCACCACCACCAGCAACTCCAAGAGGGTGAAAGCCGAGGCCGCGAGCCGCTGGCGTGGGGCCAGTGGCATCGTGCTTCCGGTGGGTCCTTGGGGCTTCATGAAACGGTGGGAGGCTGTGGGAGTGGGGCAGACCAGCCGATCACTTCCAGCTGTAGATGTTGTCGCGGTTGTTCGGGTGATCCTGGTCGGCGGTGAAATCGGCCTTGCCGTCGGGACCCAAGGACATCACCAGCGCATTGCCCGGAATGAAGCGGGCCTGAGCCGGACGACCCGGGGCCACCAGAGGGAACGGGCTAAGCACGCGGCTGTCGTAATCGAGATCCAGGATGATGATGTAGGGATGTCCCCACGGATCGCGGTACACGCCGAGGTCGTCCACTCCGTTGGGTTGATTGCGTCCGACGGACTTGGTGGCCAGGTACACCGTGCGCTTGGGATTCTGGTTGTTGTTGAGATTGACCGCATCGGCGGCGCCGCCTTGAACGTCAACCACAGTTTGGGCGGTGAGGATAGCCATCACTTCGGAATTGTCGGCGTCACGACCACTGCCACCCATATCACGAACTTGCTGGTAGCCGATCTTGGTCACCACCGTCGGGGTGGGCAGAACGCCCTTGGCATCGGGCGTGTTCGCATTGCCGAAGATCCAATCGGGCGCGGTCGCCGGACGGGTGGCCACGCCGTGGGCATCGCGGGTGCGCTTGGTGGCAGGCAACCGGGAGTAATCGGCTTGATAGGAATTGATCGCACCCACGATGCCCGTGACCTCGACCTTGGCCTTGGCCGACTTGGCCTTGGTGGTCGCCGAGGCGATGGCCGGCAGGAGCATGGCCGCGAGGATGCCGATGATGGCAATGACGACGAGGAGTTCGATGAGCGTGAAGGCGCTCTGGCGTTGGGTGGTCGTTCGGGTCTTCATGGGTTCTCTAACGCTGGTGAAATGGGGTATTGGAAACAGCGATGTCGGGGCGATGACAGGGCGAAACAGGGAATGGGCTATTCGGGATCAAAGGAAATCGGGCTCGGTACATCAGTTGGCTTCCTTCCAGTTGCCGATAACTTTCACGCGATCCCGGCCAACGGGAATCTCGGCCCACAAGTCGAAGCCGCCGGGATTGTTGGTGGGATTGGTTGAAACATAGCGCCACGGATTCAGCCCTTTGTTGGAGGGCACGGGATGGTCGGTCCGGTTGTTAGGCCAAGCCAAGCCATTGACCCGCTTGCCAGACGCATCGGAAGAAAAACCCACCGCCAACACTTCGAGGTCGGCGTAACCGGCATCGGAGCGGTTGCGGAAAACCTCGGCATACTGGCCTTCCTTGAAATCGGTGACGAAGAGACGATTGCGCAATTCGTAGGGCTTGGCGTTGAGGATGCCCTCACGACCGAACCACGTTTGCAACTCAGCCGAACGGATGCCGTCGCCGTCATCGGCATCGGCGCGCGGGATGAAGTAACCGTCGGAGCTGGCGGCGTTGGTCAGGTACACACCGGACAATTCGTAGAAGAGCGGGCTCAAGGCTGGATTGGACACGGTTTGAAAACCCTGACCCGCGACCGAAATCCGTTGAACCCCATCGGGGGGATACACTCCGAAACGCGTCTTATAGGCCTCGATCAACAGGACCAACTGCTGCAGTTCGGTGCGCACACGCGCCTCCTTCATCTTGGTCGCCGCCGCCGGCGCCAAGCCCACCACCATGCCCGCAAGAATGCCGATGATGGACATCACCACGAGCAGTTCGAGCAGGGTGAAGGCAGCCACCTGCCGGATGAGGGCCGGCGGGTTCTGGGAGTATGGACTGCGCAATCTCATGGCTTCACGCGGGAGAGCTGACTTTCACGAAGGATCAGCGGTCCTTCAATTCCTTTTCCATGCGCTCGCTCAACCATTGTTTGATCATGCTCTGGTAGTTGAGGAACCGGGAACGAGCCAAACGCTTGATCCGACTGAGCATCCGGGGATCCATTCGCAAGGTGATGGTGACCGATTCGGACTGCTCGGAACTGGCGGTGGCCGACGATTCCATCAAGCGCTGATCCACCTGGTTCTCCGCCCAGAAATCGGCTTCGGCCTGCTCGCTGTCGAAGAGCGGGACATCGTCCCACGACTGGATGGTTTGAAGATTCATGGACTCTGGCCCCGGCAAGCGCGGGGGGTGGGATCAGGAGGCGAGCGACCGACTCATCCGACGTTGGTAGAAGTAGGCCTCGGACTCGCTGAACGGCCGCGACAAGATGACCCGGATCACCTTGCCGTTGGTTCGGTACACGCTGAACAACCCTAGCCCCGCCGCGGATTTTCCCAGATTGAAGAAACGGGCCTGGACACCGAATCGCGTCGAATCGGGCAACAAGCGGATGGCAAAGGGGTCCTCGAACGACTCCTCGATTGCAGGGATCGAAATCGAGCCGTCGAGTTCGAACGGCAAGTTGTTCCAGTCGAACTCCATTCAGTCCATCCAATCTATCCGCGTATGGCCGATGCGCATTCAATGTAACTACTTTGTATTTACACTCGCACACGAGGCCGGTCAAGGGAGCTCCGAGTATCCGGTCAAAAAAACACGTTGAACTCTCGGATCGCCCTCGAGGGGTGATCCTTATTCGCCACCGCCGGCGTCGCCACCGAGGGTTTCCATCAACTTGATGAGCGGGAGGAACATCGCGATAACGATGGAACCCACCACCACCGCCAGGAAGACGATCATGATCGGTTCGAGAAGGGAGGTCATGGCCGAGACGGCGTTGTCCACCTCTTCGTCGTAGTTGTCGGAGATCTTCAGGAGCATCTCAGGCAGTGCGCCGGTTTGCTCGCCGACGTCCACCATCGACACCACCATCGGCGGGAATACGCCGGATTTTTCCAGCGGAGCGGTAATGGTTTCACCTTCCTTGACCGATTCGTGAATGTCCAAAACCGCCTTGGCCACCACCACGTTGCCCGCCGTTTCACGAACGATGTTCAGAGCCTGAAGGATGGGCACGCCCGATTGGACCAGCGTGCCCAGAGTTCGGGTAAAGCGGGCGATGGCCACCTTGCTGATGACCGGACCGAGCGCAGGCATGTTGAGCTTGAACTTGTCGAAGTACCACATGCCCTTCTTGGTCTTGATGGTGAACTTGAAAACGATCACGAAGATCGCGATGCCCCAGACCACCTGACCCGGGAAGGGCATGCCACCAAAGAACCAATCCGGGAAAATGACCGTGTTGTCCTTGAGGGTCTCGGAGATCTTCAGGACGAACAGGGTGAATTCGGGCATACCCGCGTCACCACCCAGCAAGTCGGCGAAGATCATCTTGAACTTCGGCACGACGACGATCATCAGCAGCGCCACGATGCCCACCGCGACGACCATGACCGCGATGGGATAGAACATGGCCGCGACCACCTTGCCCTTGATCTTCTCGGCCTTCTCCATGAACTCGGCCAAACGCTTCAGGACGACCTCGAGAACACCGCCCAGTTCGCCCGCTTTCACCATGTTGATGAAGAGGCGGTTGAAAACCTTGGGATGCTGGGCCAAGCCTTCGGAGAAGGTGGAACCGCCTTCGATGGAGAGGGACAGATCGCCCAAGATCTTCTTCAGCAGCGGGTTGCGCTCCTGTTTTTCGAGCACGCGCAAACCGCGCAACAAGGGCAGACCCGCTTCCACCAGCGTGGCCAACTGACGGGTGAAGGTGGTGAGCACCTTGGCCTTCACCTTGCCACCGAATCCGGGGATCTTGATGTTGATTTGGCCCCCGCCCTTCTTCGCGCCCTTGCCTCCGGCCGCTCCCTTGGCACTGGCGGCGCCCTTGCCACCCTTGGCGTCGGATTTGGGCGGCGCAACCTCGGTGACCTTGGTCGGCAGGAAGCCCATTTCCTTCAGGCGGTTCAGGGCCTCGGCCTGGCTGCCCACATCGAGGACACCCTTGGTCTCCTTGCCAGTGCTGTCCATGGCAACGTAGTTGAATTTGGCCATATCGGTATCCTCGTGAAATCGGTGTCGTCGGAATATCCAGACGGAATCAGGTGTACTTCAGTACTTCTTCAACGGTGGTCTCGCCGGCGTAGATACCGCGGAGACCATCTTCGCGCAAGGTTACCATGCCCAGTTCGATGGCTTTCTGGCGGACCACAACGGTCGGTGCGCGGTCGTTGATGAGGTTGCGGATCGCATCGGAGACGGCCAGCAATTCATAAATGCCCTTGCGGCCCTTGTAGCCGGTGTCGTTGCAGTTGGGGCAACCACGGCCGTAGTAGAACACCTTGTCGCCGATGTCGTGGGCCGACAAGTTCATGTTCTGCAACTGCGACTCGCTGGGCTCGAACGGCGTGCGGCAGCTGGTGCAAATGCGGCGCACCAGTCGTTGGGCTAGCACGGCCAACAGCGTGGATGAGATCAGGAAGGGCTCAACGCCCATGTCCACCATACGGGTCACAGCGCCGGAGGCGTCGTTGGTGTGCAAGGTGGACAACACCAAGTGACCGGTCAGCGAGGCCTGGACGGCGATCTGAGCGGTTTCAAGATCGCGGATTTCACCGAGCATGATGATGTCGGGATCCTGACGCAGGAACGCCCGGAGAGCCTTGCCGAAGGTCATCCCGGCCGACTCATTGACCTGCACCTGCATGATGCCCTCGATGTCGAACTCCACCGGGTCTTCGACCGTGAGCAGCTTGGTGTCGATCTGGTTGATGTGCCGCAGGCAGGAGTAGAGGGTGGTCGTCTTGCCGCAACCGGTAGGCCCGGTGACCGTGAAAATGCCGTTGGGCTGATTGATGGTCTCAATGATGAAGTCGTAACCGTCCTTGGGAAGGCCCAGGGTCTTGAGTTCCAACTGCACCGCACCACGATCGAGAACACGAAGCACCACGGACTCGCCGAAGGCGGTCGGGAGCGTCGAGAGACGGAGATCCACCTGTTTGCCCGCGATCACCGTGCTGATACGGCCGTCCTGCGGGAGGCGTTTCTCGGAGATGTTCAGGTTGGCCATGATCTTCAGACGCGAAGTCACGGGCGTGGCCAAATGCTTGGGCGGCGGGGCCATCTCATAGAGGGCACCGTCGACGCGGTAGCGGATCTTGAACTCGTCTTCGAAGGGTTCGAAGTGGATGTCCGAAGCGCGGTCCTGCACCGCCTGCATGAGGACGAGATTGACGAACTTCACCACGGGGACGTCGTTCACCGCATCGTCCAAGGAGATGGACATGCCTTTGGGTGCGTCGTCTTCCTTGGAAACTTCCCCGTCGCCCCCCAATTCCTTCAGTAGCGCGGCGTAACCGAGATCGGCTTGAGGCGGGTAGAACTTCTCAATACACGCGGACACTTCGGCCGGGTTGGCCACAACCACTTGCAAGGTGTGCTTCAGGGCGAAACCCAGCTCATCCATCGTCTGAGGATTGAGCGGGTCGGCCATGGCGATTTGCAGGGTGTCGCCGTACAAGGCCATCGGAACCACCTGATACATCCGGGCCGTCTCGTTGGGCACCGCGGCGATGGCCTCGGGAGGAATGGTTTCCGGCTCCAGGGTGACCACCATGGTGCCGAGGTGGTCGGCCATGATCTGGAGGATGGAATCGAGATCGAGCAGTCCGTAATCCTGAAGGATTTGGACCACCGACTTGCCACTGCGCTGCACCTCTTGGCCGATCTCCTCGATTTGCAGGGCGTCCAGGAACCCGCGCTCTCGGATGAGCGCGATGAGTGGATGGGAGATTGCTTCGGCCATGGCGGTTGGGTGTCGGTGAGGGTTACTTGCGGGCCTGAGTCTCGGCCTTGGCGGCGCGGATTTCGTCCAGCTTCTGGGTGATGGTCATGGGATCCAGCGACTTGGTGATGACGTCCTCTTCGGAGATCATGCCCGCCTGCCACTTGTCGAGCAGGAAGCCGTCGAGGGTGACCATGCCGTACTTGGAGCCGGTCTGGATATCGGACTGGATACGGAAGGTCTTGTTGTCACGGATCAGCGCCGCGACCGACGGGGTGTTGATCATGATCTCGAACACCGCCACGCGGCCCGGTTTGTCGATGCGGGGCACCAACAATTGGGAAATCACGCCCTGAAGCACCGTGGAGAGCTGGATGCGGATGGTCTCCTGCTGGTTCTGGGGGAAGGCGTTGACGATACGGTCTATGGTCTTGGCCGCACCCGTGGTGTGCAGGGTTCCGAAGACCAAGTGACCCGTTTCGGCCGCCGTGATGGCCGCTTCCATCGTTTCCAAGTCGCGAAGCTCACCCACGAGGATGATGTCGGGATCTTGACGCAACGCGCGACGCAGCGCCTCGGCGAAGGAGGGCACATCGACATTGACCTCCCGCTGAGTGACCACCGCCTTCTTGTGCTTGTGGTAGTACTCGATGGGGTCTTCGATGGTAATGATGTGGGCTTCGTCCTTCTCCTCGTTGAGGATGTTGAGGAGCGAGGCCAGCGTGGTGGTCTTGCCTGAACCAGTGGGACCCACCACCAGCACCAAACCGCGGGGCTTGTTGATCAGATTCCGGACACTGTTCGGGATACCAATTTGCTCCATCGTGAGCAGCTTGGAAGGGATCTGCCGCAGGACGAGGGCGAAATTACCCTTCTCCTTGAAGGCGCTGACACGGAAACGGGCCATCTCACCGAAGGCGAATCCGAAGTCGGCACCGCCTTTTTCACGGATTTGCTGGATGTGGTCTTCGGAAGTGATGGAGCGCATCAACTCCTCGGTGTCTTCCGGACGCAACGGCGGTCCGTCGACGCGTTGGAGAATGCCGTGGATGCGGATGACGGGGGGAATGTTCACCCGGATGTGCAGGTCGGCTCCGCCTTCGGAGACCATCAACTGCAACAAGTCGGACATCTGGTAGGACATGGGCGGTTCGGAAAGTTGCTAAGGATCGGTGGGGGCGTTCAGTGGAGGCGGCAGAGACCCATCGGGGCCGGTGCCGCCGCAGAAAAATAAGCAAATCCAGGGCCAGTCATGGTTTTGGTCGGTCGCATCAGTGTTCGGACACGGTGGCCCGGACAACCTCATCCACCGTGGTGACTCCGGCCAGAACCTTGCGCATGCCGTCTTCGCGGAGGGTGCGCATGCCCATTTCGCGGGCCCGGTTGCGAAGGACGTTGGAGGGAACCTTGTCGTAGATGAGCTTCCGGGCCTCATCGTTGATGTTGAAGATCTCGAACAGACCAAAACGTCCCTTGCAGCCGGTCTTGTTGCACTCAGGGCAGCCCTTGCCTTTGCGAGCGGTGGCCGCGGCGGCCTGCTCCGGGGTGAAGCCCAAGCCAGCGATCTCTTGCTCGGTCAGGGTGTGAGGCGCGGCACACTTTTTGCAAACCTTGCGGACGAGACGCTGGGCCATGAGGCAGCGTGCAGATGACGCAACCAAGAACGGTTTCACGCCGATGTCGATCAGACGGGCCACTGCCGACGGAGCGTCGTTGGTGTGCAGCGTGGAGAAGACCAAGTGACCGGTCAGCGACGCATTGATGGCAATGGTCGCGGTCTCCATATCACGAATTTCTCCCAACATGATGACGTTGGGCGACTGACGGAGCATGGAGCGCAGCGCGGCGGCGAAGGTGAAACCGATGTGCTCGTGGACCTGAACCTGGTTGATGCCCGCGAGCATGTACTCGACCGGGTCTTCCACCGTGATGATCTTACGGTCCGGACGATTGATGTAATTGAGACAGCTGTAGAGCGTGGTCGTCTTGCCGGAGCCTGTGGGACCCGTGACCAGGAGGATGCCGTCGGGCAAGGCGATCATCCGCTCGAAATTGGCCTGATCGTCGGCCATGAACCCCAATTCAGCCAAACCCAGCCGGAGGCCGGACTTGTCCAAAATACGCATGACGATGGATTCGCCATGGGAACAAGGGATGACGTTGACACGAAGGTCGATGACCTTGCCGCCCACGTTGGTCTGGATACGACCGTCCTGAGGAATGCGCTTCTCAGCGATGCTCATTCCCGAAGAAATCTTGAGACGGGCGATCACCGGAGCCTGCAGTCGCTTCGGGATGTCCTTCATCTCGGTCATCATGCCGTCGATGCGGTAGCGCAGGCGGAAGCGCTTGCCCATGGGCTCGAGATGAATGTCTGAGGCCCGGAGCTTGAAGGCGTCGACGATGATCTGGTTGACCAGTCGGATGATGGGTGCATCGGCGTCGAGGGCCTCGTTGTCGGCCTTCACATCGCCCTTGAGCGCACTGACCTCGACCTCACCCTCGGTGATGTCTTGGATCATCTTGGCGATGTCCGAATCGCCCCGACCGCCAGAACTGGTATTGCCGTAGTACTTGTCGAGGGCGGCCTTGAGGTCTTCCTCGCTGGTCACGCGGTACTCGAGGGTCTTGCCCAAGGAAACCTGAAGTCCGTCGATGGCCTCGATGTCGGAAGGGTCGGCCAGGGCCACCACCACGGTGCCCTCGTGCTCGGCCACCGGGACCGCATTGTACTTGCGGGCCACGTGCCGTGGCACGGCATTGATCACCTCGTCGGTCAGGCGGGTCTCGGACAGGTTGACCATCTCGACGCCGAAGTACGTCGATTTGGCCATGACGACCAGAGAGGCCTCCAGTCGACCGGTCTTGACCAGGGTGTCTACCACGCCTTCGCCGGAGGACTCGGCCTCGGGACGCACCTCTTCAACGGCTTCATGAGTCGTGAGACCCATGTCGAGCATGGTTTCGAGCAGAAAATCGTCTTTGGCAGCCACGGTGTCCTCAGGATTTTCCGTCAGCCATGCTCAGGAGAGCGATGGCCTCGGGAAGAAGTGCGGGTGAGTTAAGGAAGGGGCGTTGACAATGTCAAACGCGGACGGCCGAAGGGAGCGTAAATCCTCAGGTGACAACTTCATGACAAGACCCCTCGAACCACCTCTCCCGCCACGTCGGTGAGACGATAATCCCGGCCATTGTGGTGGTGGGTCAACCGCTCATGGTCGAACCCCAGGAGGTGAAGGATGGTGGCGTGGAAGTCATGAACGTGGACGCGGTCGGTGGCCACCCGAATGCCCAAATCATCCGAAGCCCCATAGACCGACCCGGCCTTCACCCCGGCCCCGGCCAGCCAAGAGGAAAACACCCAGTGATGGTGTTCGCGTCCCCGGTGATCGGCCGTGGCGTTGAAGGGAGTCCGGCCGAATTCGCTCGTCCAGACCACCAGGGTGTCTTCGAGCATGCCGCGCTGGCGCAGGTCATTGAGCAAACCAGCGATGGGCCGATCCACATTGGTCGCCAAGGGGCCATGCAAGGTCATGTCGCCATGGGCATCCCAGTTGTCGGACGAGCCCGAATCGATCAATTCAATGAACCGGACGCCGCGTTCTGCGAGTCTGCGGGCCACCAGACACTGCCAAGCAAACCCCCGGGTGCTGCCTCGTTCCAGACCGTACAACGCGTGGGTCGCATCGGTTTCGCTCGACAAGTCGAAGAGTTCGGGCAACTCCATCTGCATGCCGAAGGCCGTCTCAAAGGACTTCATCCGGGCCGCCAGGAGCGGATCGGTGGCACGGGCCGCCCGATGCCGGAGGTTCATGCGGTTCATGGCCGCCATCTCCAGGGCCTGAAGTTCCTCGCTCGGGGACCGCCTGTGCAAATTGGCCACCGGTTCCTGGCCAGGCACCACCCAGGTGCCCTGATGCGCCCCCGGCAGGAAATCACTGGCCCAGACCTGCCCCCCGGCATACGGGCTCTTGGGCGCGATGACCACGAAGGACGGCAAATTGCTGTTCTCGGTGCCCAGGCCATAGCTGACCCAGGATCCGATGCTGGGGCGGGCGAAGGTGAACGATCCGGTGTGGATGCCCAGAGTGGCCTCGTAATGGTTGGTGTGGTCGGAGGTCATCGACCGGATCACGCACAAGTCGTCCACACACCGGGCCATGTGGGGAAAAAGACCGCTCACCTCGGTGCCGCATCGGCCATGTCGGGCGAAATCCCACTGAGGCCGCTTAGCAAACATGGTGAAGTTGCCTTTGCGCCCCTGAAACTCATCAACGGTCACCGTCTTGCCCGCATCGGCGAACAACCGCGGCTTGGGGTCCCACGAATCGACATGGGAAACCCCACCACTCATGTACAGGAAGATCACCCGCTTGGCCTTGGGGGTAAAATGCGGCGCGCGGGGAATCAGCGGATCGGCGCCGGTGCTACCAAGGCCGCCCTCCCGGGCAAGGAGATCCCTGACAATGCCCGGGAACATCAGGGAGCCACCAACCATGGATCGCAAAAAGCCGCGACGGCGGGGATCAAAGGCTGCGTGAGGGTTCATAGCAAATCAGGGGGGTGAGGCCTCGGGCTAATCCACGGTCAGGAACTCATTGCTACCCAAAAGAACCCGGATCCACGCAGACAGGGCTTGGGTGCTGGCATCCGACGAGGCCGGTGACTTTAGAGCGTTCCGGTACTGGGCCAGGAATGCGGCCGCCTCGGCCACTTCAGCCGGTTCCGGAGAACGTCGAAGAATGCGCCGGAACACCCAAACCACCTGATCCGACTCCGTGGTCTCGCGAGTCTGAGAGCCTGTCTGAGCGGTGCGAGCAAGGTGCTCCGCCTCCCGATGCACCATCGGGTCGTTCAGGAAAAACAGGGCCTGCGAAGGCACTGTGGTGGTGCGGCGAACGGCCGTGCTGGCATTGGGATCCGCCCCGTCGAAGAGGGCCAGAAACGGATGCCGTTGGATGCGCTGCGTCATCAAGTACACGCTGCGGCGGTGGTGCTCATAGGAGGCCACGTACGGGCCGTGCTGGGTATACCCCCATCGGGTGGGAGACGGGAACGGATGCCCTGCCCCGACCGACAAATCCAAGTCGCCACACGCCTCCAAGATGGCATCCCGGGTTTCTTCCGCACCCAGACGGCGGCGGGGGAATGGTGAAAACCCGTCGCCTGGATCACGAGCCGAGGAGTTGCCACGAATCGCAGCAGAGGTACCAGGAGCACCAGCAGCACCGGCCGCAGCAGGGTCGTCCACGGGGCAGGACGCAGAATCGGCCACGGGCCTCACCGGAGAACCTTCCGCCACCCACGGTTCCGGCTCACTCCGTTGCCGATAGACGGCACTGTTGAGAATGAGTCGGTGCAAGGCCTTGATCGAACCGCCGGTGCGTCGGAATTCGGAAGTAAGGTGATCCAACAACTCCGGGTGACTGGGAGCCTGTCCCCGGAGGCCGAAGTCATTGGCCGATTCCACCAGACCGCGACCGAAGTGCTGCTGCCAAATCCGGTTGACCATCACCCGCGCCGGCAGCGGGTTGGCCGGATCGGTCAACCAACGGGCCAGTTCCAGGCGACCGCTGGTGGCCGTGGCCGGAGCCATGGGGTTCAGGCCCAAGGCCGACAAGGCACCCCGGCGTACCCGCTGACCCGGTTGGTCGGGTTCGCCCCGCACCTGGACCACAGCATCCCGAGGAGTGCCTTCGGACACGCCATACGCCAACGGAAAGGGGCCTTCCACCAAGAGTTGCTCCAACTCCCGGGCCGCGGACTCGGCTCCTTCTTGAAGGGTTTTCAGACGGGCCTCGATCTCGGTCAATCGCTGGCGACGGCGTTCCCCGGCTCCGGGATTTTCAGCGACGGCCACCGCCAGCCCCGAATGACCGATCGGCAGCGGGGCTTCCTGCACGGCGAAATTGTCGGCATCCAGCGCCGGCTTCGGACCCGGGCGGTGCCCATAGCTATCAATGAAAACATCATCAATCGCGCCATCCCATCCCGGGTAAAGCGCCCCTGAAAAGACCACCGGAGCGCTGGTTTCCCCGGCTCCACTGCCTCGCAACGTCGCCTCGTAGCGGCGGGCCTTGAGGTCCAGGACGAGACCCACCTGATACCATTGGCCGCGACGCAGTGGTGCAACGACCTCCTTGCGGTCGCCATCGATGCGGAAGAGTTCCGAGCCGGACCAGAAAAGCTCCACCGCCGCCGAGGTGCCCGCGCCGTGACCCAAGTAGAATCGCCAAGTGCCCTCGGGTTCTCCGCCACCACCGGCAGGAACCTCGCCGCACCGGAAATCAAAGGCCGCGTGGAGTCGCGATGTCTGATCCCGCTTCCAAGCCGGTGAAAGGCTCTGGCCGAAGCCGTCGTAAGCCGGACCGCCCGGCATGTGAATGCCCAAGGCTCCCAGCGGCATCCATCCGGTGAAGGGGCTCTGGGACTCTGGCCGGATTCGGACGCGGCTGTTGGGCCCCGGACGCCACGGTTTGGCCGGTGGGGATCCGGCCTTCTGGCCTTCGAATCCGCCGTCTATACCGCGCAAGGAAGCCAGCTCCCGCTCCAGCGCGTCGCGTTCCGAAAGCGCCCGTTCCAAAGGCGACGCGATCGAGGCCGAAGCCACCTCGGTGGACACCGGAGCCAAGAGCTCGGGTTGGATCGCCAAATTGTCCAAGCACAGTCCCGGACGCGAAGCCGCAGCCCCGCTTTCCGTTCCAGCGCCGGTTCCCGCAGCACCGGAATCCAGGCCCACAAAATCGAGGACCCCATCCCAGTCGCGGGCCAACTGTTGCGGACCCACCGACCGGACGGATCCCGGCGTCCCCAGGCGCACCGACACGGTCCGGGCCTTCCGGTCCAGGTCGAGCTGCACATTCACCCACGAACCGGGAGTGACCGTTCCCAAAGTCACCGGAACGCCTGAACCCGTACGCAGGGACAGGCTCTGGGCGGAGATGAGCACTTCCAAAGCAGGTTGCCCCCCATCGCGCCCCACCCAAAACCGGTGGGAACCCGAGCCCACCATCGTATCTGGCACGGTTTTCAAATCGAGATTGATGGAGAGACGATGGGCCTCGCGAACCGAACGCCCCAACCGGTGCAAGGCCTGGCCCAAGCGCCACGTTTGGGTCCCCGCCGGGATGGACGCCCCGACGCGGCCTCCCGGGTAACGGTGCTTGAAGGGACTTTGCGCCTCGGTGGTGACGGCGATGGGCCCGTCATACACCCACGGTGGAACCAGGACCCCTTTGCTACCGCCCGATGCCGGAGCTTGCAGCTCAAAGTCCCCATCCAAGTCATCGATGGACCGCAGCAACGCCGAAGGCACCGGCAACCCCGCCCGCTGGACGGTTCGTGTGAGAGAAGCCACCCGGTTTTCATAATCCCGCCAGCGTGGCAGGGACTCCTCGGGCGGAATGAGCGGCACCATGGCCCGCGAACGCTGCTTCTGTTCCGAACCCGGAAAGGCGAATCGAGTGCTCTCGAAGATGCCGTACAGGGCGTAGTAATCGGTCGCCGGGACCGGATCATATTTGTGGTTGTGGCACCGGGCACAACCCAGCGTCAGTCCCAGAAACGTCTGACCCATCGTGTCGATGGTGTCTTGGAGGGTCAGGTGGTGATAATTCTCGGAGTCGAAGCCGAAGCGCCGGGAAATGGCCAGAAAACCCGTAGCCGCCACGCGCTCCGCATACCGCTCACGCGGGCCGTTTCGGGCCAACAAATCCCCGGCGATCTGCTCGGAAACAAACTCGAAGTACGGCTTGTCGGCATTGAAGGCTTCGATGACGTAGTTCCGGTAGCGCCAAGCCACCGGCACGGGATAGTCGGCCGTCTCGCCCGCGGTGTCGGCATACCGGACCACATCCAGCCAATGCCGCCCCCATCGCTCGCCATAGCGGGGTGAGGCCAGCAATCGGTCGATCACCGCTTCGGCGGCATTGGGTGAAGAGTCCTGCTCGAAGCTCTCGATTTCCTCCTGGGAAGGAGCCAGGCCTGTGAGATCCAAGGTGACCCGCCGAATCCACGTCCGGCGGTCGGCCTCTGGGGCGGGCTTTCGGCCCTGCCGCTCAAGTCCGGCCAAGATGAATCGGTCCAATGCCGATCGGCACCAGGACGCATCTGCGACCGCTGGCGGCACCGGATCGCGGACCGGCTGAAATGCCCAGTGCGAGGCCGGATCGACAGACGGTTTCGTGGCCGACGCCGGAGTGGCCGCCGAAACGCCCACCACCGCCAGCACGACGCCGACGACACCCACCATGGTCTTGATGATGCTCATCCGGGAAATCGATGCCCATTCCAACCCGACCCGAGCCGGACCGAAAGCGCAAACTGCGCACGGCGGGCGACCGGTTCATGCGCTCCCTGAGCTTCCTCGCCGATTGTCTTCGATTGCGACCCGTGGTTGCCTAGAGCCAATGACGCTGCAATTCGGATTCTTGGGTCTGGGCTTCATGGCCGCGACCCACATTCAGGCACTGGCCCACGTGCCGGGCACCGCGGTGGGAGCCATTTGCAACCCCAGCGGCCGTAATCTCGACGGCGACCTCACCCGGGTCGGCGGCAACGTGGGCGACCCCAATGGCGTGCGGCTCGACATGACACAAGTCCGCGCCTATCGGGATGTTTCCGAATTCCTGGCAGATCCGGCGATCCACATCGTGGACATCACCACGCCGACGAAGACCCATGTTGAACTGGCCATCGCTGCGCTGAAGGCCGGCAAGCACGTGCTGGTGGAAAAACCCATGACCCGCACGGCCGAGGAAGGCCGACGTTTGGCCGACGCGGCCCGCGAGGCGGCGACCCGCGGAGTGTTCCTCATGCCGGCGATGTGCTTGCGGTTCTGGCCGGAATGGCAGGCGGCCCATGACGCCATCGTGGGCGGGCACTACGGACGGGTCTTGAGTGCCCGATTCCGCCGGGTGGCCCAAGCTCCGGGCTGGGGTCATGGTCACTTCCTCAGCGCGGCCGATTCCGGCGGGGCCCTGCTCGACTTGCACATCCACGATGTGGACTTCATCCGGCACTGCTTTGGCCATCCTTCCAGAGTCTTTTCACGGGGCCACACCCGGGTGAGTGGGGGCATCGACCATGTGCTCTCGCAATACGACACCGCCAGCGGTGCGGTGGTGAGTGCTGAGGGCAGTTGGGCCATGACCCCGGGTTTCGGATTTTGCATGGCCTACACCGTGGTGCTGGAGAAGGCCACCCTCGACTACGACTCGTCGCGCGGCACGGAGGCTCTCCGCCGGTATGTGGAAGGCCAGCCCGCGGAAACCCTCAAGCTCGACGGACCCAATGGCTACGCGGGCCAGATCCGACATTTCGTGGACTCGATCCGCGCCGGAAAAGCCCCGACGGTGGTCACCGCCGACGACGGCGCAGCCGCCGTCGCCGTCTGCGAAGCCGAAGCCGAATCGATCCGCACCGGGTTGCCCGTGAGCCTCTGACATGAATTCCCTGCATATCGTCTTCGACTGGGACGGAACCCTGTCGTTCATTCGCGCCGGGTGGGGCGAGGTCATGCTGCGGCAATGGCTAGAGTTTCTTCCGGCAACCACCGGCGAGTCGCTTGAGAGCCGCTCGGCCATGGCCCATCGGGAAATCTGGGCACTCAATGGCCGACCCAGCATCCACCAAATGGAACGCCTGGGAGCCCTGGTCGCCGAACGAGGCGGCACGCCGTGGCATCCCGATCGTTATCAGGATGATTTCCAGGAACGGCTCGGTCGATTGATCCGTGAGCGCACGGATTCGATCCGTGATGGAGCCCACACGGCTGACCACTACATGGTGCGGGGCGCACGCGCCTTCTTGGAACGCTTCCAGGCCGCCGGAGCCACCTTGCACATCGTCAGCGGAACACCACGGCCAGCCGTGTCCGCCGAGGTGGATTGCCTCGGCGTCCGGGGTTTCTTTGGCGAGCGGATCCACGGGCCCACGGGCCTGACCGACACCTCCTTCCACAAGCGGCACGCCTTCCGGAGCATCATCGACGCCCATGGCCTGGACCCGGTGCGGTCACTGGTCTCGTTCGGTGATGGCGCGGTGGAGATCTCGGAGACCAAGTTGGCCGCAGGCAGGGCCATCGCGGTAGCTGCGGACGAAGAACACTGGCATTCGGGCCGCTGGGACGAGTCCAAGCGCCAGCGCCTCACCGAAGCCGGAGCCGACTACGCCATCCCCGACTACCACGAACCCTCGGGTGTCTGGGCGTGGCTGGGTGGAGTCCGCTGAAGCACCCCAGACCCTCCAGATCTTCCGGCCTCCACGGCGTGGAAGGTCGGCTTGAAACCCTCAATTTCGAATCGCCCGACCCGATCCGGGGCTAGGTGATCATCGGGGTCGTCTGGGTTTCACAGGGCCAACACGGTTCCTCCGGGAATGGAACACCGGACCAACGCCCAGGCATCAGTGCCACCGGAACACCGCCAGCAGCGAGGCGGCCATGGCCAGGATCAGCATCAGCCCGACGACCGTCCAGAACCGGCGACGGTCCGGCTTCTTGGGTCGCCCCTGACCGAACTCACGGGCGACAAAGTCGTCGTAGTCGAACGCCTCGTCATCAGGCAGGTCGAGGCCTGAGACGGCGGCCTCTTCGTTCCAGCCGGAATCCCGCGAAGCGCCACAACCGGCGCAGGACATGGCCTTGCGCGGCACAAACTCTCCGCAAACCGGACAATCCCCCGGGGGACGAAACGCCTCGTCGCTCATTGGACGGGCAGCATGGGGCTAATCATCGTCGTCGTCAGCATCCGGGGTGGTGGCCCATTCCGGATAGGGACGCTCCGTACCGGCCATGGCATTCCAGAGGATTCGGTTCAAGACGTCTTCCGGGGCCTTGTCCACCTCGCGGAAGTTCAGACGGGCCGAGACCTCGGCATCGCGCCGCAAGATGGGGTTCAAGAGAGCCTTGGCGGGCGGGTTCATCTGATCGAGCGGCACGTTGTTAGGCACCGCGGTGTACGGGGTGAAATCCGGCGTGTCCTGGAAGCAGTCGGACATCGGCGTGGCACTGGCGTCGAACTGGTTCATGGGCTTCATGCCCAGCACCTGCTCCATGGTGCGGATGAGGCTGGTGGTGTTGTACTGGGTCGAGACCACCGCGCCGCGCCGGGTGTAGGGGCTGACACAAAACGCCGTGGTCCGGTAACCGCTGACGTGGTCCCAACCGGCCTGAGGGTCGTCCTCGATGGCCAGAATGAGGGTCTCCTTCCAGAACTTGCTGTGACTGACCGCTTCAACGATGCGACCGAAGGCCAGGTCGTTGTCGGCAACGCAAGAGGCCGGCGTGGGTTGGCCTGCGGAGGTGCCACTGGTGTGGTCGTTGGGCAGGCAAATGAGGATCATCTGAGGAAGTTCACCCTGGGCTTCAAAGGCCTTGAGCTCGCGGATGAAATGATCGGCCCGATATTGGTCGGGCACCGACATTTCCCAACCGACGTAGTTCGTCGGCGTGTGCGGAATCAAGGTCGGCACCATCGCCCGACTGGAGAAAATCACCTCGTCGGACTCCCCTTTCCAAGTCCGGTAGCAGGGCAAATAGGAGATGGAACCTTTCTTCTTGGGATCACGCCAGCGGATGGTAGGGGCGGCAAACTCGCCGTAATTGCGCAAGGTCTTGCCGTGCTTGAGAGCATTGTCCCAGATGAAGCCCGCCGGAGAATACGCCAGGGCATCGTCCTCGTCTTCGCCCATGCCGTCCGGGTAGCTGCGCGGGAATCCGGCGAAGGACTTCTCCATGTAATCGGTGGAAAAGGCCGTGGTGGACCACTGATGCCCGTCGGCGCTCAGAATTCCGGCGCAGTACGTATTGTCCAACAAGGCAAAGTCGCGGGCGATCTTGTGCAAGTTGGGGGTGATCTTCTCGCCGAAGATGCACAAGTCAGCGCGGCCGTTGCCCCGGGGTTCATCTCCGAAGACTTGATCGTAAGTCCGGTTCTCCTTGATCACGTAAATCACATGCTTGAAGACGCTGGGCTCACCAATGCGCTCGGGAATCGGCCTCGGTTTCACTCCGGCCCGCGGCGGCAGCCGGGAGGCCACGATCGCCTCACGACGCAAGTTGCGGGACACCGTCTCCGAGAGCTTGGCCAGATGACGCCGGCTCGGCAGCGGGACCATGGAGAGGGTTCCGTTGTATTGGTGTGAATTGAATCCGTCGGCTGCCGTATCGGCCTTCTTCATCTTCGAAGGCATCCCCTTCACATTGGCCACCAAGAGCTGCTTGCGCGCGGTGTCGTGCACCAACGCCCCCGGGAACCAGCCCACTGGAATCAAACCCGCCAACCCGGACTCCCGATCACCGGGATCGAAGCGCACGACCGCGATGGCATTTTGCGATCCATTGGCCACGTAGAGGGTCTTTCCATCGGGAGCGAAGGCCAGGGCGTTGGGCGAAGCTCCGAAGAGGTCCGCTGGATTGGTCTTGGCCCAAATGGTTTCCACCACCGTGCGCGTCCGAGTATCGATGACACTGAGCGTGTCAGAACCGGCGTTGGCGCAAACGACATGGCGGCGATCGGGAGAGACCGCCAGGGCTGAGGCATGAAGACCGGTGATCAACTCCAGCGGGGCGGCATCGGCCGATGCCTTCAGATCGACGATGGAAACCGAGCCTTCACTGGCGATGTGACGCACTGGATCCACGCGAACGGTGGTACCGCGCCCGGCCGGCCCCGTCAGATCGTCCGGACCTGGGCGACGACCACCCCAGTTGCTGACATAGGCCGCGTCACCCACGAGCACCACCTCGTACGGAGCCACACCGACTCGGAACTCGCGCAAGACCTTGCCTGTGTCGGCGTCCAGTTCCAGGAGTCGGTTCGACAAGTTGGCGCAGACATAGAGGCGGCGGCCGTCAGCGCTCATGGCCAAGCCCGACGGAATTTCTTCCTTCCGACGCGGCGCTCCGGCGGCAGGCAGCGGCAGCGAGTGCGAGGCGCTGAGTGAGCCATCGGGACCCACACGGAACACCTTCAGACTGCCATTGACGTTGCTGAGGAAGACCCGCTTGCCATCCGGCGAATAAATCAGACCCGTGTAGCTCACCAACCCTTTGGCATCCGGCTTGAGGATGTTGGGGGACGGCACCGCGGGCTGGGGTTCATTGACCTGCTCCGACGGCAACGCCACCCGCTGGAGGATTTCACCCGTCACCGGGCTGAGCACCAGCAACTCGCTGGTCTTGCCCGAGACGAGCAATCGGGAACCGTCGGGCGAAAGAGCCAGCACTTGCGGGCGCAAACCGGTCAATTCGATCTGCCGACCCAGCGGGGTGAGAGTCTGGTTGACGGGAGTGACTGAGCGGCCGTCGGCTTTATGGCCGACCGTCTCGCGAATCGCGAGCGGCGTGGCCGCGCTGGCCTTCGAGTGAGTTCCAACCATCGACACCGCAATGACGCAGGCCCGGACCCATTGAACCCAGGAAGGTCGAACGCAAAAATCCATGCGTTCTTTTTCGGCGGATTGGGGAGTTCGGGCAATGCGCGAATGGCTCTGGATCGGAAACGTTTTCGCGCAAACCCGTCCCATTCTCTGCGGCAACCCTGGACGGATACCGACCCGACGCCACGCGTCGCACCCCATCAGGGCGCGGAAACAATCCGCAGGTCATCGAAGCGGATCGGCGTGCCGGCGAAGGGCATGCCCCAGACACCCGCCTTGCCCGGCGGCAGCTTCTCGGATTCGTCGTGCTGAAGCAGGGGTTCTTTGGGTTCTTCGGCACCTTGCCAAGCCTTGGCGGTGATGCGGACCCCGCCACCCGACTTCCGCACACTCAATCGGAACTGGGTCCATTGGCCACTGGTCCACTTGAAGGGAATGGAGGCCTGGATGTCGTCACCCTTCACCAATTCCAACGCATTCTTGGCCGGCGCCATCCGCACCTTGTAGCCACCCACACCATTGAGACCGACTGCGAAAGTTGGAAACTTGCGCCCGCTCTTGGTGCCCAGAATGCGCGCAGTCACCTCGATGCCATCCGATTCATTGGGACCAAACAGAACTCCAAAGGATTCCAGCGGGGCGCCGGGCAGTTCCAAAAACCGGTTCCCCTCCTCTTCACGGACCGCGAACTGCCCGTCCAACACCATGAAGGTCTCCGGGACTTCACCGACTTTGGCTGATGAAAACCCCTCTTCGAAGAGAGGTTTAGCCACCTGTGCTTGGAGACCGCTGCTCGCCATCAGCAAGCCAGCGGTGATTAACCCGATGTGAAGGAATCGTTTCATGGATGTTCACCCGATAGAGCCCAAAGCCATTGGCCGCAAGCCCCAGCCACGATCAGCGGATATCGAGCACGATGCCCAATTTGTTCAGGATGTCGCCCTCGGCCTGGGACAGTCGGTACAACTCCTTGTTGTAGTCGGAGAGTGCATTGATCTCGCTCGCCTCGGCGCTGGTGAGGTCGCGCTGGATTTGCAGCACCTGGAAGGCCGTGCTCTTGCCATTGGCGAGCTTCTTCTCTTCGGCATCCAGCGCCTGGGCGGCAAACTCATGCTGCTTGCGGGCGGCATTGACGCGCTCGAAGGCGGTCTTGGCGGAGCGGATGGAGATGTCGATGTCGCGCATGAGGTTTTGCTCGATGCGCTTGTAGCTGAGCAGCAGACGCTCCTGCTCCAGCTTGTTCTGATTGTGAGTCTCGCGGGCATTGCGGTTGCTCAGCGGGAAATTCAGTCGCAACCCAGCGAAGTGGTTGGGCAGCTTTCGGTCTTCGATGTCCTGCAGGGCCCTGCCAAAGGACGGTTCAGCCCCGATGACGCCGTAGCCACCGAGCAAGTCGAGCTGTGGGAAGAGCTGGTTTTTGGTGAACTTCAGACGCACTTTTTGGGAATCGAGCAGCAAGCGGGCATCCACGATGTCGGGCGACTGGGTCAAGGCCTTGTGCCAGCTGTCCTTCTTGTCGAAGGCCACCGGTTCGGCGGTGAGCATCAGGGTCGGATTGAGCAACACGTTGTCCCAGCTGCCTAGGTCGTCATTGATGAAATTCCGGAGATTGGTGGAGGCATCGCCCAAGCGCGCCTCGCTTTGCAGCAAGTCGGCCTTGGCCCGGTAGACTTCGGCCTCGGATTGCTTCTCATCGAGCGGAGCCAAGGCGCCGACTTCGACCCGCTTCTTCTGCTCAGCCAAACGACGTTCGGCCGTTTCCACCGCCTTGCTTTGGACCCGCACATTCTCGCGGGCCGCAATCAGGTCGTGATAGGCCAGGGCCACCTGGGCGACGACAGTGATCACCTGCCGACGGGCTCCCTGTTCGGATCGACCGATGCCGATCTTGTTCACCTGCACCATCATGCGGGTGGAATCGATCCAAAAATCACGCAGCAAGGGCTGAGTGAGGTCGAGGCTGGCAAAAGGACTGTAGAAGAAGCCGGAATTGATCTCCGGGCGATTGGGGGTGGCAAAGAAGACGTTGTTGTTGCGGGTCATGCCGCTCTGCAGCGAGTAGCGCAAACCGGTCTCCGTGGGGGCCAAGCCCTGAAGCCCCACCGAGTAGCTCTCAGCCCAGGATTCACCGCCGGGCGGGATGAAGTCGCCCGGGTTGCCCACGCCGGCGCTAGTCCGGAAATTTTGACGCACCGACATGCCGATGGCGGGATCGTAGCCGGCATAGGCCTGACGGTACTGGCTCAACGACTGCCGGGGGTTGAAGTAGGCAATCCGGATGTCCAGATTCTTCTGCAGGGCCAGCTTCAGGCAGTCGTCGAGCGACACCGCCTTCAGTTCAGAGGCTGCCTGAGCGACGGACGAACCCAGCGCGAGGGCCACCAGAAAGCTGCCGGCGGAGTGGACGGCGCGGGACCAGATCTTCTTCGTTTCCATTGTCGAGGACGGTAGTTGGAGGGCTTTGTCACCCTAGGAATGCGCTAAAAGACGCGTCGGACGGACTTTTCTTCAGCGTATTGAAGTTTCAAGTTACCCCTGCAGTGACCCGCAAGGCCAGTCCAAGGTTTCAAGGATTACGTACCAACGCTGTGCCCAAGTAGGTCCCGAATTCCGACGGGCCTCAACGGCACCCGACCCGGGTTGGCCGCGTCAGGCTCTTGCCGCTGGAGTCTATCCTCCCCCAGACTCGGGCCAGACATGAAGCGCGTCGTCCTGCTTGGCTGCACCGGTTCGATTGGCACCAGCACCCTCAAGGTGGTGGAAGACCAGCCCGACCGCCTCCAATTGGTGGGGCTAGCCGCCGGCGGCAATGCCGACCTGCTCATCGAACAGTGCCGCAAGCATCGGCCTCGACTGGCCTCGATCCACGACGCCAGCAAGGCCGAGGGAGTCCGGACGGCGCTGGACAACACCACCGAAGTGATCGCGGGGCCGGAAGCCCTGATCCGATTGGCCACGCTGCCTGAGGCGGACATCGTGCTCATCGCCATCGTCGGTACGGCCGGTCTGGAACCCGCCTTGGCCGCCATCCGGGCGGGCAAGGACATCGCCGTGGCCTCCAAGGAAATCCTGGTGATGGCCGGCGAAACGGTCATGCGCGAGGCCAAGGCTCACGGGGTTCAGGTCTTGGCGGTGGACAGCGAGCATTCGGCCATCTTCCAGTGCTTGGACGGCAAACCGGCCTCTTCGGTGCGCAACTTATGGCTCACCGCCTCAGGTGGGCCCTTCCGCGATGCGGCCAAATGGCCCCAAGAGGCGCTGGAGGCCGTCACCGTCGAACAAGCCCTCAAGCATCCCTCCTGGGTCATGGGTCGCAAAATCACCATCGATTCGGCCACTCTCTTCAACAAGGGCTTGGAGATGATCGAGGCCCGTTGGCTCTTCGACATCGAAATGCCGCGGGTCCAGGTGGTCGTTCACCCGCAGAGCGTGGTGCATTCCATGGTGGAGTACGTGGACGGGTCGATCATCGCGCAGTTGTCCACGCCGGACATGTGCCTGCCCATCCAATACGCGCTGCTGTACCCGGAGCGCCTCAGCAGCGACCGCGTCCAGACGAACTTCGCCAAGATCGGCCAACTCACCTTCGAGGAACCGGATACGGACCGATTCCCAGCCCTGGGATTGGCCCGACGCGCCGGTGAAATCGGTGGCACGCTGCCGGCGGTCCTCAATGCAGCCAACGAGGTGGCCGTGGAACGCTTCTGCGCCCGCCAACTCGGCTTCACCGGAATCGCCCGACTGGTCACGCGCGTGATGGACGCGCACCGGGTCGTCGAGCAACCGAGCCTGGAACAAATCCTCGAAGCCGACCGATGGGCCCGCGCCGAGGCGGAATCGCTGAAGTAGACGCGGTGGAGACCCGTGTCCCCATGGTCGGCCCATGCCGCGCCGGCCGAGCGAAATTAGTTTTCGTCCGCGATCGGCGGTTTTCCCGGAGGCAATGGTTGCCCCTGCAAGAACGCCGACAATGCGGGAATTTTGTCGGTGTTGATCAAATCCACGCCCGCGTCCTGACACACCTTCCATGCTTCAGGACGATCGGGCAGAGCCCAGAAGCGGATCTTCCGACCTTGCGCATGAGCCTGGCTCACCAACCCCTTCAAGCGGGCCTTGTCGGAGGCCGACATCTCGCCGTCGCCGTCCCATCGGAAGAGGGTTCGCCAGCTTTCGCTGACCAACGGGACGAGGGAGGCGGGGGGCCTTGATGACCCGGCGACACCGGCCGATGCGGCATTGGTGAGATCACTCATGCGGCCGTCGAGCGCGCACCAGCGGTCGCGATCCGCACGGGCCAGGTCCCAGGCACGATCGCCGCTGAGCACCACCGTGACAGCACCCGTCACCACGCCTGTATCGCGGAAGCGAGTAAGCATGGGCGCGTACGGAGCCAGTTCCGTCTTGAGGCGCTGGTACACTTCGGCCCCCTGCCCTTTCACATCCACCAGCAGCATTAGACGGGCTTGGGGATCGGCGAAGATTCCTACCCGATTGCGGACACGCTCGGCCAGCGGTTCCAGATACAGGGACTTCAGCGTGCGCTCGGGCTTCAAGTCCTTGCGGTCATGGGCCACCCACAACTGACCTTCCACCAGATACACGTCGGCCTCGACGCTGCAGAATCCATGATCGAGGGCCTCCAGCAGCGGCCGCTTCTGCTCGTAATCGTTGTGGGAATGGGCCTGAACCAGAGGTCGAACCTCCGCCGCAGAGGAGTAGCCGGCGAACAGCAGACCTAGAACCCCGCACACAAGGACCAAGAACTTCATCCCAAGACCGTGCCCCAAGGATCTCGCGGAGCACAATCCACGAAGAGGTGACATCGGCCGCGGACGCCGTCACCGGCTCACTTGCCCGGTCGCTTGGCCGGGGTGACCCATCCCTTGTGCCAATCCAAACTCCACAGGCGCTCGAGTCGGACCAATTCGGCGTGTCCATCGACAAAGCCCGCATTGATGGCGCCCGGTAATGTATCCTTCGGATTGAAGATCTGATTGCGCCCCCAGGTGGCGCTGCCGTGGCGCGGGAGCGTCAGACGCACCATGGCACCGGCGAAGTCGTCGCCCGTGAAGAGGTTTCGCGCCGGCGGGTCGTTGGGTTGGGGCCAGGTGTCGATCCAATTGCTGTCGGCGATCACCGGTGTGTTGGAAGGCGTCGGGCAATCCGACTCATTGCGGTACTTCTTCACCCGCTGATCCGAGGTGCTGAAATACGGATCATCATCACCATAGAACCACCCGTTGAAGGTATAGCTGGCCTCGTAGTCGATGCCCTTGGATCCGGTCCACAACCAGGTCTGGTTCAAGGAACCGCTGTTGGGATGCCGACGCTTGGACTTGACGGCCGCCGACGGGGCCGACGGACAAATGCGGGCCGCATTGATACCGCCATAGTTGGTAGCCAGCACCGTCACCCACAACGCATTGTCCATGTTGGCGGTCGCAGCCCCATTGTAGGGCACCGGTTTGCCATGATCGGATAGGTACATGAACGTCGACAAGGTCATCGACTTGGCGTTGTTGATGCACTTGATCGAACTGGCCTTGGCCTTCGCCTTGGCCAGAGCCGGCAGAAGCATCCCCGCCAGAATGGCGATGATGGCGATGACCACCAGCAATTCGATCAGGGTGAAGCCCCGGCGGATCCGGGAAGGGTGGAGTCCAAGTGTCATGGCAAAATCAGGAGTTTCAAATATCCCGCTACGCAATCCCCGCGGGGTCAAGGGTGGAGTTGCCCATCGGCCGGCCCATCCTACCGCAGCGTCCCGAATTCCACCCCCACCAACGACTCGGCCGCCAAGGTGCCCAGTTGGCGGCGCAGGGCCAGGATGTTGCCTTCTTCGGTGGGGTGATTGCGGTTGCTCAAGAAGATCACCCAAGTGTGGCTGCTGGGATCTTGCCACATCGAGGTGCCGGTCCATCCAGAGTGGCCGAACGAGCCCACCGGAAAAAGCGATCCACGCGGCCCGGCATAAGGCGAATCGATGTCCCAGCCCAGACCTCGTTTCGGAAGGTTCGGGGGTGTCTGCACCGAGATCATGCGGGCCACCGTTTCCGGACGCATCACCCGCACGCCCTCGAGGATGCCGCCGGCATCCATCATGCGACAGAAACGGGCCACGTCGGAGGCGGTCGTGAACAAGCCCGCATGCCCGGCCACGCCGCCCATTTTGCGGGCGGTGGGGTCGTGCACCTCGCCACGAAAACAGGTGCCATCAGCGCGACGTTCGGTCGGAGCGATGCGGTCGATGGGCACCCCGTGCAGCAGGGGACGGTAAGCCGTGTCCCGCATCTTCAAAGGTCGATACACATGGGCATCGCAAAAGGCGTCCAAGGTCTGGCCCGAGACCTTCTCCACGAGCTTGCCCAGGAGGATGAAATTGATATCGGAATAGACGAACCGGGTGTCCGGCGGATGCGTGGGCTTCTCATCGCAGGCCAGTTCCAGCGCCTTGTCGGAGCCACTCCAAGCGCCGCCACCCAAACCGGGTCGCAATCCGGAAGCGTGCGTCAGGACTTGCCGCACGGTGATGGCTTCCTTGCCGTGGGCCGCAAAGGCCGGGAGGTACTGGGCTAGGGGCTTCTCCGGATCAACCAACCCCTTCTCGATCAATAAGGCCACCGCCGGCGCCGTAGCCAACACCTTGGTGAGCGAAGCCGCGTCATAAATTGTGCCCAAGCTGGCCGGCTCCGGCGATGGATCCACCGAGCGGTGCCCATAAGCCTTGGAATACACAACCCCATTGCGCTCCAACCAAAAAACTCCGCCCGGACACCGGTTGGAAGCGATGGATTGCAAGATAGCCCCATCGATGGCCGCGAGCTTCTCGGAACGAAAGACCTCGGTCAGCGCCGCGGGTTTCGAGCGAGGTGAACGACATCCCAGCGCGACCAAGGCCAACAGCACCACGCCCAGCTGGGCGGCCTTCCCGAGACGTTGGATACCCGATGCAGGACGGGTCCGAGGCGAGGTCATGAGATCAGTGATTCAAAGTGGGTTCAGCCGATTGAACCGGACGGGTCGGGAACCAGCGGTCGAGCAACACGTAGACGACCGGGATCACGTAAAGCGTGAGAAAGGTGCTCGTGAGCATGCCTCCGACCACCGCGACTCCCATGGGGCGACGGCTTTCTGCACCCGCACCAAAACCAATGGCGATAGGCATGATGCCCGCCACCGTGGAAAAGGCCGTCATGAGAATGGGCCGGAGCCGAACCTTGCCGGCTTCCATCATGGCCGTCACCGGGTCGATGCCCTGTTGAGTCCGCTGGTTGGCGTATTCCACCAACAAGATGGAATTCTTGGTCACCAA
>JARXAF010000077.1 GCA_029865985.1 Verrucomicrobiota bacterium
CCGCCTTGCAGGCGTCGAACCTTTTCGCGGTCAGAATCGACGCAAATGACCGTGTGACCGACATCTGCAAAGCAGGCCCCGGTCACCAGTCCAACGTATCCGGTGCCGATGATTGAAATGTTCATTTAGGTGAGACCGGACTCGATGCCAAAACCGATGAAACGATCCGGTAACACCTCACGGAACCGGTTTCACTGCCGGCTTGGCTGCAGGGGCATTGGTCACCGCCGGGATCAATTCCGGATGAGCCTGAATCAACGCTGCCTTGCGGGTGGAAGCCTCTTGCGCCGCCATGCTGGTGGTGTCCTTGGAGACATCATCATACAAAGCAACGGCTTCGGAATACTGCTTCTGAGATTCGTGGATCAACGCCTTGGACAAGCGGGCCTGAGGCACCAAGGGATCGCTGGCAAAACCCGAGATGAACCGCGCGTAAGCCGAGACGGCGTCGGCTGCTTTGTTCTGAGCGTCCAGAGCGCTGGCCACTCCATAGGTCGCCGCTCCACCCAGCAAACTGTCGGCGTGGGCCTGGTTGAAGGTCTCAAAAGCCTTCTGGGCTTCAGCATACTTGCTATCCTCGAACAACTTGGTGGCCGCCAGGAATTCCGACCGTTCAGCCGCGGCGGTTCCGGAGTGTTGCGCAGCCACTTTGAAAAGCTCCTCGGCGCTCGGTCCGTTTGTCTTGGAGGTGCTGCCCAAGGTGGCCAAAAGGGCTTGATTAGCTTCGGCCTCAGCCGACGCGTGGAGATTCTTCTGCACGATCAAGGTCACCACCACGGCGGAAACCACCGCAATTCCAATACCCAGCGTCTTCTTGTTCTCTTCCAGCCAGGTCAGGACGGACAACGTGAGGTCGGCCGATGGCTGTTGTTCTTCTGGTTTGGGCTGGATCTGCAAGCTCATAAGTTGAGCGAGATGATTGAGATCAAGGCGGCAAACACAAGAGCGAACCGGAGGCTGCAACAAACCCCTATTGAAGCCCCTTTTCCAACCCGAGCCGGCGTATTCCTTATGGATTCAGCCCAGCGGCGCGGATCCATGCCCGATTGAAGCGCGCGTGACGAATGGTTTCGCGGCCCCCGATCGCCTCGCTCCAGGTCGCGTGAAGCCATCCATCGCGGGCCTCGAGAAGGGACGGGTAGGAAAACGATCCCTGCCCCGCTTGCGCCTCGACCAACCGTCTGCGGAAGCCCCACGTCTCCCCTTCATCCTGGCTCATCCAAACCGCCAATGAATGACGACCATTCTCCACGTCGTTTCCGATAAAGATCCATTCTCCCGACCGCAACACGCGCACCTCAGCACCGGATCCCGGATTGGGGATCTCCGAGTCGACCGCGGGCGTCCAGGTTTCACCTCGGTCTGTCGATTCCGCACGCAGCAACCGGTGGGGTGGCGGGCCGTTGTCACGCATCCAGGCCACCACGGAACCATCCCGGCGAACGGTCAGACTCGGTTGGACATTCCCCAATCCCACGATGGGGGCGGAGGGCCGCCAGGTTCGGCCCTGATCGTCCGAGATCGCCACCATCGAAACGGAGTAACCATCATGGTACAGGGGCAACATCCAGCGTCCGCCGATCGTCGTGAGGTGGGCCCTCGGCATCCAACCCAGCCGGCGATAAAGCCGATTGGTAGCACCCTGGTGGATGCCCTCCATGAATTCGGACACTTCCTCCCGCTGCCTGGACGTCAAATCCGGTCGGGAGCGCTCCAGCTGCAACCGAGGCAACTGGCCATTCAGGATTTGAAGAAAATCTTCGCCCGGCGCCAACAGGACCGGCTCCATGCCGTCCCAACGCACCGGCCCGCGAGTCCGCCACCGGGAACTCACCCGCGCCTGCAACAACGTCGATTCCCACGTGTTGGCCAGAATCACGGCATGGAAGAGCCACAAGCGACCCGCCGCATCCACATGGAGGGCGGGATTGCAGTCCGGGAATCCCGGTGTGTCCCAGAGGGTGAAGCGGGGATCCCAAGAACGGGCCCCCTGCCGACGACGCGAGGCCTGAAGCTTCACGTCATCGGCCTGACGCTCCCCGGACCCGTTGAACCACGCCACCAACAACGTCCCGTCGGGAGCCTCGACCACGCAGGAGGCATGATTGTGGCGAGCCTCCGGGGCGAAGATCGCCTCGGAGACAAGCGTGGGTGTGAGGCGGTTTGAGCCTGAAACCGCCCAAGCGGCCACGAACCAGACCCAGCAGCAAACCCACCGGCAAACCCACTCACAGGCTCGTTGAAGACGCATGATGTCAGAGATTCACACAGGGACCTCAAACCTGTCGTTGAGAATGCGGTTTACGGTTTGAAGCCACTCACGGCGGAGTGATGTCCACGACCCGGTAGAAGCGACTCGCGCTGCCTTCGGATCCCGGATCGCTCAGCATCGTGCTCTCGGCGCTGACACTCACTTCCTGAATGGGGCTCCAAGTCCCCAGAACCCCGCCGCGCTCCAAGCGATAGCGGCGCCCCAAAGACCCTCGCAACACCAGTTTCAGAGTACTATCAGCCATGAACCCTGAAAGCTCCAGGCGCGGAGCCGATACGGCGCGATTGACCGCTCCCGGAGTCGGAGTCCCCAACGAACCCGTCGCCGGATCGCCGTCAATTTGAAGCGCCCAGGAACGGTCATTGGCGGCATCCACCATGCCCCGGAAGACATCCACGGCCTGTGGAATACCTCCGATATTGCGACCGAGCTGTATCTGGAACGGAGTTCCCGGCGAGGACGGCAATCGGAAGGATGTGTGCCATTCCGCGGTCGTATTCTGCAGCGTGTCACCATCAACAAAAACGACGCGGAATCCGCCCGGCGGAATCGAGGCCGCAGGTGGGAATCCCCAAGGGACGGATCCGTCGACCATGTCCGTCAGGAAAAGCCCATCCAGAGAAACCGGTGCATCGCCCGTGTTGATCAACTCCAACCACGGCTCGGCCGTGCCGCTCAAGTCTCGAAGCCCCAGCACATTGCGTGGCAACACCTCGTTGATGCGCAGCGTCGGAAACTCGGGCAAGACCGATGACACCGTGTTGGCCGCCCCTGGGGTGGCTGACACAGAGCCCCCTCCTTCCAAGGTCATCTCCAACCCGAACACGACATCCGAGCTCGACAGGTTGGACTGATGCACCTCGACCGCGAAGGTGTTTTCACCCGGCACCAGGAACTCCGAAGGCAAGGTGAACGGACCTTCGATAGCGGCATCACCGACGGTGCGGTTGGCAGGGGTTTCGTGAGTCACCACGGCATCATCCATGCCTAGGAAATGCGCCTTTCGGCCATTCACCCACAGCACATACCCATCGTCCAACATCACCCGGAACTGAACCGACACGCCGGCGGTGAGGGCAGGAATCGTGACCTTTCGACGGAAATAGTAGGCCAACTGCCCCAAGGTCAGTGTCGTGGTCTTGTTGGTCGCCAGCGCCGCCGACTCCACATGCAAGAGCCCGCCGCCGCTGGGCCAGGCGGCATCATTGAATGCCGGCGTCAGCCAGTTGGTGCCACCGGCCGGGGCTCCGTCCTGGAAGTATTTCCACGTATCGGTGAAACCGAGCACCGTGCGGCTTCCTTGAAAGGTCGTTGCCACCGTCCAGTTGCCCGGACGGTTGCGATCCTGACGGGCATCAATGAGTTGCAGCGACTGGTTCGTTCCCAAAGCGCTACTCGGCCAAGGAGCCACACTGTCATAGTCCACACGGTCCAACACCGTTTCAGGCGTTCCACCGTTGGTCGGTTGAACCAAGCGCAACGAGTCGGCGACCGACCCGAGGGTGCCGTTCCACTCACCGAGGATCCTCGGGATCACTCCAAACACAGTCGATATTCCCGCCTGACTGCGGACGACCATTGCCCGGGCTCCCGGAGCCACGGCGCTGCCGCTCGGGAAGACAAAACTCAAATTGCTTCCCGTCAGACGCAAGCCAGACAAATCCCACGTGGTTTTCGAAGAACGGTTGAAGAGTTCAATGAACTCGGCACCGACCGGCGAGGAACGCCGCAGGATCTCCGAGAAGACCACCTTGAATCGCGGACGAACCGTGATCTCAAAACGTTGGGTGGCACTGAGGTTGCCGGGGCCATCGTCGGTCACCCGGACCGTGATGGCCTGGGTGACAGCCCCAGTGTCGTCGTCTGCGGTCCATTGGAAGAGACCGCTCACCGGGTCGATGCTCGCCCCGTTGGGAGCCCCGGGTTCGAGAGTGAAGCGGAGGTTCTGGGCCGGTTGATCGGGATCCGTGGCCGAAGCCACGACACTCACACTGCGCCCCTCTTCCGCGGTCACCGGTGCGATGGTCGCCAATACGGGAGGCTGATTGACTTCAGCTACTTCCAAGAGCAACTCGCGCACCACAGAAAGCGCATCGGATGAACCATCCACCGCTCGCAATAGCACCACAACACTCGCAGGGCCCTGAGCCTCGGTGGGCGTCCAGCTGACAGCACCCGTCTGAGGATTGAGGACGAACCCATCCGGCGCAGGACCATCGATCTGGAACCGCACGGGCAAGCCTTCGGGATCCACCGCTTTCAAGGCCAGGCTCCAAGGAGTCCCCTCGACCAACTTTTGGGAGACAATCGGCTCAAAGATGGGTGAGTTGTTGATTTCCAGAACACGGATCCGAAGTACCCCGGAAACAGAGCGCGAGGGAACCCCATCATCCCGCACGCGATAAGCCACCGTTTGAGTTGTGCCGCCAAGACTTTCATCGGGCGTCCAAGTGATTTGCCCCTTGGAAGAAAGAACGAAGCCAGCCGGCAAGATACCTTCCGCCTCGAAGATCAGCACCTGCGCCGGCCGATCCGGATCCGTCGCCTCCAATTGAGTGACGAACTCAACACTTTCCTTCGCTTCCAAAGTCACTTCAGCCAGCGGATTGGGAGTCAGGTTCACCTCGGTGACGTTGATTTGAACCCGCACCAAGCCGGTGCGAACCGGCGAACCGTTGTCCAACGCACGAACCAGAAAACTGTACGCCCCAGGACCATCGTTCTCAGAGGGCAACCATTGGAACCGGCCGGTCTTCGAATCGATCACCGCGCCTGGAGGGGCGTCGGCACCCAACGCGTAGGTCACAGTCTGACCCTCATCCGAATCGACCGCGTTCACGGTGAACGCGATCTGGGTCTGTTCTGGAGAACTCAGGGGCATCACCGGAGTGAACACCGGTGGTCGATTTCCTCCCGCCAGGACATTGGCTGATCCCGGCGTGGGCACTTCCATGGAGTACAACGGCACCGGTCCTCCATCCGGGAATCGACCGAGAGAAACATCATTGGTCTGAGCGCCAAACGTCATCTCATCAACCAAGATACCGCGTGGATCGAATAACCCGACTTGCTCCCCTTCACGCGACAGCGAGAAATTCACATGAAGCTCCCCCGTCCCGGATTTGTTCTGCCCCGTCTCGTTGTCGGCCCAGATCCGCAGGAAACCACCGGCCGGGATGGGGTAGCCCGCGGGAATCCGGAACATGGCTGAGACCGAGTTCGTCAACCGGTCGGTCAAATAGAAGCCGCTGAGATCCACCGTATTGGTGCCTCCATTGTAGAGCTCGATCCAATCGTCGTAATCCCCGTCCGCCGGGTCTTGCACAGTGCGGGTGTTCTGAGCCATGAGCTCGTTGATGATGACCCGGAAATCCGGGAATGAGGCATCGTTGGTGGCCCCAGGTGTGGGATAGAACAAACCCTGCGCGCTGCGTGCGACACCATCGGGCACCAAACCCAAGGATCGATCGGCAGGCAACGAACGCCAGTTGAGGTAATCCAACACGGTGGTCCCGGAGGCTCCGCCTTCATTGCGAACCAGAGCCACCACCCCATTGGTCGGGCTCAATCGGAACGAAGTGTGGACCGCACCTGGGGCGGACTCGCCTTCCTCACCATCGCACCAGACCGTCAAGAATCCTCCGGCTGGAACCACGGAGCCCAGCGGGAAGGACCACTTCAGTTGATTGGTCCAATTCTCCGTCAGATAAAGGCCGCCCAGGTCGAGAGCGGAGGCGCCCGCGTTGTAGATTTCAACATACGGATCCCGATCACCAACATTGTCCCGAGGACCCTTGATATTGGCCGGGAGCACTTCGTTGATCCACAAGGGCGGCACACTCGCCAAGGAACCCGGGCCCGCATTGATCTTGCCCGGTGTCACTCGATTGACGGCGTTGGTCTCGGCGGCCATCCAGTTACCCACCCTCCACGAGGATTGGGATGGGTCGATGCGCTGCAGTGACGAGCCCAGACCGTCGGCGAGCGCCGGCCACGGCAAGGCGTTGTCGTAGCGAACCTCGCTCATCACCACTTCGTTGGTGCCTGTCCCACGGACCAATGACAAACGCTCTCCACCGTTGTCCAAAGAGCCGGCAAATTCGTCCAAGACTCGAACCCCTGAACCGTAGGCGAGGACAAATGCGGCCCGATCACGAACCAACACCCAATAAGTGGCCGGGGGGATGACAGAACCCTCCGGAAAGGTGTAGCCCACCCCGTTGAGGCGGCATCCTGAAAGATCGAACGAGGTGGAAAGCGACCGGTTGAAGATCTCGACAAAGGACGCACCCGGCTCCAGCGGATTGTAATGGATCTCATTGATCCCCACATAATCAGCCACCTGCTGAATCACTCCCGTGTATCGAACCGTCACGGATTTGGTCATCCCCGGCAGCGGCGTGCCATCAGCCCGTACCGCCACCAGATTCAGGACATTGGTGACACCCACCAGCGGCACGCGGATGCGGAAGATTTGCGGGGAGGTCCACTCGAGGGGCATGGGAGTGCCATTGACCTCGATGGCTGCGGTTGCGAACGGTGCCGTTCCATCAATGACCGCCACTGGAGTCGTCGAGGTGAAATTGTTTCCACCATTGCTGGTGATCGCAAAGGCCTTGGCATCAGAGGCCGTGATCTGGGTGTTGAGATAAGTCCGGCGACCGTTCAAATAATTGCCGATGACGGTGGGCGAGGAAATGCCGGTGACCCCATTGAAAGCCAACGCCGCACTCCGCGCGGTGAACTGAGGTTGATATTGGGCGGAGGTCAAGGGACCTGAAACGGCATCTTGATAAGCCCGCCACGCCATGCGCTGGAAGATGGGCGTATCGAACATCACGTTGACCGCCGCGTCATTGCCTCCAAAGAGACGTCGATTGGTCGGGTCTCCAACTCCCAGAACCCAGTCCATGTCCCAGGGCAGGATTCGCCAGCGACCTCCCGGTTGAAAATAAATGTACTTGTTCTGCGAATTGCCCGTTCCCCACGTGTCCCAGTTCCCCAGGCACCCATCGAGGGCGAAGCTTCGCATCCATTGATCGATGTCGGCGATGTTGAGCAAATTCGGCACGAAGTTCGCGGTGCGATCATTGGCCGCGGTGACCATTGCGAAGAAGTTGGTGAAGTCATTGGCGGTGGTTCCGCTGGGTCGCCCCTGCCAGTTGTAGCGGTACCTCGAGAGATTGAACTGGCCATTGGGATTCCGGTAGACGCCCAGATCGGCACCCGTCGGGGCAAACCCTCCGGAATCATCGAATTCGAAGGCGAAGGCCACCTTGCGCAAGTCGCCCGAACCGCCGTCCGGGTACCAGGCTTCGGCGTAATCATTGGAGGGCTGCTCCAAATCCTCGGAGACGCTGCCGAACGGAGATCCGTTGCGGTAGAATCGCATGTAGGCGGTGTTCAGGTAGGGCAACCCCATTTTGCGGGCGATCCAGTTCGCAATTTGGTTGCGCATCCGGGTCTCCTCTTCGCCACCATTACCCGACAAGCCGAAGACCCGATCCCGGGTTCCCAGCAGCAGGTCGTCACCAGGGACCGTCAGGGCGTAATCGGCCTGTCCAGTGAAAGGACTCCCCTTGCGGCGGATACCGGCGTTGTAAATCACCCGCAAGTTACCATGAACAAGGGTGCAATCGCGGAAGGTATTGTCGAGACCACCCACCAGCGACGAATCCTGACCATTGCTGAGCCAGGTGTTCTGGGAAGCGGTCAACCAAGCGTGGACATGGTTGAACGTGCCCATGGGCACTGGATCTCCCCAGCGGATGTTGGCTCCGCTGACCGCCGGTAACCCGGCGTAAACCGTTCCTGTCGGGAAAATGCTCGAAGCCGTGGACGAGGCGTTGTCGAAGGCCTCGACAATGAACTGCACCAACTCACCCGCTCCACGACCATTCAAGGTGCCCGACCAGATGCCGTCGCCCGCGAGAGCATCACCACCGGCACCGTCGTCGCGCATGGCCACCGAGGAGAAAGCGGCCGTCTCAACGGTGCGAAAACGCAAACTCACCGAACTCAACCCGTCCGGATCGGAGACCCGAGCCGTGACGACCACGGGTTGCCCGGCTGCGGGGACTGCCGGCGAGTGACGAACCAAATCAATGGACGGACCGGCATTGTTGACCTTGCGGCTATTGGCCAAACCCGGTGTGCCTAGATTTCGGGGCACTTGCAGGCGAGCCGTCATTTCGAATCCTCCGCCGCGGGTCCGGAACAGCACCTCGGGCCAACCCGCCTGCCATCGGGCGCGCACCCGCAAGGTCATTCGGGATCCATCATTCAGACCACCGGACATCGGAGCGCGGATGCAGTTCCGGCCGGCATCCAAATCGCCCGGCGCAATGACGCGCAAAACACGACTGCCCTCAAAGGCTCCGGTCGATTCGATTCGTGAGCGGCGGTGATGTCCCAAGAACGACCATCCATTGGCGGCAGTGCCCAAACCCACCTCGAACCCACCATTGGTGACGATCACGGTCCCGGCGGCATTGAGGACCTCCAACTGGTCCAGAAGGCATTCCCCAGCCCCCAGCATGCCCAACTGCAAACGCGAGGCGGGTTGGGTGCTGAAGCGGAGGGTATCGGTCAGGGTGAACTGCTGCCATTCGCCCTTGGCTGTCTCATCCGAATCCGCCCAACTGGAAGCACGGAGGGGATCGGCGCGGGGATCCACCAATTCCATGGAGGAACCACCGCCGCCAGACCATTGCCCCCAGCGACCTGCATCCCGGTAATCCACCGTGGAAACTTCGATGTGAATCGTATCACTGGACACCTGCCCCACCGAGTTGGTGCTCATTATTTCGTCCGGCTTGGACAGGGACAAACGCTCCCCGGAATTCCGCAGCGAACCCGACCAGTTGCCGAAGGAATTGGCTGCCGTCAGTTGAGTGTGGTTGGCCCGGAGGCGTTCCACATTTCGACCCACAACCACATAGCCCCCGCTCGGAATCGAAGCACCCGCCGGAAAGGTGTACGAGACACCCTGCGCCAAACGCCAACCGGCCAAGTCCACAGGCTTGGAAGATCGATTGTGCAATTCGACAAACTCGTCGGCGTCATCGTCCGAGATCGGATGGTACATGATCTCATTGAGCACCACGTCCTCGAGCCGGCGCACTGCATTGGCCTTTCCGGGTGTGAAGGATTCCAGACGTCTCCAACCCGAAGACCCGTCCGGCGTGCGACCCGAAGCCACCCCATTTTCCTGAGCCCCAAAGCGAACCACGTCGAGGACCCGCACTCCATTGGAACTGATCAACCAAACGCTCTCGCCAGCGGCGCTCAACCGAAAACCCAGCACCCTCTCGTCCAACGCCAGGAAACCTCCCGGTGCCAACACCGTGCCGGCCGGGATCCGGAACCGATTGGTCTGAACATCATCGGTCAATACACAACCCGACAGGTCCGCCGGTTGGGCGCTGCCATTGTACAGTTCCAGAGTGTCGAGTTGAGGCAGGTCGGTGTGGGCCAACACTTCATTGATCACCACTTTTGAAGCAGGATCCACGGGCGGTAGAGCGTCCATCTCACCGGGATTCCCACCACGGACGGCACTGATCGACCACGCGCGCGGATCGGCCTCGCCATAGCTGGGGTTGGCCAAGACCAACGAGTGCCCCGAACCATCGGCCGCGGCGGGCCAGGGATCGCGGTTTCCGAAATCAGTCGCCAACTTCTGAGCGCCCATCTCATCCCGCAACTCGAGCGGCCCTCCCGATCCATTGAAACTGCCCGAATAGGGACCCAAAACATCCCGAATCCCATGGCGTTCCATCAAGGCGGCCGGATCCTTGGCCACGACCACAAACTGACCAGCCCCCAGGCGGAATCCTTCCGGAAATTGGAAACGGACCGTCCCTTCGATCTTCCAGCGAGAAAGGTCCTCGAACACATCACCCGCATTGTACAGTTCTACGAACTCCAACCCAGGGCTTCCAGGAAGCGTCTGCGGGTGGTACTGAATTTCACTGAAGACGATCCGCGTCCGCCGACTGGAAAGTCCCAATCCTTCCCGTAGAGGCTGATAGGTCACCACATTGGCTCCGGACACGATGCCGTAGTCGCGGAACCGAACCACTGCCACGGCATTGGTATCGCGTCCCGCGACGGTCAGACCCACCTGAACCGAACTGGGCATGGAAAGAGATGCGGATCCCAGCGCGGTCCAGTTGGTGCCGTCGAAGGAACCAAATCCAGAAACCGAAGCCCCATCGCGACGCAGTCGGAGCCAGGTTTGGGGGTAATTCACGGGATACCCATCCCGTGGGGCGGTCATCGAGGCATTGGCCCCGCTGGAAGGGCGATTGCGAAAGAAGCTGCCCACGGAGGCCGAACC
>JARXAF010000100.1 GCA_029865985.1 Verrucomicrobiota bacterium
CCCGAGATGGGACTCCGAAAAAACTCACCGGCTTATGCGGTGGGATTCCAGCCCATTGATGTCAGCACAGTGGGTGCGCGACCCAAAGATCAGCGCCCGCGGCCTCTGGCTGCGCCTTGAGCCGATGGCCTGGTGTCGAAAGTCAGATCGCGGCGGCCGCCAGTTCACTGAGATCGATGACGACCGAGAGCACTCCGGAGCGGAAGGCCTCTTGGATAGCTCGATCCAGAATCTCCTTGGGCGTCTTTTGGCCCAGGAGCCCGATCGTCTCGGACACCCGTTGGCGCAGTTTCCGCAGCGGTCGGATGAACGGGGCCGCGGAAAGGCAATGCCGTAGCAGGGTATGGGCTTGGATGATCCCTCGGATGTGGTTGGCATTCCCGGTCAACGACGGCGCGGTCGTAGCCGGGATGCCGGTCTTCCGAAGAACCGCCGTGACATTGCCGCCATCGGCTGAGGTGAACGTGCGAACCACTTCGAAACCCGCTTGGCGTCCGAGCGCACCCAAGGTGGCGTCATTGAAGTTGTAGAGGTGAGCCCGATGAAAGCGATGGGACGGGGCCTGACACACCGCCTCCACATTGGGGACTTCAATCCACAGCAGCCCGCCGGTGCGGAGCCATCCCCGGATCAGGTGCATCGCTTGCAGGGGACTGTCCAAATGTTCCATCACGTGGAAGAGTGTCACGGCTGACAGGGAACCCGGTTCGACCGAGGCCTCCTGCCAACTGCCCGAAGTCACCGGAACTTGCAGACGTTCTCGGGCGAATCGCGCATAGCCGGCATTGGGCTCGATGCCGCTCGCCGGGAATCCCAATTGCCGAAGCACATACACGACCTCTCCGCCGCCGGCCCCTAGGTCGAGAACCGCTTCTCCACGAGGCAAATTGTCCCGAAGCTGCCGGCAGCGTTCCACGGCGACGCGCGCTGCTCGCAACGTGTGCCGAGGCTTGGGTTCCAGGGTCCCTTTGTAGTCCTGACGGTACTCCTCTCGGTAGTAGGCCGCCAAGGCTTCCGCGCTGGGGCGAGGGTCGTTCCAAACCAGTCCGCACTGCGGACACAGGACCACCTGAAGGGGGGAGGCGTCCCGGTCTTGGGTCGCTACGATTTCCACGTTTTGGTTTTCACACAGTTCGCAAGGAACTGTCGCGATCGTCTGAACTGGGACCATGAACCGATAGCCTGCCTCGAACTCGACGGCTGTCAAAGGGTTGCAGGTTCGCACTCGGGGGCGGTTAGCCTCATGGGGATCGTTGCCGACACATTGGGGCAAGCGACACATTGGGGACAGGCTCTGTTAGGGGCAGGCTCGTCGGTTTGAATCGTTGAGGTGACCCTTAGTGACCCTTAGGGACAGGCTCTTTTGTGACCTTTTTTTGGGGGCTTTAGTGGGCACGATCCTGTAGGGGACAGGCTTGTCGGTTTGAGTCGGCGGAAATTCTGCGCCAGGCTGGAGGTCGATGGAGCCTTTCCGATATCGCCACCGGGTCACCTATGCCGACTGCACGGTCGGTAACCACATTTACTACAGCCGCTACCTCGACCTCCTCGAAGCGGCCCGTGGCGAGTGGTTCCGCTCGATGGGCAAATCCTTCGATGAGTGGCACCACGGCCAGGGGTTGATCTTCCCTGTCCTCGAAGTTCAACTGAAATACCGGAGCCCTGCCCGGTATGACGAGGTGCTGACAATCGAAGTGTGGGTGCTCGAGGCGCGGGGCGTGCGTTTGAACGTGGGCTACCGAGTCGTAGGTTCGGAAGGGCAGGTGCGCGCAGAGGGGTACACCCATCATGTGTGCACCAATCTCGAGGACAAACCGCGTCGGCTGCCCGCGGAATTGCTCTCAGCACTCGGAATCCCGGCGGCAGGCCATCGCAACTCGGAGCCGTGAACCGAACGCCGAGCGGGTGGGCTCAGTTGACCGACTTCGCCAGCGTCTCCTCGAAATCCACCAACTCCTGGATTTGGATGAGGAACCAGCGGTCGATCTTGGTGAGGTGAAACACCTCTTCGATGCTGAATCCGGCGCGGAACGCGTGGCGGATGAAGAAGATGCGCTCGGCGTTCGGGGCGCTGAGTTTCCGCGAGATCAGGTCCTTGGGCAGCACCTCGCGGTCGCCGTAGCTGTGGGTGCCGACGCGCCAGGGCTTGCCGTCGCCGCCGATGCCGCTGCGACCGATCTCCAGCGAGCGCAGACACTTCTGGAGGGATTCCTTGAAGGTGCGTCCGATGGCCATGGCCTCGCCGACGCTCTTCATTTGCGTGGTCAGCGTCGGATCGGCCTGCGGGAACTTCTCGAAGGCGAAGCGGGGGATCTTGGTCACCACGTAGTCGATGGTCGGCTCGAAGCTGGCCGGGGTCTCGCGGGTGATGTCGTTGCGGATCTCGTCGAGCAAGTAGCCCACCGCCAGTTTGGCGGCGATCTTCGCGATGGGGAACCCGGTGGCCTTGGACGCCAGGGCCGAGCTGCGGCTGACCCGGGGGTTCATCTCGATGATGACGATCCGGCCGGTGTCGGGATGCACACCGAACTGGATGTTGGAGCCGCCGGTCTCGACACCCACGGCGCGGATCACCGCGAAGCTCTGGTCGCGGAGCATCTGGTACTCCTTGTCGGTGAGCGTCTGGATCGGGGCCACCGTGATGGAGTCACCGGTGTGCACCCCCATCGGGTCGAAGTTCTCGATGGAGCAGATGATGACGCAGTTGTCGGCGCGGTCGCGCATGACCTCCATCTCGTACTCCTTCCAGCCCAGGAGCGATTCCTCCACCAGGATTTCGCTGACCGGCGACAGGTCGAGCCCGCGCTTGGCGATCTCCTCGAACTCTTCGCGGTTGTAGCCAATGCCGCCGCCGGTGCCGCCGAGGGTATAAGCCGGCCGGATGATCAGCGGGTATCGGCCGATTCTGGCGGCGATGGCGCGTGCCTCGTCCAGCGTGTGGGCCGTGCCGCTGATGGGCACGTCCAGACCGATGGAGAGCATCAGGTCCTTGAAGATCTGGCGGTCTTCGCCCTTCTCGATGGCCTCGGCCTTGGCGCCGATCATTTCCACACCCAGTCGCTCGAGCGTACCGGAGCGGTGCAGCTTCATGGCCGTATTCAGCGCTGTCTGGCCGCCGAGCGTCGGCAACAAGACCAGCTTGCCGGTGGCTCCCAACCGCTTCATTTCGGCCTGCTCACGAACGATGATCTTCTCCACCGCCTCCGGGGTGACCGGCTCGATGTAGGTCCGATCCGCGAACTCCGGATCGGTCATGATGGTGGCCGGGTTGGAGTTCACCAGGATCACACGGTAACCCTCTTCCCGCAGGGCTTTGCAGGCCTGGGTTCCGGAATAATCGAATTCACAGGCCTGTCCGATGATGATCGGACCCGCGCCTATGATGAGGACAGAGTGGATGTCGGTGCGCTTCGGCATGGTCAGAAAAGCTGGCGGATGAAACACGGTCCTTGCCCGGCGGGCGACGGAAATCTGATGACGTTTGGGGACAGGCTCGGAAGCCCCCTCGACGCGGAGTTCTTCGGCCCAGTGAGTGGCGGGCCCACACCTCTGTTACAGGCCGCAGTCCCGGAGCATGGCTTGAATCGCTTCCGGGCTGGATTCCAATTTTGAGGAACCTTGGAGCAGGTCTGCCGTGTCCACCCCGTACCAGTGGCGTTTTTCCGGATCGCACAGCCCGGCCACGTTGATGGGTTCTATGATTGCTGCCACCCGGGCGATCCAAGCGTCCTCGGGTGCTCGGCCGGCGTCGGTCAGGAGCGCGCGCAGGGCAGGTGCGATGCGGGGGTGGGCCCGCAGGAGGAATCCTGGGGCCAGTTCGGGTCGACCCAATCGCAGCGCCGTTTCGGAAAAGCTGGCGCTTGCGAAATAAAGCATGGTCAGGGCTTCGAATGCATCGGGCTTGCCGAGCACTCGATAGGCGCCGCTGATGAGTCGCGCGGTGGCGTCGAGGTCAGCCAGCGTCTCGGTTTCATAAGCGGCGAGGGCGGTTTCTGTGCAGCCGTTTTCCAAAGCCCGAGCCAGTCGATCAATCCCCAGGAGCGAAAGCAAAAAGCCGGTGGAAAAGAGCGGATCCACGAACCCAGCTGCCATGGGTAATTGTGCCCATCGAGGTCCGACGCAGCGGGAGCTTCGGAACGCCAGAGGTTCGGCGCATACCCAGGGACGGATGGGTTGGGCGGAGGCGAACTGTTTTCCGATGGAAGGAAAGCGATTCAGAAAACGGCTCCAAGTTTGAGCCGGATCGAAGACAGAGGCCGCGGACGGGGTAGAAACTTCCGCAAAACCCGAGCTGGTGATGCCGTTGTTGAAGCGCAGCACCCACATCCAGCCGCCATCGAAGGTGTGGTGCAGGGCGGCGTCATCCGGAGGAAAGGGAGCATCACCGAAGACCGGGTTGTCTTGGGCCCAGGAACCCACCCCAGTGAAATGGGAAAACAAGGCCCGGGTCCGGGGGAAGTCTTCGAACTGGGTCTCGGGCAGACCGAGCGCCTGATGCAAGTAGCCACGAGGGCCGCTGGCATCGACCAAGAAACGGGCGCGCGCCCGGAAAGGGGTTCCGTGACGTGTCCCCGCCATTTGAATGCCATCGGCCTCGATATCGCAGGCAGTGAGTGTGGTTTCGTCGTGGTACTCCACGCCGAGCTGGATGGCTTCCTTGACCAGAAAGGCATCGAAATCGGGTCGAAACCAATGGGTGTCGGCTACGAAATCGTTGGGGCTGGCCGCCACGAGCAGTTGATCGGAACGGTCGTTGCGGGCCTCCCAAGTTTTTCCGGCCGAATGATGGAAGTAGCTGAACCCGCGCTTGAGACCGCAGCCAATGTGCGGGTGTGAGGCTTGCCAGGTGCCCCACTGGGATAGCGGGCGCAGGCGAGGCAAGTCGTAGCGGTCGGCCAGAATCTCCAGCCACAAATTGGCCAAGGGCGTGGATGATTCGCCGATGGCGAAGCGCGGGTGGCGTCCGCGTTCAATCATCAGCACCGAGCGACCGAGGCGTCGGGCGATCATGGCCAGCAACGTTCCGGCAAATCCGGAACCGACGATGGCGAGGTCGAAGTCGGCGGACACGGTTTGGAGGTTACGGGTTGGTGATCCGGTGACCAGTCTGGAAGCTTTGGAGATTGGCGGATTCCTGAAACGCCATTACCGACTCTAAACCTTTTACCCACCACTCCACTCTCGACGTTCGGCGGGGTGCGGGTACGGTTAGCCCGTCATGTTCAACGACGCCCCGTCGGGGCCTGCCGCCCCCGCCGCATCCAAGAAAGTGAACCTCCGCAGGCCGGACGTCATGCAGGCAGTCTCGGCGCAGGTGGTGACGCACTACCGCAGCGAGTTGGTGGAACGCCTCCGTGCCAATGGCGGCACGTTTTCCTACGGCGGACTCACCATTCGTTTGGCCAAGGAATTCGGCTTTTGCTACGGCGTTGAACGGGCCATTGATTTGGCTTATGCGGCGCGCAAGGTTTTCCCCGAACCGACCCGCATTTTCCTGTTGGGTGAAATCATCCACAACCCCGAGGTGAATGATCAGATCCGGGGAATGGGCATTGTGAGCATCTCGCCCAAGCCCAGTGATCTGGAACTGGCCGGCCTCAAGCTCAATGCCGATGACGTGGTCATCATCCCGGCTTTCGGTACCGAGGTCTCCACCCGCCAGCGCATCGAGAGTTTCGGTTGCCAGACGGTGGACACGACTTGCGGCGACGTGATGTCGGTCTGGAAGCGGGTGCGCCAGTACAGCAAGGAGTCGGTGACCAGTATCATTCATGGCAAGGCCAAGCATGAGGAAACCAAGGCGACCACCTCGCAGGCCACCGCCTACGGGACGGGGCATTATCTGGTGGTTTTCGACCTGGCCGAGACCGATTACGTCTGCGACTACATCCTCAAAGGGGGCGACCGGAACGAGTTTCTCGAACGATTCAAAGGGGCTCACTCTCCCGGATTCGACCCGGACTTGCATTTGGTGGCCGTGGGCGTGGCCAATCAGACGACCATGTTGCGCGGTGAGACTGAGGAAGTTCAGAAGCGCTTCCAGCGGGCCATGCAACAGAAGCACGGTTCTGAAAAGGTGGCTGAGCATTTCCGGTTCTTCGACACCATTTGCGGTGCGACTCAAGACCGTCAGGATGCTCTGGAGAAAATGCTCCGCGAGCCCATCGATCTTCTGATCGTCGTCGGGGGCTACAATTCCTCGAACACCTCCCATTTGGCAGAGATGGGCGAGAAGGTGCTGCCGACCTACTTCATCAAGAACGCGGCCATGATGCAGTCGCCGGCCCTCATCCGTCATTGGAATCAGCACATCACCGCTGAGGTGACCACCGCCGATTGGTACCGGTCTGAAGGGACTCTGACGGTCGGAATCACCGCCGGTGCGAGCTGCCCGAACAACCTGATCGAGGACACCATCAAGCGTCTGTTCGACTTCCGTGGTGTCAACATCCGGGAAGTCCTCCAACCGCAAGGTGTGCAGCGATGAGAGGGTCTGATTTCAGGTTTTCGTCGATTTATTGCGGAATTCTGGACTTTCGGCTTGCCCGGATGGCTAGAGCTTCCTATAGCGACCTAAGTTTCCTGAAGCAGCGAGTTGGTTTGATCGTACGCATGATGCATTTTCAACCGGAGGCGGCACTTTGAGCCGCCCGTTTTCACGCCCTCAACCGGGTCAGCCGCAGCACCGGATCAACGGAAAGATCCGAGCACGCGAGGTTCGCGTCATCGGCATCGACGGGCAGCAGGTGGGGATCATGGATCTGGCAGCCGCCATCAACCTGGCCCGACAAAGTGCCGTCGACTTGGTGGAAATTGCCGCGACGGCGGTTCCGCCGGTTTGCCGCATTGTCGACTACGGCAAGTTCAAATATGAACTCTCCAAGAAGGAGCGCGACAGCAAGAAGCACCAGGCGGTGAATCTGGTGAAGGAGGTTCAGCTCTCTCCCCGTATCGATCCGCATGATCTGGGCATCAAGAAGGAGCACACCATTGGCTTCTTGTGTGAGGACATGAAGGTGAAGGCAACCTTGCGTTTCCGTGGGCGCGAAATGGCCCATACGGAAGTCGGCAAGGAAGTCATGAACAAGTTCCTGGAGCAGTTGGCTCCGTGGGGACATCCGGATTTTCCGCCCAAGCTGGTGGGCAAGGCGATCAATGTGATGATCAGCCCCCTGCCGAAGAACAAGCGCGCCAAGAACCCGAAGGAAACCAAGGAAGAGGAGGCTCCTGCAACGCCGAAGGCCCCTTCCAAGGCTTCCTCCAAGGCAGAATCCAACGGCAAGCCGGAACCGGTTCGCGTGGCGACCGATGCGGCCTCGCAGTCGGCATCCTTCGGACAGAACCCGTTCTCCGGGTTGTCGGTGCCCACGGAGGGTTGAGTTTTTCCGGGGCAGGGCGGCTTCAGCGTCGTCCTGTCACCGGTTGGCAGAATTCAGAGGTTGATCACCATGGGCCGTCTGCGAGCCATCGCTGCCATGTCGGAGAACCGGGTCATTGGCGACTCTGGCAAGATTCCTTGGCACCTTCCGGCCGATTTTCGTTGGTTTCGTCAGGTGACGCTCGGCGGGATCTTGGTCATGGGTCGTAAGACCTTTGACTCCATCGGCAAGCCCTTGCCCGGACGGCAGACCATTGTGCTTTCCCGCAGTGGCGCAACCATCCCAGGAGTGCGCACGGTCGCCGAATTAGAACCGTTGTTGGAAGAGCTTCAGAATGATCCCCGCCCGGTCTGGGTTTGCGGTGGGTCGGAAATCTACCGATTGCTGCTGCCCCGATGCAGCGATTTGTTCCTGACCCGGGTGCCCATCACCGTGCCAGGCGATGCGGTGTTCCCGCCGTTTGAGGGCGATTTCGTCTGGATGGCTGAAGTCCTTCGCACCTCGGAGTTTCGTGTCGAACACTGGGTGCACCGGTCTACATTGATCGCCACTCACACTCCTGAATCCGCCCCGGTCGCCTGACCGGGGCAATAAACATCCGCTGACTGGAGTAGACCGATGGGGCCGATCGCCCCGTCAACCGATGGGTTGGCTGACTTGCAAGGCGGCGATGAATTGCTTCATGGCCGGCGACAGCACCTTCGACTTCTTGTGGATGAGTCCGATGGGACGGTTGAGTTCGATGTCCGCGAAGGGCATGGCGACGAGGGTGTTCTTAGAAACTTCCTGAGCGACGGTGCCCGCCGGAACAATGCTCACGCCGGCCCCGATTTCCACGGCCCGCTTCACGGTTTCGATGTTGTCGAACTCCATGACGTGCTTCACGGCGACTCCGTGTTCCTTGAGCTCCCGGTCGATGGCTTTCCGAGTTGGGATGTCGGGTTCAAAACCGATGAATTTCTGGCCTTCCAGCTGGGAGACCTTGAGACCCTTGGACTTGGTGAAGGCGTGTCCCGGAGCGCAGATGAGCACCAGTTTCTCCGGCTTCAGAGCAATGGTCTCGAGCTTGGATTCCTTCAGCGGATAGGCGACCAGACCGATGTCCACGACATTGCCCAGGACATCGTCATACACCTGGTTGGCGCGTTGGTATTCGACGTGGACCTTCACCGACGGGTGCGCCTTGAGGAAGCGCTTCACGTAGGGTTGGAGATCGTGCAGGCCGATGCTGTAGATGGCGGCGATGCGGATGGTGCCCGAGATGACGTCCCGCAGTTCCTGAAGGCGGTGAACCAATCCCTCGTAGGTGAGGATGATTTGTTTGCCGTGTTCGTAGAGCAGTTCGCCTTCGCGGGTGAGCCGGAACTTCTTCTTGCTGCGTTCAATGAGAAGGGTCTTCAGCTGGCGTTCCAAAGAGGTGATCTGCTGGCTGACCGCACTCTGGGTGATGTTGTTGATCAGGGCCGCCTTGGTGAACGATTCCGTCTCGGCGAGGTCGCAGAAAACTTTGAAGGACTCGATTTGCACGGCTCAAAGATACCCTGAACTGGCCATCTGCCATCAGGATTTTTACCACAATAGGGGTCGGTCCCACACATTTACACAAAAGGGGTCATTCCTTCATTTATTGAAGCCCCGTTCCTGCACGAAAACATTTGGCCTCGACACAACGGATCAAGAATGGCGTGAGATCGGAGGCGGGGTGTGGTTCAATCGGCAGGTGGCCAAGCCGGACTTCTTTGAACTGCCTGACGGAACGATCGTGAACATCCTCTACGAGGACCGTGGGGTGCTGGCCATCGACAAGCCGGCGGGCTGGATGCTGGGCCCGGATGACGGTGAGCATGCCGACCGCGGGCTCCATCGGGCCTTGGTTGATGCCATTGAAACTGGGGAGTGGTGGGCCCGGTCGCGGAACCTCAAGTTTCTGCGTTTCGTGCACCGCCTGGATGCGCCGACTACCGGGGTGCTGCTGTTCTCCAAGAGCCAAGGAGCCATGCCGGCGTTGTCGCGCGTGTTCGCTGAGCGGACGGTCAAGAAAGCCTACCTCGCGGTGACCGATGGCGTGCCCCGACAGGGTGAATGGGTTTGCCGTGAACCGCTCGGGCCCGATCCGGCCGAGCACGGCAAGCATCGGGTGGATTACGGTCCAGAGAGCAAGCCCGCAGAGACGGCTTTCCGTGTGCTGGGTGCCCGCGAGGGCAGGGCGCTGGTCTTGGCGTTGCCGGTCACAGGACGGACCCACCAGATCCGCCTGCACTTGGCCCACGCCGGGTGCCCGGTCGCTGGGGATATTTTGTACGGCCGCCGCGACTTCCATGGATTGGCGCTCCGGGCCTTCCGTTTGGAATACCCCGACCCCTTCCTGCATCGATCGACGCTCATCATCGCGCCGACGGAAGCGTTCTGCCGCCGCTACGGCTACGATCCGCTGCTCGTGCCGGAGGAGTTGCGAACCCGCCCACGGCGTCCGGTTGCTCCCGCTGCAAAGGTTCCTGCCGGTAAGGCCGCCGATGAAAAGACTCCCGCGAGTTCACGCGGCGCTGCTGGGGCTCACCCTCAGGCCAAGCCGGCCCCCGCTCCGGGTCAGCCGAACCGGGTGATCAAAGAGCTGGCTCAGCGACCGGCTGGTCAGCGACCGCCCGATCGGTCCCGAGGCCAGCGCGGTGCCGCCCCGAAGCAGTAGGGCGTGGCTGAAGATTGGGGTGATTTCCTCCACGTGGTGGGTCACCAAAACCAGCGTCGGGGCATTGGCTCGGCGTGAAAGCCGACCCAGGAACTCCAGGAATAGCTCCCGGGCCACAGGGTCTAACCCGGTGCACGGCTCATCGAGGATGAGCAGTCGGGCATCGGACATCATGGCCCGTGCGATGAGCACGCGCTGGCGTTCGCCCTGCGACAAAACCGCCCACGGGCGCTTGGCCAGGTGGCCGATTTCCACCGACTCCATCAGTTCACGGGCTCTCGCGGCGTCAGCGCGTTTTGGAGTTCCCCAGTAATCGATGATCGCGTAGCGCCCGCTGACCACCGTATCGAGGGCAGGCTCGGTGTCGTTCATCATTTGGCGCACCGACGAGCTGACGATGCCTAGCTTCATCCGGAGCTCCCGCCAGTCGGCCTGGCCGTACTGTTCGCCCAGGAGAGCGATGTCGCCGGTGGTGGGCATTAGGTAACCCGCCAGCGCCGACAACAGACTCGTTTTGCCCGAGCCGTTGCCGCCCAACAGCGCCCAGTGCTCGCCGGGCATCACCCGCCACGACAAGTCGGTCAGGATGGGGACGCGATC
>JARXAF010000137.1 GCA_029865985.1 Verrucomicrobiota bacterium
AAGGGGGATTCAGTGAAGGTGGCTTTGGCGGCGCGCTTGCGGGCGGAGACGACGATGATGGTGGGGTGGATCGCCGAGCATCTGGCGATGGGCACGCGCGGTTATCTGAACCATCTCTTGTATCGCCAGAGGAAGCTGGGCCGGGAGTAACCAATATCAAGAACTGACCCCATTTTGACCCCATTTCCGGGGAGTAACCAATATCAAGAACTGACCCCATTTTGACCCCATTTCCTGACCCCATTTCCGAGAGGACTTGGTGCCTACCGTGAGAGGGTCGGCCTCTAGGGGCCGCAACACAGGTGTGGGATCGGTGGCTCCGCGGGCTTTCGTCCGGGGGCTTGGCTCACTAGGCTCTCAACGACGTGTCCGATACCCAGTTCCAGCTCAAATCCGATTATGCGCCGGCGGGCGATCAACCGGCGGCCATCGCCAAGCTCGTTGCCGGGCTGCAAAAAGGAGAGCCCCATCAAGTGCTGCTGGGCGTCACCGGCTCGGGCAAGACCTTCACGATCGCCAATGTGGTGGCTCAGTTGGGCCGGCCGGCGCTGGTGTTGTCGCACAACAAGACGCTGGCGGCCCAGCTCTACGCCGAGTTCAAGAGTTTCTTCCCGGACAACGCGGTGGAGTATTTCGTCAGTTACTTCGACTTCTACCAGCCCGAGGCCTACATCCCGCGCACCGATACCTTCATCGAAAAAGACAGCAGCGTGAACGAGGAGATCGAGCGGTTGCGGCTCTCGACGATGAATTCACTGCTGTCGCGGCGCGATGTGCTCGTGGTGGCTTCGGTGTCTTGCATCTACGGTATCGGCGACCGGCGCGATTACGAGAGCATGGTCATTCCGCTGCGCCTCGGGCAGTCGCTCAGCCGGGAGCAATTGCTCGCCCGGTTGGTGGATCTCCAATACTCGCGCAATGACTACGACCTCACTCGGGGCAAGTTCCGTGTGCGTGGCGATGTCGTGGAACTGCACCCGGCCTACACCGAAGACGCCTTGCGCATCGAGTTCTTCGGCGAGGAGCTGGAGCGCTTCACACGCTTCGATCCGCTGACGGGCGATACCCTCGAATCGCTGCAGGCCGTCAATATCTTCCCGAGCAAGCAGTTCGCGACGCCGCAGGAAAAGATCAACTCGGCCATCCTCTCGATTCGCGAGGAGTTGGGCCTGCGCATCGCCGAGTTCGAGAAGGAGGGCAAATTGCTCGAGGCTCAGCGCATCAAGATGCGGTGCGAGTTCGACTTGGAGCAGTTGCAGGAACTGGGTTTCTGCTCCGGCATCGAGAATTACTCCCGCCACATTTCGGGCCGTCCCAAGGGTTCTCGTCCGGGCACATTGATGGATTTTTTTCCGGAAGATTTCCTCCTGCTCATTGATGAATCCCACGCGACCCTGCCTCAAGTTGGGGGCATGTATGCCGGCGACATGGCCCGCAAAAGCGTCTTGGTGGAACACGGGTTTCGCCTGCCCAGCGCGCTCGACAACCGGCCGCTCAATTTCGAGGAGTTCCGTTCGCTCATGGGGCAGGCGGTGCACATCAGCGCCACCCCGGGCCCGACAGAAATGGGTTGGGCAGGGCCCACCAATGTGGCGGAGCAAATAGTCCGGCCGACGGGGCTGGTGGATCCGGTGGTGGAAATCAAACCCTTGAAGGGGCAGATCGACGACTTGCTGCACGAGGCGCGGGTCACCATCGAGCGCGGCGAGCGGGTGTTGGTGACGACCTTGACCAAGCGGACGGCCGAGGAATTGACGGATTACCTGCGCGATCTCGGTGTGAATGTCCGCTATTTGCACAGTGAGATCGATGCCATCGAGCGGGTGGAGATTTTGCGGGCTCTGCGCAAAGGCGAATGCGATGTGCTCATCGGTATCAATTTGCTGCGCGAGGGCTTGGACCTACCGGAGGTCTCGCTGGTCGCTATCCTCGACGCCGACAAGGAAGGCTATTTGCGCAGCACCACGAGCCTCATCCAAACGGCGGGCCGCGCTGCTCGGCATTTGAATGGGCGGGTGATTCTCTATGCCGACAACCGGACCCAGAGCATCCAGAAGTTTTTGGCGGTGGCCGATTATCGCCGGCAGAAGCAATTGGCCCATAACAAGGCGCACAACATCACGCCGCGCAGTGTGAAGCGCAGCATCGAGGAAGGGCTCAGCAGCGCGGGCTCCGGCCGCCAGGCGGCAGCGGCGATCCTGGAGGGCAGCGTTGCCCAGATCGATTTGACGGAAACCATCCGCGAGCTGGAGGGCGAGATGATCGAGGCCTCCAACAACCTCGAGTTCGAGAAGGCGGCGTTGCTGCGGGATCAGATCCGTGAACTCAAGAGCCGGTTGAGTGGCGCTGAAACCCAGAGTCCGGGTTCCGCAGCCCGCGCCCGCTCCGACGATGCCAAGGCTCGCCGGAAGGGACGCGGGCGTTCTCGGTGAACGCCACCGACGGCGTCTTTTAGTTCTTGGCAAAGGCCATCTGGGTCAGACGGCGGGCGATGAACTCGCGCACCTTGGGGATCTTACACTCCTTGAGCAATTCGGTGGCCCGATCCGCATCGGTGGAGACGGGACCTTCGGTGGCGTACCAGTAGAGCAGGGGCAGGTTGAAGTCGCTCGCGTCTTCCGAATGCCTCAGCAGGTTCTTCAGGATCTCCCAACGTTGGGCCACCGGCACCCGCTGGGCCGCGCTCGCCACGGCCCGTCGCACGACGGGTGAGGGATCTTCGGACGCCAACGCAGCCAGGGCCTCGACGGAACTTCCGGCCAACTGCTCGAAGGTGGGCTCGGTGAAGAGCATGCCGGAGTGTTCGAAGAAGGTTTGCACGGTCCAGGCGCGGATTTGGGGGTCTGGATCGCGGATCCAGCGGGCTGCGTCTTCTGGCAAGATGCCGCCGGTGAGGTGCAGCGCCCAGAGCGACCGGAGTCGTGAGGCGGCGTCACCGGATCCATCCACCGCGTCGCGCAAGGTTTCCAGCGCGGGCACCTTGCCGGCCGCCTTGCGAATGCGGGCGTAATCGCGAATGCCGGCGGGGATTTCGTCCACCGATTCCTGGGCGCCGGCGGCGGCCACGCGTTCCTGCAGCACGCGGCGAGCATGGCGGCTGAGCCATTCGTTCTTGGAGCCCACCAGTGAGACCAATTGAGCCGGGCTCAGGACGGCCAAATTGGTGCGCACCATCGGCTGGTTCTGGTACACGATCTTGTAAATGCGGCCGCTGGAGTGGTCATGGCCGTCGTCCCGACCGTGGTGACACTGGTTGGCGTCGTACCAATCGATGACAAAAACGCTGCCATCTGGGTCGAGTCGCTGATTGAGGGTCTGGGACCAACGGTCATTGAAGTTGAGGAAGTCTTGACCGTGCTTGCCCACGTATCCAGAGCCACGGGCGACGGGCAGGTCGATGTTGAGCCGCTGTCCGTGGATGTTGCCGATGATCAGGTTGTTGCGGTACGAGGCCGGCCAACTGGTGCCCAGGTAGCACAGCATTCCGGCGTGCGCATGGCCTCCGCCCATGGCGTCGCTGCGTCCGTTGGCGGCATGAGGTCCGGCCGCGCCCGCCCAGTGCACGTGGTCGGCATGGGTGCCGATGTCTTCGTACACAAACGGGAAGATGGATTTGCGGCTGCGGGTGTCGCGGTGCTTGGCGTTCCGCAGGGTCTCGTCGCGGTTGTAGGTGTAGTGCTCGCCGCCCTGTCGCAACAGGCGTGCGCCTTGGATCATGTGGAAGAGATGGGGAATGACGCACATCTCCGACCACAAGTTGCCGTGCTCATCGAAGTCGATGCCCCACGGATTGCTGCCGCCCTCGGTGAAGATCTCGAAGCGGTGGGTCACCGGATGGTAGCGCCACACGCCTGCGTCCACCCATTGGCGATCCGCCTCGGTTGCTCCTGGTTTGCCGACATGCGATGGGCAGAACACCCCGTGGCAACCGTACAGCCAGCCATCGGGCCCCCAGTTGAAGGTGTTGAGGGTCTCGTGCGTGTCGGCGGTGTAGTTCCAGCCATCGAGCAGGATTTGCGGTTCACCGGCCGGCTTGGGTGCATCGCCGTCGGTGATCGGGATGAACATCAGGTAGGGCGCGGCACCGACCCAGAGGCCGCCGAAACCGAACTCCATGCCGGAGATGAGGTTCACGTTTTCCAGGAACACCGTGCGCTTGTCGGCCTTGTGGTCGCCATCGGTGTCTTCGAAGACGAGGATGCGGTCTTTGCCCGAGAAGATGTCTTTGCGGAGTTGCTCCGGGGTGCCATTGGCCGGCGGATGGCCGACGCGTTTGGGATAGCTCAATCCTTCGGCTACCCAGATGCGGCCGCGGTGGTCTTCGCAAAAGGCGATGGGGTTGCGGATATCGGGCTCGGACGCGAAGACGTGCATCGCGAAGCCGGAGGGCAGGGTGGCCTTGGCGGTGGCGTCGGCGGCGGACAGACCGGAGAAGAGCACTTGATCGGCCGGCGGTGGGGTGTTCTTGGCCGTGTCTTTCAGGCTCAGTTCGTTGGGCAGCACCGGACGCTCGGAGTGGAAGCGGAAGTTGTCGAAATTGATATGACCCCAGTGGCCGGAGCGGTCGTCGATCAGGCGGATGAGGATTTGCTTACCCATCAGGCCTTTCAGTTCGACGACCACGGGTCGCAGGGTTTCGTTCTCGTAGCCGGAGATCTTGAAGAAGGTTTGGCCGGTTGCGGAATCCACCAGTTCAACGCGGGTCTCGGGCCACGGACCGCCGGCGACGAGGAAGCTCGCCCACGGATGGGTCACCTTGAAGGGGACCGAGGTGAGCGTGCCCTTGGGGTCGTCGCCCACGCGTTCGAAGCCGCCAATCCAGAAGTCGCCTTCGTGGTTGGACTTCATGTCTCCGCGCCGCTGCGACACCACATCACCACGGAGCGGCAACTGGCTGAACGCTGTGCCCGAGGCTTGCCAGTCGCGCAAGTCGCCCGCTTCGAATCCGAGGTTCAGCGGGCGACCGTCCGCCGCCTTGGGAACGACAGCGTCAGCAAAAGCCAACGGCAGCGCGGTGGCCGCCAGGAAGATCGCACGGGAAAACTTCATGGCCCGAGTTTGGGACGAGACCTTCACAAGACCAGCCGAATTGCTCGGTTGCTTGGGTGGTTCTTCTGGAAAGCATCCCACGTGCAACGCGCAACGGCGGGTGTCCGGTGAGCCGACTTGCGGTGGCCGACTGGCGGTGGGCCAACTTGGGGTCGTCGGATTCGCATGCGCCTCGTGAAAAGTCCGAGAAAAGCCTTGTTCCCGAGACCGTCATCACCGAGTTTGTCACCGGTGTCGCCCACGTGGCGGAATTGGCAGACGCGCTAGATTCAGGTTCTAGTGAGTAACATCGTACAGGTTCAAGTCCTGTCGTGGGCACCATTCCTCTGAAAACCCCAGTAAACACTGGGGTTTTTTTATGCCCGGGTGCGTTGTGGCGCTTCACGGGGCCGGGTCTGAAGTTTGGCCTGATCCTCCGCTTGAACAACACTCAATGATCCGACGCGTTGGTCCTTGGCGATTGCCAAGTCGGGAGATGGGTTCAGCCTTCCGGTCGAAGTGACCACCTTTCCGCGAGTTTCTTGGTTCACCCGATGGCATGGGGCTCAAATCGGCCCGCTCCCGGCTCACGCCTCATCTGGCGATAGAATGCGCCGCGTCATTCTTTTCCTCACCCGGGCCTCGTTCTGGCTGAGTGGGTGGGTGTCTGGCGCGTTGTTGTGTGCCGCAGCCACGGTGGAATCGT
>JARXAF010000145.1 GCA_029865985.1 Verrucomicrobiota bacterium
GAGGATGCCGTAGGCCACCACATCCGGATGCACGTCGAGCATCACCTCGTAGGCGGTGATGCCATTGGTCTCAATGAGCTTGCGGGTCCGCGGCGAGGCAGGCAGCGAGGCCGACTGAATGGGGCCGATGACCTCCTTCAGTAAATAATCCCGATAGGCGCGGGTGCTCTGGGCAAAGGTGTCGGCATTCTTGCGGTCCGCCTTGTTCCAAAATGCAGCCCTCGTGAACTCGGCCTCGCGCATGAGCCACTGGGTGTCTTCCAAAATTTGAGAATACGCACGCAACTGACGCGCCGTGTTGTCTGGGAGCGGTTGGAGAGCAGAAACAGCAGCGGAAGCTGCGGGGGCCTCTGGTAGCCCCAACCGGTCGCCGAACGCACCCAAGGCCTCGTCATTGAACAACTCGTCGGGCTGAGCTTCGACGAGCTTCCATTGATCTAGCCCGGGCACCCCTTTCAACCAAGCACCGGCCTCTTCGAGAACTTGCCGGGCCACCTCAGGATCGGGACGACCCAGTTTACCGGGAGCGGCCCCATGGTGGGACTGGCCCGATTTGGCGGGATACTGAGTCTCAGGGAATTTTCCATGCACCCAAACCAATCCGCGGGGTGCGATGAGCCCGGCGATCTCGCCCGCGCCGAACTGGTCGGTCAGCGACCAGACGTTTCGGTCAATGGGTTCGTTGTGCAGGCGCGGATTCACCTGAAACCCACTGACGGCTGTGACATCGATGCGGGGATCCAAGGCTCCAGCAAAGCAAGCAACCATACCGCCCTCGCCGTAACCGATCACGCCCACAGGCTTCTTAGATCCCGAGGCCGACTGCTGCGAACCGAGCCAATCCACGGCAGCCAACACCTTCTGCACTTCATAACCCTGCACGGTGCGCCCCATTTCGTAGGAGGCCCGCCACAGCATCTCACGCTGAGATTGCTTGAGCTTGCGCGACCCGGGCAATCCGCTGTGGGTATCGGAGCGATCGACTAGCGCAGGAATGAGCACGCGGCATCCACGTTCGGCCAACCGGCGAGCAAATTGATCGGACTCCGGGACGCCCGCCTGAAGACCGGCCAGTTGCTCCGGCGTCTGGTCCGCATCGGCAATGGCCACTACGAACGCCTTGGCCTCGCCATCAGGAACGAGCATTAAGCCATCGGCCTCCACTCCACGAACCACCGACCAACTCACCGAGAAAATCTTAAAGCCGCGGCCGCGGCCCACTTCGGCCAGATTACCGGAAGAGCCGCCGGAGACCGGTGCCGAAATTCGCAGTTGCGCCGGCCCACGAGTATCCACGACGCCGAGAATGCGGGCCAGTTGCTGGCGGTTGGTCTCGATGGACTTCACATAGGCCTCCGGCGAGTTGAGGTCCCGGTTCCAATGGCGGGCGCGGGTTTGGGGTGAAGCCGCCAAGACCCGGTCCAAATAGCGGTCGATGCCCCCGACCAGGGCGTGGGCCAAATCACCCGTCTGGGTCAGCGGTTGAGTTCCGGGCAACACGGCCGGTGACGAATCAGCTGCCTGCACTGCTGTGGCCAGTAACAGCGGCAACAGGGAGGACTGCAGGCAGCACCGGAGGATCGAGGAGCGTAACTTCATTTCAGGAGGGGTTTAACAAACAGCACAGGAAAACCGGCGAACTTCGGGGAGGATTTAAAGCCATACTTGACCCTCCCTAGAGAGACTTCAAGCCACGGTTAGCCCAAGGGGCGTTATTGACTGCGTCCGCTCATCCGGACGGATCCATCCTTCCTCCTCACCTGGGTCCACCATGCAATTGGCGGTTGCGCCGAGCGCCGGTGAGGGTATCGGTGACTCATGCGCCGTTGGATTGCCACCGTGTCCCTGTTGGTCGCCTCGCTGGTTCTGTTCCAGACCACCGTCGCCGCTGCGGACAATCCCCAGAAAACCTCGTCTCCGAAAAAGGCTCCCATGACCCAACCCACCTCGATCAACGCATCGACCAACCTCGCGGCGGCGCTACCCGCCGTGCCCCCGACCCCACAGCCCGCTCCAGGGCTGGAAACCATCTACCTGGCCGGCGGTTGCTTTTGGGGCATGGAGGAGATCTTGCGCAAGATTCCCGGCGTTCGCGAAACTCAGTCGGGATACACCGGCGGATGGCTGCCCAACCCGAAGTACGACGACACCCACGACAGCAAGTCGGGCCATGCCGAGTCGGTCAAAGTCGTCTTTGATCCCAAGACCTTGTCGCTCGAAGAGTTGCTCGAGAAGTGGTTCTTCCGCATGCACGACCCCACCACGCTGAACCGCCAGGGCAATGACGTGGGCAGCCAGTACCGCTCGGCCATCTTCACCTTCAACGAAACTCAGAAAACGACGGCCGAGACGGTCAAGGCCCGGGTCAACGCCTCCGGCAAGTGGCGCCGCCCCGTGGTCACCGAAATCGCCACCGCCTCCATCTGGTATTCTGCCGAGGGCTACCATCAAAAGTACCTCGTCAAAAACCCCGGCGGCTACACCTGCCACTTCATGCGCGACTGAGATCGCGACTGAGTTTGCTCAACCAGCCCGGCCAACGCCGAAGACACACTTTGACAGACCCGGCCGGGCGGGCTGACATGGCACAGATCCATGAGACCCTCTCCGTCATCTGAGGCTGCGCTGTTCCGGCATGCCTTCACGTTGATCGAATTGCTCGTTGTCATCGCCATCATCGCCATCTTGGCGGGCATGCTTCTGCCGGCGCTGGCCCGGGCCAAGGCCAAGGCCCAGACGGTCCGCTGCACCAGCAATGAGAAACAAATCGTCTTGGGCTACTTGCTGTATGCGGGCGATCAAACGGATTTCCTGCCAGTCGCGGGCACCGAGGCACCGGTAGGATCGGGTTGGGTGGCCCCGAGCCGGTGGTTCGCCGAAATCTCGACGTACATCGCCACCGACAACCGCAACTTCACCAACCTCGTCGCGAAGGACAAGGTGGTGGCCTGCCCCACGGCCAAGATCGGCACCAACGTCATCCCGGCCAACGTTCCCGGATATCAGGGCTATGGCGGGTATGGGCACAACTACGCCTACCTCGGCTACACCCCCGCAGACCGGGTAAAGACCTCCCTCATCACCAAGCCTTCGGACACCGTGATGAACGGCGACGGCCTCGATCCCGCCAAGGGGCTGGAATGGTGGAACTACGGTTACTTGTACCCGCCCAGCCTGGGGGTCGCATTGTTCCGCTACGTCCGCCACGGTCAGGGCGGCAATTATGCTTGGGCGGATGGACACACCTCCGTCATGCCCTGGAAGTCCCTCTCCAAGGGGGCCAACGGCAAGGTGGATTGGTTCTATCAGCCCGGGCAGTAGCCCTTCGCCTTACCAAGATCCTCTCTGGGGGCGGATTGAATCACTAGGATTCGGGGAACGACCGCAAAGAAGCCGGCTCGGGCGACCGGGAATCCCCGGAGGGCCACGCGAGCAGGGTAAACGCGGTCGACTTGCCGCGTCGAAGTGCAGCAAGATCGACCCACCATGGTTTCCCTGAGAAATCCTCAGCTCTTCCGATTCGTGTTGGCCTTCCTGTGTATCAGCTTGAACGGTCTCGTCGACGGGATGATGGCAAGCCCTCGCGCCGCCACGCCTCCCTTCACCGACATGCACCTGGGCCTCTTCGCCCACTACACCTATGTCGGGAAATCCTATCCGTGGGGCTGGACGCAATGGGCGGATGGCACACCGGCACGCAGCCTCGACGACTTGGCCGACCACTTGGATGTGGAGGACTTCGCCTCCACGGCGGCCTCTATGCGGGCCCAGTACGTGATGTTCACCACGTTCCATGCGAACATGAACGTGCTCTTCCCAAGCCGCACCATGGCAGCACATCTGCCGGGACATAGCGCACGGCGCGATGCGGTGGGCGCCCTGATCCAAGCGCTGAAGGCCCGTAACATCCGGGTCGTCCTCTACTTTCACCCCAGCGATGGACACGACCTCACCCGTGAAGATCAAGACCGCGTCGGCTGGAACCAGACAGGCCCCAAGACCCAATGGAATGCGTTCATCCAGGAACTGCTGCGTGAGGTCGTCGAGCGCTACGGACAAGATGTTGATGGCTACTACTTCGACGGAGGGCTGCCCGGCTTTCTCGACCTACCTGCGCTCCGGAAGATCGTCCTCGATCGTCATCCCAGCGCTTGGATGATCCAGAACTCAGGCCTCAACCGAGCCTGCGTGGATTACGGAGCCACCGAAGACCGCATGAAACCTCCCTTTCCGTCCACGACGTGGCTCCGCTGTCAGACCATCACCGATGAATGGTGGGCCAAGCAGGCCACTGTCACCTGGAGCCCGGAGCTGGCCTACCGGTACACGGTGATGCAAGCCGCCGTGACGGGGCGCATGGGGGGCGGTACCGCCTGGTCTGTCGGACCCCATCCGGGAGGAAAGTGGGAATTGGGGGTGCGTTCATTCTGTGAGCGTCTGGGAAACTTGAGTGACCGAGCCGGCCGTTCTCTCTTCGGCACTCGTCCCAGCCGCGCCTGGGGCATCACCAACCAACCTCTCGACGCATTGGCTCAGGTAGCCACCGAATCTCCGGACGGTCGGACCACCTACCTGCACCGATTTGTCCCCGCCAAAGACCGCAGCATCTTGCTGCCGCCACCCCAAGACGGACGTACCGTCACGAAGGCCCGACTTTGGCATAACCACCGCAAGGTCACGCTGGAGCAAACCCCCAACGGCGTCCGCTTAACCCTCGGCATCAAGGATTCCTGGGATGACGTCGACACCATCTTCGTCCTCGAATAATTACAACCGGAAGATCACTCAACGCCGTCGGCTCAGCCAACGATTCAGTGGGGAGGAAAGGGATGGCGTCGCGGATTCTTTCGCAAGACGAGGCGAGAGCGAGGCGCAGGCCGATTGCAGGCCCGTAACGAGTGAACAACGAAGCTCTTGCGGAAGAAGACACAGCCAGCACGACCGATCCCATTGCATCGTTCCGAATCGGAGCACCTTTGAACGCACCCGATTACGCCAGCCTGTATGCCGGCGGTGCCCAGGGCTACACCGACTACCCGACTCTGAGCACCACGCGCTAAGCCCAGCGCTGAGCCAGGCGCACCCACTGCAACCCTCCGGGCGGTTACGCCTGCCCGGAGCAAGCCCGCTGTTCTTCCAGCAGTCGCCGGATGAACGCCGTCATGGCCCGCACTGCCGCACCGGCCCGACCGCTGGCCACCGCTGGGCCCTCGAGGTTGGCTCCAATCGAGTGGGCGGCCGAGGCGGCGGTTCCCGGACGACGCTTGAGACGATGGGCCGCCACGATGCGCAAATCGATGGGCTCGCACTCGGGATGCCACGATTCCTGAGCCCAGAGCTGGACGGCAAAATCGCCCCAACCCACCAATCGATCCCCGGGCTTGAGGAAACGGTTCCAAGCCGACGTCGCCTCGGCGACCGAGAGTCCTCCGAGCAACGCTTCCCGAGGCACCTCGAGGTGTTGATGAGCCCTCGGAGCCAACGGTCGGCGCGGAGCCAGAAACGCCTCGAACACCTCGCCCGTCGCCGGTCGCAAGGCCACGCACTGGAG
>JARXAF010000022.1 GCA_029865985.1 Verrucomicrobiota bacterium
GGGTCGGTCCCTCATATGACTCATATGAGGGACCGACCCCTTGGTTAGTATGGAGAGGTTTGGAGGACTCTCTCGGCGGCTTTTCGGCTCAAGGCAGCCCGCAAATTCTCCTCCCAGAATTCACCATGGCTCCCACTTGCCGATGGGGCACCATCGGCGGGTTGCAGGATATCGTGAGAGGCCTGCAATTCTTGGCGGGCCTCGGCCTCCCGCCCCAGACGAGCCAACAACTCCGCGCGAAAACACCTCAGCTCGGCGCGATGGGCCGGATGAGACTCCACCCCAGCTCGGACCACTCCGAATCCCCGCTGGGCCATGGATGCGTCCAAAAGTTCCAGCGCTTCTGAGAAGCGGCCTTGTCGGTGGGCCAATCGAGCCTGCATCGACAAGGCGAAGTCGCGGCTCCAATCTTGAGCCAACGCAACCCGCTCGACCATCGCAGCAGCCACGGCCATTTCGGTGGCATCCCCGTTCGCGGCCAACAACCCGTCGGCCAAGAGCAATGCATCGACCCCCTCAGCCAAAGACACGTAGCCCAGCAAACCAGCACGGCCCAACCGGCGGATCGCCGCCGTGTCGTCCAGGCTGAGCGCCAGCACCATGGCCCGATGCCAGTTTCGCACCCCGGCCAGTCGATTGGTGGCCACCGCCTCCATCTGCTGCAACGCCTCGGGCAACCTCCCCGCGCGGGCCATCACCACGGCTCGCTCGGCCTCCAGGGCCAGCTGCTCGACTTCCGGAGCGCCCCGTTCCCGAAACCCCTGACGTTGATCCATCAACCAGCGTTCGGCCTCGGCATGGCGCGCCTGACCGCACAGCGCATGAGACATCTCCGCGATCCAACGGACCCTCAGTCCTGGAGTTTCCCCAGCCAGATCGGCCGCAGTCGGGGCCCTATCGCGGAGAATTTTTTCAGCGCGATCGAAACGCCCCTGCAGCGACAGCGCCCGAGCGTAGTCCGGAACACATCCATGGAGTCGAATGCTCCGATCGGGCGGGGATGGCTCCAGGCGACAAGCCTCCTGCAGTCGGGCTTCTGCTTCGGGAAACCTTCCTGCCAGCAGCAGCCACGATCCCTGGGTGGCTCGAACTTCTCGGGCCATCGTCCGTTCCGGCGGCGTGCGAGCGAGAAACGATTCGGCCAGACGGTCCAACTCACCGAGCGCCGCCTCCGCCGCCGGCCCGGGCCCTCCGGAGGCCCAGAGCCGGGTGCCTCCGAGAAACACCGCCAACAGGTCGCGCTGGACCTGGGGGGCGACCACGCTGATCTGCGGAGCGATGCGGGCGATGGCCTCGCTCTGACCTAATGCCGCCGGATAATCCCCCAACTGTTCGATGAAGGTCTTCCAGAGATGGACCCGGACCACCAACTCGGCGATCGGCGCATTGGACAATGAAGACGCCACCAGTCGATCCGCCGTCGCGATGAGTTCTCGGGCGGCCCGGGAATCACCGCGTTGGGTGAGCGGTGGTAAGGAATCGGAAAGGAACTGGTGGACGAAACCCGTCACCGCCTCAGTGCGAGCGGCCGCGGTGCGACCGCGCACCCAGGCGGCCACGGCCAGGGCCAATCCCAGGCTCAGCCCCACGGTCACCGCCATCAGGGACAGGCTGGCGACCCGATTGCGGCGGACCCATTTGCGAAGCCGATCTTGCGCACCCGGTGGTCGAGCGAGGATCGGCTCGTGGGCCAAGAACCGCCGCAAGTCCGACGCCAGTGCGTCCACGGAGGCGTAGCGACGGGAGCGGTCTTTTTCCAGGCACTTCAGGAGAATCCAGTCGATGTCGCCCCGGACCTCGCGCAACAGAGCCGAACCTTGGGTGGACCGGGCCCGGGCGATGACCTCGCGCTCGTCGACCGGCAGGCCCGCCAGACGTTGGCTGGGTCGTTGCGGCTCGGTTTCTCGGAGGGTTTTCCGAAGGGCCTCCAAACCCGCGTCCCACAAGGCGCGTCCGTCGAACGGCGGCGACCCGGTCACCAACTCGTAAAGGAGTACACCCAGGCTGTAGAGGTCGCTTCGCGTGTCGATGTCGAGCCCGCTCATGTCGGCTTGCTCAGGACTCATGTAGGCCGGAGTCCCGATGAACGGGTGCAGTCGGGTGCCCGCGGTGGTCTGCTCACCGAGACGTCCCTCGAGCGCCTTGGCAATCCCGAAGTCGATCACCCTCGGGACCGGTGTCCCGTCTTCGTCGATCACCAGCAAGTTGGTCGGCTTGATGTCGCGATGCAGCACGCCCTTCTGATGCGCATGCTGCACCGCACGGCAAACCCGGATCGCCAATTCGAGGCGTGCGGTGACGCTCAAGCGGTTACGATCGCAGTACTCGGTGATGGGTTGGCCGGCCACCAATTCCATCACGACGTAAGGCCGGCCGCGTTCGGTGGTGCCCGCGTCTAGGACTTTGGCGATACCGGGATGATCCATCATGGCCATGGCCTGACGTTCGCCCTCGAAGCGGGCGATCACATCGCGGCTGTCCATGCCCGGCTTCAGAATCTTGATGGCCACGCGACGCCGGACCGGATCGGTCTGCTCGGCTGCAAAGACCCGTCCCACCCCGCCCTCACCCAAAAACTCGAGCAACCGATAGCGACCGATCACCGTCCCAGGCTGTTCCTCCAGGACCGTGTCCGGGGATTTACGCGGAAGAGACTCGAAAACAACATCCGGGTGTCGGTGCGCTTCGAGCAGCGATTCCACTTCGCGGCGAAGCACCGGGTCGGGACAGGCTTGGTCCAGAAACGCGGCTTGAGCGGCTGAGGATCCCAGGGCCACCGCTGCGTCAAACACGCGTTCCAATTCCGAGGCCGAAAACTTCAGTCTCTCAGAAAGCTCAGGCCCAGGGGTCCCGGTGAATTCGGTCGATTCGGCCGATTGAGATGTTGGATGCGGCTTCATTCGCGCTGCAATTCCCGGGACAGCCAGGCTTTCGAAAACACCCAGTCGCGCTGGACGCTCTTCTCCGACAGCCCCAGCACCTCCGCGATTTCTTGCACCTCCATGCCGACGAAGACCCGCATCTTGACCACCTCCGCCTTGCGGGCATCGACCAGCGCCAATCGATCCAAGGCCTCGTGAACCCGGAGGCACTTGTCGCCGTCTTGGGCGATGGGCAGATCGATCTCCTCGGCGTCCACCCGGGTCCACTCACCCCCATGCCGAATGCGGGCGCGTCGACGGGCTCGATCGATGAGGATCCGTCGCATGGCCTCGGCGGCGGCGGCGAAGAAATGCTCACGGCTGTCCCACGGCCGGCCTGAGGAAGACCCGAGTCGCAACCAGGCCTCATGAACCAACGCCGTGGGTTGCAACGTCTGCCCGGGCCGTTCGTGGGCCATCTTCTGGGCGGCGAGACGACGGAGTTCGTCATACACCACCGAGAGCAACTCCGAGGCATTGGGCTCTGGTGCGGAGTCCATCGACCGATCCGAACCGAGGGCCGGGTTCGAGGCGAAATCGCCGGCAGGGTCACTCGCAGGCTTGCTCGCGATCTGGGCGACGATTGGCGGGCCTTCCTTCATCGGGTCACTGGAATCATCCGGACACGGGCGGAGTCATCGGCGAAACCTGCGCGAGGGCTGGGGGATTCCGATGTTTCCGGCCATTCAACAACGCTCCCACCCACGTGTAGCGAACGCCCCATTCATACACCACCAGTAGGAGTCCGGTGACCCCGACCGAGATGATCAAGCCTTTGATCCAACCCGGAATCGGCCAACCCACCGCAGCCCCCTGAGCCCAGATCACCAGAGGCAGGTGGCCCAGGTACAACCAATAGGCCGAATCGGAGAGGTAGCGCACCCAGGGTTTTTCACCCTGAACCCAAGAGCGAAACGCTCCGATGCACCCGATGGTCATGCCCCAGGCGTAGAGGCCTTGGAAGAGGACCGTCGCGGTATGGAAATGACGGTCGGCCAACAGACGCGATCGGAATCCTAAATAGCCCGTCGCAAACTCGACACCGAGGGGCAGCAGGACCAGCAAACTCACGGGCAAGCTCCAGCGCCAATGACGCCCCAGTTCACCCACCTCGTCCTTCGATTCGTAGTAGAGCACTCCGAAGGCGAAGAAGAGCAGATAATAGGCGAATACATGCGGCATGGGAACGATGCCCATGGAGGTATCGGGACCGAAAGCACCCCCTTCCCAACTCATGAAGGCCTGCGGCACCCAAGTCAGGGGCAACCAGAGCAGCCATTTCAATGGTCCCAGGGTCAGCCAACGAGACGATGCCGACCCACCCCAACGCTCGGCGACCCAGGCGTAAATCGAAAATGGCAACAGCATCCAGCAGAGGAACCACAGGAACCACACGACGATGAATACCGGGGTGTTGATGAGCGACTGGAACACTCCGGCCAGTGCCGAGGGCTTGGATTCGCCAGGCTTGGAGCCCGCAGGCGAATCGGTGACGCCCAAGGCCGTCAACCGCCGGACCGCCTCAGCGCGGCCGGCTTCAACGGCGGCGCGGTCCAGCTTCATGGAGAACAGGCCCGCGATGAATTCGGTGGTGGGCCAATCGGCACGCGCCGGTTGAAGGGCCGATTCTCCCTGAGCATTGCGGACATGGACATTCACCCCATTTGAAACCAGAAGGTCCACCACTCCGGTACGCCCCAGAAAAACCGCTGCATGGAGCGGCGTGTTTCCGTCCCGGTTCGTCGCGTTCACCGACGCGCCCGCCTCGATGAGTTGCCGAGCCAAATCAGCCCTGCCCTGAAGAGCCACCATCGACAGCGGAACGATGCCCGACTCCGGTTGCTGTGCGTTCAAATCCGGCTTCTTGGCCAGAACCCGACCCAGCACCGCCGTATCCCCCGAGGCCAGCGCGCTCCAAACCGAGGCCTCCGAAGAAACCGACTTCTGAACCTCTTGGGCCTGACGGAATCGGGCTCCAGCCGCGGCCGCGTTGCCGGAAGACCACCCCATCGCCGGCACCAGCGTCACCAGACCCAACAGACACGGAACCAGAATGCGCAGCAGACGATTCTTCCAGAGCGCCGCCAAACCCCGCCGCCGCCACAGCAACGCCGTGAAGAACCCGCTCACCACAAAGAACAGTGGCATCCGGAACCCATGGACTCCGGTCTGAAAGAGGTACACCAGAGAGCTTTGGCTCGGATCCTGAATCATCCACCAAGAGCCGGCCGCGTAGGCCAACGCTGCATGGTAAACGATCCCCAGCAACATCGCCGCAGCCCGGAGCGCATCCAGGTCATGGCGACGGGGATCCAAACGCGGCGCTGGGGTGGGTGGGGTTTCTGGATTCGGAACCGAGCTCATGGGATGCAACGATGACACCTGTACTGGGCGTCCTTTTCATCCCATATCGGACATCCACAATCCACCCGACTTTCCAAAGTCGTCCCCAAAACCACCGCCCCCGTCGCCTCAACCCCGCACGAAGCGGCAGCGGAACCGGGCCAGAGCGAGCATTGAAGGCGATCAAACCCATCCGTCGCGCAAAGCGCGAAAGCCCCTCCTTCCCCGAGCCTTCCTGCGAGCGCAGGACCGGTTCCGCGGAGCCACCGCAGGGAAGGCAAGGCAGTAAGGAGTGTCCCCTTTTGTGTAAAAGTGAGGGACCGACCCCTTAGGATTTTTTGAGGCCGATGGAGCTGGAGCGCTTGGCGACTTTGCGGCTGGTGAGCACTTTGTCGACGGTGCCGATCTTCAGGTACTTCTCGCGCACTTTGCCAAGGATCGCGTCGCGGTGGTCGTAGAGGCGCTTGAGCTTGCGGGGCTTCACTCGCGCCGTGACGTACGCAGTCAACAGCGGCAAAGCGATGGTGCTGTCGGTGTAGCACACCACCGAATCGGGCAGCTTGTCCGGATCCACCTTGCCCCAGCTGACCGCCTCGGCCGGCGTGGCACCGCTGAGACCGCCCGTGTCCGGACGCGCATCGGTGCACTGCAGGAAGTAGTCGTGCCCCTTCTCCTGGATGCCCATGACCTCCTGGATTTGCGGCTCGGTTTGCAGCATGAAATTCTTCGGGCTGCCGCCACCCAAAATGAACACGCTGCTGGTGTGGCCGGTGCTCTTGGCGTGATACACGATGCCCGCAGTCTGATTCACATCGCGATTCACGTCGGGCATCAACTGGGATCCGCGCAACGACATGGCCGCCACGTTCATGCCGATGGAACTGTCGCCTGGGCTGCTGGTGAAGATGGGAATGCCGCACTCGTAGGCCGTGGCCAGGATGGAACTGTCGCGGATGCCCAGCTTCTTCTGGCGGGCGTGCACGTACTTGCCGAGCAGGTAGTGGAACTCGTCGGTGCCCATCACCTTCTGGAACTCCGGCCCCTGGATGACCTCGCGCACGAAGGCGTCGGTGTCGAGCAGCACATTGTAGTCGAAGAGCACGTCATAGATGCGGATGACGCCCTCTTCGTGCAATTCGACATCGTCGAGGAACGGCGTGCCGCTGTGCAGGTGCATGTCCAAGCCGAAGTGCAGGTCGTGGTACAAGTTGGCACCCGTCGAGATGATCCAGTCCACATAGCCGCCCTTCATCAGCGGGATAAGGCAGCTCTTGCCCAGGCCGGCCGGAGTGAGGGCACCGGTCAACGACAGGCCGATGAACCCGTCATCGGGCAGCATCTTTTTGGCGAGCAACTGGGCCGCCTCGCGCAACCGGCCGCCGTTGTAGGCCAGCATCGAGTGATCGATGAGGTCGGCGGCGGAGATGCTCTTGCCGATGGCGAAGGGATTGAGCCGCGGGTAGGCGGCGAACTTCTTGGAGATCTTGTGGGCGGACGCGTTGCTCATAAAGACAGCCGGAGTGTGCCCAGAAACCGAAAATGAAAAACGCAAAACTCCGCGGAATTCCGGTGACGGATCACGGAATCAAAATCACAGGGTCCCCATCCGGATCGATGCCCGCCCCGAACAGAAGGCTCACCGAGGCCCATCCGTTCAGGGGATTTGCAACAGCTTCAGCTCGGCCAACCATTCAGCGAACGACCACAGCATGCCATCCGAACCGGGCGCTCCCATGCACTGGAACCCCAAGCCGGGTTCACCCCGTTCGATCCACGGGATCGTCACCACAGGCAATCCGCCCAAGCTGGCAGGCGCCGTGAGCCGGATCATGCGAGGTCGGGTGGCCGCATGATCAACACCGGCTTTCAGAACACGCATCGCACTGGCCGGAGCAATGAGCACATCGAATCGCGCGAAAAGAGGATCGAACCCGCGACGAAATGCATCGCGTTCGGCGAGCAATTCCGAATACCGCGCGGCGGAAATTCCCCGCCCCAATTCCAACCGCGGCAAGATTGCCGGATCATAAGCGCCCGCATGGTTGGGTAGATACGGCGCATGGGTCGCATGCGCCTCATGGGCCTGGATGGGAACAAAGCAGTCCACCGCACGGTCCCACCCGATGCCTTCCACCGATTCCACCGAGGCACCGCCGGCCTTCAACGCTTCTACGAAACTCTCCATTCCGGCCAACACCTCGGACTCGGCCGGAGCCAGCCAATCGCCCCGAACCACGCCCACCCGAGGGGCCCGCGACAAGGCCGGCGAAGCGATGCCTGGCCGAAGGTTCCGAGCCACCCAGGGCAAATCGCCCAAACTGCGCTGCAGCCAGCCGAGCGTGTCGAACGCGTGGGCCAGCGGAAAACTCCCGGAAACATCCTCGCTGCCCAACGTCGCGCGATACGACACCAACCCGCACAGCGCCGCCGGTGCACGCAAAGATCCGCCCGTGTCAGTGCCCAAACCAATCGCGGACGCTCCCATGAGCACACTGGCCGCGGCTCCAGAACTGGATCCCCCCGTCAAACGGTCCGGATGGCCCGGTTGGGTGACATCGCCGAACCAGCGGTTCTCGCCGGTGATCCCGTAGGCGAACTCATTCAAGTTCGTCTTGCCCACCAACACGGTCCCCAGCGCGCGCCAATCGGCGACGTAAGGACAATCAGTCTGGGGCACCGGCCGGGTACCGGCATAAAACGGCGACCCGCACGTCGTGGGCAGACCACGAACGTCGAAGAGATCCTTCACCGACAGCGGCAAACCCCAGAGCGGACCACAGGGACCGGAGGCCTCCAGAGCCGCGGCTTGGGCCTTCGCCCCGGCCTCGTCGATCATCAAGAAGGCGCGTGAGGTCGCCCCCTGCCGTGCCGACTCGAGGGCCGTTTCGGTCAACTGGGTCGGCGTCAGCTCCCCGGACTGCAAGGCGGCAGAGATCTCTCTCAGAGACCATTGGATGAGCGGGTTCGGGTTCATTGGACCGTTCCAAGAAAAGCATACCGGGACGCGAACTCAACTTCTGTTAAAGTACTTTTCCAATGTGCTTTTAAAGACCGTTCCGAGCCTTCGCCTGAAACACGAGCGGACGACCATCGGACCGCCGTTCAGACTTTCCGGTGACGGGCCTGATCGATACGGCCCCGGGCATAGGCCTCAAACACGCGGCGGACCTCGTCACGCACTCGTCGAAATACCTCCAGTTGCTCGTCTTCAGTGCCCGGAGCGTGGGCCGGATCGTCGAAGGGCCAATGGTAGCGGTTTACCTGGCCCGGATACACCGGACACACTTGATCGGCATTGCCGCACACCGTGATCACCGTCTCCACCGGCTGGTCGAGGAAGAGGTTCATGTGCTTCGAGGTGTGGCCCGCCAGATCGATGCCGATCTCGGCCAGTGCCCGGATGGACAGCGGGTGGACATACCCGGCGGGTTTGCTGCCGGCACTGGCCACGCGGAACACCCCGCCCGAGGCGGCGCGCAAAATGCCCTCGGCCATGTGACTACGGCAGGAATTCCCCGTGCACAGCACGAGGATCAACGGGGTTTGAGGATCGGGATTCATGGGTGCATTCATCGTGCTTTGGGAAGTATTCGAAAACCAATAGCTTGAGGGGCCGGTGCGGCGACCTGGCAACGGTCTTGGGCCAGGCAATCGGTGTGTCGAAGCCCCAGACGCAGAACGAGTTCCCCGCCCTGTTCCGTCACCGACTCGAGCGGCATTTGGGTGACAAAGCCGACTTCGTGTTCGACATCGACCTCCAAGTCGTCGCGCAATCCGACCGGGCCCGCCTTGTCGAAAATGGCCAAGAGTTTCCCGGCGTTCAGGCGATGATCCACATCGTCGGCCACCCAGGTTTGCAGGCGGCAAAACGCATCAGCCCGAAGCACCCCGCCGCAGTCGATATAGTGCTTCTCAACCCGCGCCACCTCGGAGACGTGCGCATGGATCGGCAGCAGCGATCCGTCGGGCCGCTGGAAGCGCAGGAGCGCGTCGGGGTGCCGGGTCAGGAGGGTTCGGAATTCCAGGAGTTTCATGGTGGGAGGAGAGTGGGCGAAGTGGCGGAAGAGTCTGCGTTCGGGTGATTCAGCAGGGATGTTTCAGCGCAGACGACTCAAGATGGACTACGGGGCGAACCCGCACGGGTCCATTGAAGGATGCGATGCACAGGAACCGCCAAAAGCGCCCCGAGCATCGGACCCAGACAGTAAATCCACAGCGAACCGAGACCTGGCCCGAACACGGCCGGACCGAGAGAACGTGCGGGATTCATGGAGGCTCCGCAAATCGGCCCAGCGAACATCGCCTCCAATCCCACGGTTGCACCGATGGCCACGGCGGCGGTGATGCCCTTTTCTTTGGCCCCAATCGAAACCTGCAAGATCACCAACATGAGGAAGAAGGTCAGGATCGCCTCATAAACCAGGCTCTGGGAATCGGATCCCGATGGCCGGGTGGCTCCCAAATTCACGATAGTGGGAAACAGCCACCGCAGCAGCCCGCTGGCCGCCAAGGCCCCGCCACACTGGACCGCCACGTAACCCGGAACCGCCTGCCACTCAAAGCGACGGGCGGCCGCCAGGGACACCGTCACCGCCGGATTGAAATGGGCCCCGCTGGTTTCACCGAACCCGTAGATGAGCACCATCACCACCGCTCCAAACGTGAGCGCGATGCCCGGGTGGGTGACCGCCCCATGCGAGACTTCATTGGCCACGATGGCCCCGGTGCCCGCGAACACGATGAGGAACGTGCCCAGAAACTCCGCCAGCCATGCAGCCCACGGGAGCGATCGGGAGGCGCGATTCTCTTGGCTCATGCGCCTCCTTTCCGATCCTGTGATGCCATCGATCGGGACCCCATCGATCGGCATTGCGATCCCACGCAGCACTGGTCGGCCTCGTCGCGCAAAGCCAGACGCCGCTCCAGTCGGACCTGATCCCGCCGCAGCCGCGCGTCGGTGGCCAATACTGATGGGAAGACTCCGAAAAAGGCCTCAGTCACCGACTGGCCCAATGGCGTCAGCCGGTGGTAGCTCCATTTGCCTTCCTTGCGGGAGGCGCTCAGCCCGGCATCGCGCAGCACCCGCAAGTGGGTGGACAAGGTGGACTGCGTCAGGCCCAGCGCATCGCACAATTCGCACACGCACAACTCGGCCCCGGAAATCGCCCGGAGGATGCGCACACGGTTCGCGTCAGCCAAGGCCGCGGCAGCGCGCACGATCGGCTTGGCTGGCATTGTTGAACGCATCGGCATTGACCGATATGAAAAGCAGCTGCGCGTGAAGGCACAAGCTCTTTCAGATCCGGATTTCCTGCAGCGAAACAGCGGAAATTCCGCCGACCTCAGCGCCGTTTGGGGTGCAGTTTCAAGGCCCGCCGCAACTGGGGTTCGAGCCCATCGGCACACCATTGGAAACCCAGCGAGTTGGGATGCACCCCGTCCACCAATCCCGAACCCTGGGAGCGCGACAGCATTTCGAGCCCATCCACAAACACGATCCCACGGTCTCCCGCTTTCCGCCGGGCGGCCACGAACTCGCGCGCCGTCTTGCGCTTGGCCTCCTGCTGAGCATGGAGCGAGGCCGATCCCGCCTCGGCCGGAAACCAGAACGGGCCCGTAATCAGGATCGGCGTGCGCGGATGCCGCCGGCGCAACGTGTCCACGAATCCCGGCAGAGTGTCGCGGTACACCTCGGGCGACGGGTTGGCCCAGTAGTCGAGCACGAAGGCCTCCGCGTCGATCTCCGCCACCGCTTCCGCCACGGCCGGCTCCCCGAGACCCGCACCACTGAAACCCAGGTTGATGAAGTCGAGGTTCAGCGACCGACCCAGGATGGCCGTGTAGCTCAGGCCGGGATTCTCGGCGCAGCCTCCCTGCGTGATGCTCGAACCATAGAACACCACCGGCCGAGGCCGAGCCATCGCCGTCGGCGCAGCCATCGTGGCCCCCGGGTCCAGCACCAACCGTTCGATGCTCACCGCCTTGTACAGCGGCAGGTACAGCGTCACCTCCCGCATCTGGTGTTCATCGCCCAAAGCCCATTCCCGCTGGATCAATCCCTTCGCATCGGGCCAAGCGCTGTTGCGATACTGGCCGTCGACATAGAGGTCGAAGCCGTTTTGGCCGACGCTGGTCATGTGGTGCATCGTCGACGCATCCGGGTTCTTGGCCACGAGGCCGAGACGGGTCGAATCGGTCCGGAAGCGTAATCGGGCCCCGGAAGGATGCTGAGCCAAGCCCCAAACGGCCGGACTGACGCGGTCCTTCAGCCGTTCCGGCAACCGGCGCAACACCGGCGCATCCTCGGCAAACCACCCCAGCCCCGCGACTTGCATCGGGTCGCTGGGAACCCGCACCGAACGCGCCTTGGGAATTTCCCACAGCGACGCCCCCAAGGCGCCCGACATGCCCCATGAGCTCGTCAGGGCGAGCCACAACGCCATCACCAAAGGCCCGGCCATCCGCCGCCACACTCGCAACGCTCGACCCAACGCATTCCAGGGAGACATGGCCAGAAGCTGATCCAGCCTGGCCCGATGCATCAACCCGGAAGGCCGGAATGCGGGCCGCGCTTTCAACGGAGGGTTCGCAACACCGGGGTTGCCAGAGCTCAATCCTGGCGCACATTGATGGCTGTGAAAGCCGTTCTCCTCGCCATGTCCCTCTCCTTCTTTCCTTTCCTGGGCAACGCCGCCGAAAAACTCGCCCTCGGTGCCAAGGTACCGGCCGTCACCTGCAACGATCAGGACGGCAAGCCCGTGGAGTTGGCCAAGGCCGGAGCACAGGGTTACCTCCTGGTGTATTTCTACCCCAAGGCCAGTACCCCGGGCTGCACCAAGCAGGGTTGCTCACTGCGCGACGCCTGGAGCCAACTGCAGAAGCAGGGGGTCAAAGTCTACGGCGTGAGTACCGACAACGAATCGAGCCAGAAGCAATTCAAGGACGAGCAGTCCTTTCCCTTCGCCCTCTTGGCCGACAAGGAGAAGGCCGTGACCGAAGCCTTCGGCGTGAAGAACCTCATCGGCATGGCCAGCCGCTCGGCCTTCCTCTTCAAAGACGGTGTCTGCGTGTGGGTCGACCCGAAGGGCTCGACCTCCGATCAGGCCGAACAAGTGCTGACGTTCCTCAAGACCCAGAAGCACTGAGCAAAATTCTGGATCGGGTTTGGAATTGAGAGCCGGCAGTCAGCCTTCAGCCCTCAGGTCTCGCCGTCGGTCCTCAGCCTTCAAATCACAGCATCGGCCCCACTGACCATTCCGTGTGGCCTTTTTGATGGATCATTCCTTCGGGCTTGCCGGCGCCCGCTGCGCCCACAAGTTGTCCACCGAGTAGACGGCCAGAGCCGCCCAGATGAGCAAAAAGCTGTAAAGCCGCGTTCGGCTCAACGGCTCGTGGTACACCCAGACCCCGAGGGCCAACTGCAGGGTCGGAGCCACATATTGCGTCACCCCCAGCGTGGAGAGGCGGATGCGCTGGGCCGCGTGGGCGAACAACAGCAGCGGGATGGCCGTGATCACCCCGGAACTCAGGATGAGCGCGTGCGTGCCTGCATCGACCCGACCCAGGGCCCCGGTTCCGTCCATGTGCCGCCAGATCAGGAAGCCCAACGCCGCCGGTGCCAAGAGCAACGTCTCCACCGCCAAGCCCGGAATGGCCCCCAGAGCCGACTGCTTGCGCAGCACACTGTAGCTGCTCCAACTCCCCGCCAGAGCCAGAGCAATCCAAGGCACCCGACCGGCCTGGGCCACCATGGAACCCACCCCGACTGCCGCCAGACCCACGGCGATCCACTGCACCCGACGCAACTGCTCGTGCAGCAGAAACCGCCCCGCCAACACGCTGAAGAGCGGCACCAGAAAGTAGCCCAGACTGGTTTCGACAATGTGGCCCGTGTTGACGCCCCAGACGTACACGAGCCAGTTGGTCGTCAGCAGCAGCGACGCCAGCATCAGCCGAGCGGCTCCCCGGACCGTGGACAACGCGTCGATGGCCGAGCCCCACCCCTCTCCCCGACCCACCATCAGCAGGCCCAGCAAGGCCAACGACCAGAGATGCCGATGCGCGATGAGTTCCAGCGAGTCGATCGCCGCCAAGCGTTTCCAATACAGCGGCACCAGCCCCCAGAGCAGGTAGCAACCCACCGCGGCCAACGCCCCGGAACGAGCCGAAGCCCCCGATGTCTCCACAGTCCCACGCACCGCCCCACCCTGGGTCCAAGCCCTCGTCGCTGACAACCCCCGTCGCCGACCCCACCTACCCAGGTTGGTTCAAACAACCGGCGTCCAAGAGGCGATCCTAGACGATCATGAACCGCTACCCGGCGCTGCCACGCCGAAGCCAGCACGGTTGAACGAAGGATCAATCAGCGTGCAGCCTCTTGAACTCGGTCTCCCAGGGACACGGTGTGGGTCTTCAAATCGAGGTGAAACGTCCTGACGTCATCATGCTCCAGCCTCAATCGAACCGTGCCCGTCACCACAGTCCCCACAACCTGATAAGTGAGGACTTCCTGACCCACCTTTTTGACCCCTCCAGGAGCGATCAAGTATCGGTGGCCACCTCGCGGAAAGTAAGTGTCCGTATAGCCCTCGGGTAAAGGGTGTGTCCGGGGCAGATGCATCACAACAAACACCACGACAACGAGAAAAGCTCCCGCCGCAATGCCGAGGGTCTTCGATTTCATGGCTCGTGCGAATCAGCCCAACCACCAAACTCTGAGACCACCACGGGGGGTGGTGGTGCCTACGTTGCGCTCGGGTTGGGCGCGCAGGACTTATCGAGCGCTGCGCCTAAAACCCCGCCCTACCGTCCTGAGCTCTTCCCGCAAGCCGCCGATGAACCATCCCGTGACGCTACCCAGGGCCGCTGGCAAATAAAACGCGACGAACAAAGCCAACGAGACCCAACCGAGACTGGGAATGAACGCAGCCAGCAGAAGAATCAAAGCGACAACGAGCCACGCGGCCAGCCCCGGTCTTCGCCGTCTGCTTTCTAGCGGTCCCCTGAACCGGATTGGATGTTGTGTATTCATCAGCGTCTCAAGTCGCATCACGTTGTACGGTCTTCCGAAACTCAGCCTGGTCACTGGGTGGTTGGAAACTATTAACGACCCCAATGGCCGGCAACATGGATCTATCCAATCCCACCGATGAGCGGGTTAGGTCCGGCGATTGGCAGGCCTCTGAGGAAACCTGACGACCCTTCAGGCACCGGAGAAACAGCGACTTCATCGTGTCAGAGTGGGCACCGATCCGGGTCCCGCTGACAAAAAGGGGTGAATCCAATTTGGAAACCGTTCCCTGGCAGCGTTTTTGACCGGATCAGCGAGTCGGAGCCAGAGCCTCCAACAAGGCTCCCAAATCGGACCATGGCAGAGCGGTGCCGCGCTCGCGGGCTTGCCGGGTGTCGCCGCCATAGATCAGCCATGGCTGGAAGTGGTGACTCGGCAGTTGGTGGCGCCAAAAATCGAGACCATCGAAAAAGTCGGATGCCACGGTGCCGCCGGACTTGATCTCGATGACGTGGCCCTTGCGCGGTTCCGTTTCGATGAGGGCATCGACTTCGTGTCCCTCCTTGTCGCGGAGGAAATGGAGATCCGGACAGAGGCCGTGGTGGAGGCGGGCCTTGAGGAGTTCCGTCATGGCCCAGTTCTCGAAGAGGGGGCCGCGCAGCGGATGGGCGCTCAGATGGGACGGTTGGCGGATGCCCACCAGCCAAGCGGCGAGTCCGGGATCACAGAAGTAGAGTTTGGGGGTTTTGACCAACCGCTTGGAGAGATTGGTGAACCAGGGAGGTACCCGGAAGATCAGGTAGCTGGCCTCCAGGACCGACAACCAGGCTTCGGCGGTCAACCGGGAGATTCCGGTGTCGGCGGCGAGGGAGGTGACGTTGACGAGTTGTCCGATTCGTCCGGCACACAGGGACACGAAGCGTTGGAAGGCGCTCAGGTCCTGGATGCGAAGGATCTGACGGACATCCCGCTCGACATAGGTGGCGACATAGTCCTGGAGCCAATCCGCAGCCGGGATGGCGCGATCATGGATGGGCGGAAAGAGGCCTCCCTGGAGGAGAATATCGACCGTGGCCGGGGAGCGGCCTGCGGCCTGGAGTTCCGCCATCGAAAACGGCAACAGCGTGAGCAAACCGGCTCGACCGGCGAGGCTCTGGGTGTTGGCTCCCATCCTTTCGAACTGACTGGAGCCGGTCAGAAGAAATCGGCCCGGACGCGGATCCGCATCGACGGATCCCTGGAGGTAGGAGAATAGCGATGGGCAGCGTTGGACTTCGTCGAGGATGGTTTGGGGGCCGAGCTGGCGCAAAAAGCCGCGGGGGTCCTCGGTGGCGAAGGCGCGTGTGTCGGGATCTTCCAGGGAAAGGTAGGCGGCGTCGGGGGCGGCAGACCGAGCCAAAGTGGTCTTGCCCGATTGACGGGGACCGGTGACGACCACGACGGGATAGGACGCCAATCGCCGTTGAAGCAGTGGCGCGATGAGGCGTGGAACCGGATGAATTGGCAGCGCCGGGGTCACTATGGCCAAAAGATTAACCCGGTATACAATTGGTCAAGACATTCGTTACCCACCGGAATCGCAGCTGCGGCCGGCTGACCCAATCCATCCACAACAACAGGCTTGGCGCATGGCTTGTCAGTCTGAGCAAACCCCTTCCGCCGACCTCATCGATGAAGTTGGGCGAGACCCGCGCCCGCGCCCCGTTTGCCGGAAACGACCTCACGGACTTCAGCGCGTCATTGGGGCGATGCGATGTGGACCGCTCGCGTTCGCGCAACTGACCTCGTTCGGCGTTCTCATCGCGGTCGGATGCTCCACTCGGCCGACCCCGAAGTGCGTGGCAGGCGAATCTCCCACTGTGAACCGTGGGTGGTGACCGTCAGGATATCGCTATCACCCTCGACTCGGGTCACCGCCCCTGCTCGTGAGAGCCCCTCCAGGTAAGTGGGCCTCTCGGGCAGGTCATAGGCGAAGGAACCGGTACCCGTGTTCGAGTCCAGATGGTTGCGCTCGACGATGGCTCTCGCGGAAGCGGGCAACAACGGGGGTAGCCAGCCTCGCTCCAATGCACCCTGCGCCTTCGCGTCCGATAGATGGGGAAATCGTGTCGTGACCTCATCGCTGCACCCTGTCAGGGCCAGCACAATGACTATCGTGAGGATAGATCGCATGTTTCTCGGAACGTGGTTGAGGCCACTCAACCACAGCCGAATCACCTCTGGACTTCCAAAATCATCCAGTCCCTGACGCAACACAAACAAAACCTTTTCCCATACACCGATTGCTGGTCGCATACTGCGAGGGTCGTCTGATGATCGAATTAATGAAAGTCCAATCTAATAGCCCAGAGACTCACGACTCGTTCTTGGATCCGAGTTGGTTCGGTAGGACTGTTTGAGAGCATCGATGGTTTCGGCAAGATATTGGTGCTTTCTCAGAGATTTCTCAGATGGATTCATCACTTGGGTCTTGGTGAGAAACGAAAGTGGAATACCCTGTTTATTGGTGACGCGGTTATCGACGACGGAAGCGAGGTGATTGGTCCATTGAGTGGAGAATAAGACTGAGTCCAGCGCCTTGGTGTCATACGAGTTGACAACCAATTCCATTTTTCGAAGCGGTATCATGGAAACCCCGTCTTCGAAGTTTTTTTTCGTTAAGCCCATGAGCATGGCATGGGCTTTTTTCGGAATCAGGGTGTCTCCGACAGCCGTCCATTGAACGTGAACCTCACCTTCGGAGAAGCCCTCGTCAAAGGGTGGCGGATAGGCCTTTATTAAAGGTTTCCCATTTTCAAGGACGAGATTTCCGATCGCATCCCGTTGAGGATATTTGCCACTATTCCAATAGGTCCATCCAGAGTCCGACTCTATGATCCGATGGGTCTTGGCGTCGCTGTTCGGGGATGTCCCTTGCTTCCAGAAATCATGACACTCCAATTGCGGGCCGAGCATCCCCTTGATTTCCCAATAATTAAGTATCATCCAAGCAAAATGAGTATTGGCTATGTCTGCCGGGAGAAATCGCGTGGTAACGATCGTGACGGCTGCGTTACCGGTGACATGGACCCGTTCCGGGAAGGAGATCATGTCGATGAGGTTGGTTTCTGAAAACGGCATGACCGATCGCCAAACCGTATTGCGTTCGAATGCAGGATCAGGATGTACGATGTTCAAACGCCATTGCTTCCCTTTCCTGAAGTAAACGAAGTCGCAGCTGGTCATGAGCGGAACATCTGGATAGGGGCTCTGGTCCAAAAGATTGCCCTCTTTGTCATAAAAATAGACCTGCACCGTGACATTTCCCTTGGCCGTATAATTCGCCAACGCCGCCGTCTGAAGATGGGCCGTCAAAGATAATCGACCGACCGACCCGTCTGTCGTGTCGGCGCTGGATGCGCCGCCGATCTGAACTCCCTCTGCTGCGGAGTTTGATGAGCCCGCGTCGGGTGGACCGAGAGATCCTGAGGCCTGGGTATTCGATTCGTCGGTTGCGCTAGAAGGATGGCTCCAATCGGCCCGACGGTTCGTCCACATCAGCCCGGCGATACCCACCAGCAACAGCAACGCCACTGCCCAAGACCATCCGGGTCGAAGGGGCATGGAGATCACAGATGGACCACCGGAGAGTCGCACGGCTCCGCGAGCACCGCGCGCAATGCTTTCGGCGATGGCCGTCGGCGTGGCAGTGACCGCATGGGTTTCGAGCACGAGGGCCAGGCCTGCGGCGGTCGAGGTGATGCCGCGTCGGGCCAAGAGTCCTCCCAGCCGATCCAGGGCCCGCTCCACCCGCATTCGTGCGGTGTTCTCAGCGACACCGAGGCGCATTCCAATCTCCGAATAGGCACGGCGCTCGAAGCATCGCAGCAGAACCGCCTCGCGGTCGTCGTCGCTGAGCGCGTGCATCGCCTCATCCAACAGGGGGCGGAGTCGGTTCCAATCCGGCTCCTGGCCCGGGATGCTGTCGGCGGGATTCATGGAGACGGCGGTCTGTTCGCGTTGGGTTCGGCGGGCTTCGGTTCGACGGTGTGCGGTGGCGGCATGCCGGACGGCCGTGTAGAGCCAACCGGTCAGGGTGGTATGCCCGTGCAACTGCGGAGCCTTGCGAGCGAGATCGATGAAGACGCTCTGGGCGATGTCCTGGGCCGCCTGGGGATCCGGGCCGGCCTGTCGCAGCGCCGCCGAGTGGACGAGGTCGACATGCCGCTGCAGCAATGCTTCGAACGCCGATTCGTCCGAATCCTGAGCAAATCGCCTGAGGAGTTCTTGATCTGAATCACCCATACCGATCTCCAACTGCCGCCGATCCGGAAACCGCACCAAAAAACATCCTCGAGGCCGAGAAATTCAACCCGCCGTCAGCGCACATCACCGAACGAGGGTCAGCGGCGTTTCTCAATCTGGCTGAGTCCGCCCCAGCAAAGCGACTGCACCGACGGCAGCGGGATCGGGCCGGAGCGAGCATTGGAACATCCACAGCCTGATCCCATCGCGGACCCCGCGAAAGCTCGTCCTTTACCCACGACCCCTGCGAGCGCCGGACCGATCCTACGGAGACCCACCGTGACCCAGAACGGAGTCTGGGAACGATTTCCGAATTTGACTCCGGCGGGTGTAAGCAACGTTCGCCCAATGCCTAGGCAAGAGCGGGTTCAGGTTGCGGGCCCCTTGACCGAGTTCTGGGCAAAGAGAACGGGTGCATCCAAAATCGAAAGTCCCTTCCTGACGCTATTCCCTCACGACCCGTCAGGCACCGGAGAAACGACACGTTCATTGTGTCAGAGTGAGCACCGATCCGGGTCCCGCTGACAAAAAGGGGTGAATCCAATGTGGAAATCGTTCCCTGTCCCGTTTGCGATTTGTTGCCAAAAACGGGTCTCGTGACTCGATCCAGAGAGGTCAGCGAGAGGTCTGTCCGTCGTGGAGCCTATCGCGAAGGTCGGGGGCAAAGGCTGCGAAATGCCGGAGATTGAGCGTGTGGATTCGGTCCGCACCGCATTTCCGGGCGGCTGCCAACAAGAGGACATCGTAGATGGCACCGCCTCTGGCTCCTACGGAAGCGGCAGTCTTGAGCGCGGCCGCAATCTCAGCCTGGGTCAACGACACCAACGTGAGTCGCTTGGCCACATTGCACTCAACCATCTCCGCCGCGATCGCGGGAGTCAGGCGGGAAGTGATTCGACCGCCCGTCAAGGTGGCAAAACATTCCGCCAAGGAATGGGTCGAGGCATATCCATCCCGGGTAGAGGAGAGCGCAGCCAATGCTTTCTCATGACCGGATTCATCCTCGATCATCGCAGCCAGAAGACTGGAGCTGTCGAAGAAGTCCCTCACGGCCGTGATTCCCTCGTGGCCGCGATCGCAGCCACGGCATCGAAGGTTTGCCCGGTGCGTGGCACCACCATCAGTCCGGATTTACGTCGCAGTTCTGGCCCGGGCGGCTCCACCGGGGTCAGTTCCAACCGGTTGCCCACCAGAGCG
>JARXAF010000156.1 GCA_029865985.1 Verrucomicrobiota bacterium
TCACTTTTTGATTTATGGCTGACATTGCAAATCGGTATTCCGAAAACGTCACGGGCAAGTACTTCGTCGACAACCAATGCATCGACTGCGACCTGTGCCGCGAAACCGCGCCCAAGAATTACACCCGATGGGATGATGGCGGATATTCTTACGTGATGAAGCAGCCGACTACTCCCGAAGAAGAAGCCGCCTGTAAGGAAGCCATGGAAGGCTGCCCGGTCGAAGCCATCGGCAACAACGGTTGATTCAGAATCCAGGTTGGCTGATCGGCGGTTGATTCCATCGTTCACCAAAATACCTGCTCCAAAAAAGTCCGGCTTCGGCCGGGCTTTTTATTGCATGCGCCCGGCAGGGCGCACTCTCCGACGGGCTGTGGAACACCACTGTTCTAAAATGCACAAACTGGATCCCGTGGACTGGGATCCTCTTTCGCGGATGTTACGTCGATCTTGTCCGGTAGTTGAACCTTGGATCAGCTGCCGGGATGGGCGAGGTCTGGGTCTGCTTCAATGTGCCCGAATCCGATTACCTGGAGTACGCATCGGAGGCCCAGCCGGAGGATCGCAAGATCGTCGAGTTGGTCATGACCAACCGGAGTGTCTTCCCGCATCCCAGTCGTATCAATGCGATTGAGGCGGAGTTCAATAGCGAGACCAGAACCATCCCGCTCCGCGCTGATTTCCCGAATCCGAACCGGCTGCTCCGCAATGGCGAGACCGGCACCATCCGGATGCGGAAGCTGGTGAAGGACGCAGTTCTGGTGCCCCAGAAAGCCACCTTCGAGGTGCTCGATCACCATGATGTCTTGGTGATCGGAAAGAACGACGTGGTGACGCAGCAACGAATCCAAATCAGCGAGGAGATCGAGGATTTGTTTCTCGTGAGCAGCGGAGTGACCGACAAGGACCGGATCGTGGTTGAAGGAATACGACAGGCAAAACCGGGAGAGAATGCGGGGTTTGAACTCCTCGAGCCAGCAGAGGCCTTCAAGAATTTGAAGCTCCGTGCGGAATAGCCACCGAGGGATCCCACCCTGTTCACCCACATTCTCCGCTGGCCCGCGCTGGCCATCGTCATCTCCCTGCTTGCTCTTTCCGTGTATCGGGACGAGGACCATGTCAGTGAGATGCTCCGGGCCGGGGCACGTGGCAATTTGCTCAAGGATGATGCGGAAATAGATCTGGTCTCGGCGATCCGGGTGGCTCACTGGGCCGGGCTTTCTTAAGCCCGGATATCATCGGTGTGGTGTTGGAGGACTGGCGCAGAGCCATTTGCTGGCCGGAATTCGATTGCGACGATCCCAGTGCATCGCAGTCTTCGTCGCTTCAGTGGTTATCCGAATCAGAAATGCGTTGATGATTTAAGCTGCAGGACTCATTCAACGCGGCGCTCCAGAGCAATAATCCTACATGTCTTCAGATCAAACTCACCCGGCCGCCTCGGCTCCCAAGCCGGTAGGCAACTTCGCCGGATTCAAGGAGCACCTGTCTCAGGACTTCGCGTCCAGACTCCTCGTCTTCTTGATCGCGTTGCCACTGTGCCTCGGTATTTCACTCGCTTCGGGGGTGCCGCCGATAGCGGGCATCTTCACGGCAATTGTCGGTGGGATGGCCGGTGTAAGAAGCTTTCTGTAATTAGCTCTCCGACTGCTCTTTCCCAACCCCTGCGGGGGAGGTGGAGCAATGGCGAGCGTAGCGAGCCGAGCGCAACCGACCCCGCAGGGGTTGGGAACCGCAAATTAGTCGTCGTAGGTGGACCAAGAGGTGCCTGTGTTGGGGTGTTCGACAAAAAACATCCTTCCCAAGCTCACCCATGGCCCACCCAGAAAACTCTGACCTCCTGACCACCGTAGTGCAACTGCTCACCGAACAAGGTTCCGATGGCTTCGCCGAAGGCATCCGCCTCCTCGTCAATGAGGCCATGGTTCGCGAACGCTCCGCCGCCTTGCGCGCGGAACCCTACCAGCGCTCCGAGGGCCGCCTCGGCCACGCCAACGGCTACAAGGACAAGACCCTCTCCACCCGCTTGGGTCGCATCACCTTCGATGTCCCACAGGTCCGCGGTGGCTTGGAGTTCTATCCCTCCACCCTCGACAAGGGCATTCGCAGCGAACAGGCCCTCAAAGTTGCTCTGGCCGAGATGTACGTTCAGGGCGTTTCCACCCGCAAAGTCTCCGCCATCGTCGAACAGCTCTGCGGCACCTCCGTCAGTTCAGCCCAAGTCAGTGCCTGCGCCGCCAAACTTGACGTTGAACTCTCGCTTTGGCGCGCCCGACCTCTCGGGCCGACCCCCTATGTCTTCATCGATGCCCGCTACGAAAAGGTCCGCCACGGCGGCCATTTCATCGACTGCGCCGTCCTCATCGCCTTGGGTATCGGCACCGACGGCAAGCGCTCCATTCTCGGAGTCAGCGTCGCCCTCAGCGAGGCCGAAGTCCACTGGCGCCAGTTCCTCATCAGCCTTCAAACCCGAGGTCTCACCGGCGTCAAACTTCTCGTTAGCGACGACCATGCAGGCCTCAGGGCGGCCCGTGCTGCGGTTTTCCCCTCCCTCCCCTGGCAACGGTGCCAATTCCACCTCCAGCAGAACGCTCAGGCCTACGTCCCTCGCCTTGACCAGCGCGCCGCTGTGGCTGAAGCCGTGCGCAGCATCTTCCTCAGCTCCGACCTTCCCGCCGCTCAGCGCCGCCTCAAAGAGGTGGTCGCCTTGTACGCCGCCTCCGCCCCAAAGCTCGCCTCCTGGATCGAGGAAAATATTCCTCAAGGTCTCTCAGTGCATGCCTTCCCTCTGGCTCATCAAAAGCGTCTTCGCACCACCAACCCACTCGAACGGGTTAATCAGGAAATCAAGCGCCGCACCCGGGTCGCCCGCGTCTTTCCTAACGAGGCATCTCTCCTACGCCTCGTCTCCGCCCTCCTCACCGAGATCTCCCAAGATTGGGAGACCGGAAAAATTTACCTCAACATGGACTCCTCCAACCCGCCCACGACCTGATGCCCGCTGAAATTACAGAAAGAAAATTGCGCGGCCGTGGGATGCTGACCCCGTTTCTCAGCAACTCGGAATTGACGATCAAGGGGCCGGCCGCGGGCTTGATCGTCATCGTTTTGGGTTCTGTGCAAGAGTTGGGGTACGAGAAAGCCCTGGCTGTTGGGGTGGTTGCGGGAGTCCTACAGATCCTCTTCGGATCCCTCAAACTGGGAACCTTGGGCGAATTCTGCCCGGTCGCTGCGGTGTACGGAATGCTGGCCTCCATCGGCGTCATCATCATCTCCAAGCAAATCCATGTGGCCCTCGGGGTCACCGCTCAGGCCAAAGAACCCTTGGAATTGCTCGCTGAAATCCCTTCCAGCATCGCACACTTGAATCCGGCCATCGCTTTGATTGGTTTAGGAGCGCTGGCGCTGCTCTTCGGGCGCCTCCTCATCAAGAACCGGCTTGTTCAGTCCATCCCCGGACCTCTCATCGTCCTTCTCGTGGCAACCCCGCTGGCCTTCTTCTTGGATTTCCAGCACGAGCACGTCTACCAATTCCAAGGTCACGATTTCAGGTTGAGCCCAAAAAACCTGGTATCCTTGCCGCTCAACATGCTTTCAGGCATCCAGTTTCCGGATTTCTCAGCCCTTTTCACCGGTGCCAGCATCAAGTGGATCGTGATGTATTCCCTGGTGGGAGCGTTGGAATCCCTCTTGAGCGCCAGGGCGGTGGACTTGCTGGATCCGTGGCACCGTCGGACCGACTTGAACCGCGACCTTCTGGCCGTGGGCATCGCCAACACACTGGTCGCCTGCATCGGTGGCATTCCGATGATCAGTGAAATTGTTCGATCGTCCGCCAACCGCAACAATGGAGCCCGCACCCGCTGGGCCAACTTCTGGCACGGGGCCTTGCTTCTGGTCTTGGTGGCCAGTGTGCCCTGGTTGCTGAACAACATCCCTCTGGCCGCGCTGGCAGGCATGTTGGTGTTCACTGGCTACAACCTCGCTTCGCCCAAGGAATTTGCCCGCATGTGGCGTTTGGGCAGGGCACAGTTGGCGGTTTTCGTCACCACCCTCATCGCCACTCTGGCCACTGATTTGCTCATCGGTATCGCTGTCGGCATTTTACTCAATATTGTGATTCACTTGGCCCATGGTACCGCTTTTACCAATCTCTTCTCGGCGGCGGCCACGGTTGCCAAAGACCCGGCCTCGGATCAGACGGTGATTCACGTCGATAAGGCGGCGATTTTCAGCAACTGGTTGTCTCTACGGAAGCAGATCCTGATCCTGAAGGAGCATTCCACGGTGCGAATCAACCTGAGCAAGACCCACCTGGTGGATCACTCGGTCCTTCGCAGGCTCCATGAAATGGCCGATGACTGGCGCTTGGAAAACCGCGAATTGATCGTCGAAGGGTTGGAGGATCACAAGCCCGTCTCGGCGGATCCGATGGCAGCCCGCGTCAAGAAGGCCTGATGCGAAAACGGTGAAGTCCGAGCCAGTGGTGGGCTATCCTACAGGCTCTTCGGACTTCACCAGCGGCACCTCGACGGCCAGCCGCAAACCGGTGGGATTAGCGAATGGTGGTCTCAATGGGCGCTTTTGGAAACGATCGTTGAGCCTTTTCGGTGTCCTCCACTGAGGCATCGGAAACAAACCTGTCACCAGCACTGGATGGAATCCGATTGGAAGACCTCGTGAAGGAGTTGTTGGTAGTCGGGAGCCTCTTGCTCCAAAGACACCACCACCACTTCGTTTCCAGGGGATGCCTTCTGGTTATGAATCAGCTGCTCGATGATGGGTTCTGCTGGTTGGGTCAGGATGTGGAGGATGCGTGTCATGGGAGGATGATCAGAACCGGAAGACATAGGTGGATTGGGCTGCGATTGAGGCCCACTGCGCATCGGAAACCTCTTCGAATGGCGTCAGTGCTTCCCCCAATTCAGAGGTTTGGGGAGCGCCCTTCTGGACATAAACCGGACGCCCCCAATCTTTGAGGATGGGCAGGTAGCGGCTGAAATTGTCTTCATCGATCCATTCGTCGGAGTACTCCGCCAAGGACAGGATTGCGGGGCCTCGCAAATACAGCAGCACCTCGGCTTTCTTCCAGGTGCCGATGCCCGCCGCCACCCGAATGGCTTCTGCCGGGCGACCGCTCGTCCGCGGGTCGGATTCCACAACGATCAGTACCTTGGGTTTCATGGTGCGTTGAAGCTCACAAATCGGTCGGTGCTGGCGATGAGGTCGCTGACCACGGTCAGTCCCGCGAAAATGGCCCGATCGTCCACAGGAACCCCGTGGTGGTGCGCTCCGTAGGCGCAGGCGTAGAACTTGAGTCCGCGCTCGCGCAGTGCCTGCAATTCGGGGTGGGCAATGCCTTTGACAGCCGTATCGATGCAATACAGGTACACCGAACAACCGGCCGCGAGCGCCGTTGCCGCAAACCGGACCCCATGGATAAAGGCCGGAGCCTCGGGTGGTGCGGAAATGAGGATTCCGAGTTTTTTTCCGTCAAACGACATGCGCAGACAAGAAACGGGAGGTTGAGCCCGAAGTCAAAGACCTCTCACGACCTATTCGTCTCGCGAGGCGGGCTTTAGAACCGTGCTATCCCGCCTGCCACGGGTTGGTGATCAGGCTGCTGGTGATCGTTGCAAACCCTGCTGTTGCTGCTCTTCCTGCTGCACCAAGATCTCGGCTTCAAGGTTCTGGAAAGGTTGGAAGATGTAAGCGTTGAAGAGGGCGTTGCCGATGTCGATCAACTGGATTTGCAATGCGTCGATGTACTGGTGCAAACCGAGCAGTTGGAACACTTCATCAATGGTACCAAACTGGAGTTGGGCCACCAACCGGCCGGCCAGCTTCTCGGAATCATTGCAGAAGCGACCATCGGATACCCCGGAAATCCGTCGCAGTGAACGGTTGAGGCGCTCGACACAGAATTTGACGGAGCGCGGGAAATTGTCGGACAGCAGGAGGAATTCAGCCACCAGACGGGGATGAACCTCTGCTCCATGGATGGATTTGTAGGCGTCCCAAGCGCTGCAGGAATGCAGAACGGAGGCCCACGCTAGTGCGTCCACCTGGCTCACCGTCGCTGGCACGCCGCGCTCCGGCAAGGTGCCGTGCCGCACGTCGAGAATGCGGGAAGTCATGTCCCCCCGCTCCAGAAACTTGCCCGCCTGCAAGAAGAGCCATCCCTCGTTGTGGGGAATCGTGGCATCCGTCAGGCCTTGAAGCGTCAGCGAGCTGGCTTTGACCTGATGCAGGAAATCAAACGGGCTGGTTTCCCAATCTTCCCGGGCCTTTTGGGAGTGCAGGTAGAGATAAAGGCGGTTGAGTTCTTCCCAGATGTCGACGGTCAACTGGTCCCGAACCATGCGGGCGTTCTCACGGGCCTGCGAAATGGATGACACCAGTGAGTTGGTGTTCTTGGGCTCGAACACGAGGTAGTCGGTCACCGTTTCAGCGGTTGCGACGTCCTTGAGTTTCCAGAACGCAGCAGAGTCTCCGGTGGCTTCGATGATAGGCAGCCAGTGTTCCGAGAACTGCTGCGAATTCATATTCCGATGATCGAGGAGCAACTGCAAATTGACATCCACGATGCGCGATGTGTTGTCGGCGCGCTCAATGTACCGGGACATCCAGTACAAGGAATTGGCAACTCGGGAGAGCATGGTCGTCGGTTGGGGAAATTGCGGTTATTCGTCGCCGTAGAGAACCCAAGTGTCCTTGCTGCCGCCACCTTGTGAGGAATTGACGACCAAGGATCCCTTGGTCAGGGCCACCCGGGTCAGACCACCGGGGATGATCACCGTTTTCTCGCCGTACAGGATGTAGGGTCGGAAATCGATGTGGCGGGGCTCGAAGTGGCCACCGCCCACATGGGTGGGATGGGTCGATAGATTGATCATCGGCTGGCCGATGTAATTGCGAGGATCTTTCTCGATGGCCCCACGGAAGCCCTCGCGTTCGGCCTTGGAGGCCATTGGACCCATGAGCATCCCGTAGCCGCCGGATTCGTTGGCTGCCTTGACCACCAGCTTGTCGAGATTCTCGAGCATGTACTTGCGGTCGGCCTCTTCGCTGGCCAGGTAGGTCGGCACGTTGGGGATGATCGGATCTTGGTCGAGGTAGTATTTGATCATCTTCGGAACGAAGTAATACATGACCTTGTCGTCGGCGATTCCGGTGCCAATGGAATTGGCCAGCGAAACATTGCCAGATCGATAGGCGTGAACCAAACCCGGGACTCCCAGCATGGAATCCCGTCGGAACACGGTGGGATCGATGAAGTCGTCGTCCACGCGTCGGTAGATGACATGCACCGGTTGCAACCCCTTGGTCGTCCGCATGTACACCCGGGCGTTGCGCACCACCAAGTCGCGACCCTCGACGATTTCGATGCCCATTTCCCGGGCCAAGTAGGTGTGCTCGAAATAAGCCGAGTTGTAAGCCCCCGGCGTGAGCAGCACCACGGTCGGATCTGCGACACCGCCAGGAGCGATGTGCTGCAGCATCTTGAGCAACTCCTGCGGGTACTGATCCACCGGCCTCACACCCACGCTCTCGAACATGGCGGGGAACGTGCGCTTCATGGCGCGTCGGTTTTCCAGCACATAGCTGACGCCCGAGGGGCAACGTCCGTTGTCTTCCAGTACCATCCATTGTCCGTCTCCACCGCGAATCAGGTCCGATCCGCAGATGTGGATGTAAATGTCTTTGGGGACGCTGAAATTGACGAATTCCCTTCGGAAGTGCTTGGCCGATAGAACGAAGTAGGACGGGACGACTCCGTCCTTCAGGATGCGCTGTTCGTGGTAAATGTCGTGGAGGAACAGGTTCAACGCAGTGATGCGTTGGATGAGTCCGCGCTCCAAGTATTCCCACTCCTTGGCGGAAATGATCCGCGGCATGAGATCGAACGGGAAAATCTTCTCGGTACCGGCCGAATCGCCGTAGACGTTGAAGGTGATGCCTTGCCGAAGAAAGGCCGTGTCCACAGCGCGACGGCGATCATCGAAATCATCCCGGGTGATTTGCTGAAAGCGCTGTGCAAAGGTTTCGTAGGGTTTCCGGAAGCTTCCGGTTTGCGGGGACATCTCGTCGAAGTAGCCGCTCGGGTCGTAAGCGCTCAGCACGTGTTACGATTACACCCGGACTCCGGCGAGGAGAACCACCGAGTTGTGTTGAGGTCTAAGAATTCTATTCATGGATTCAAAACATCCCATGCATAGGTAAATCTCCGAGTGCCTCAGACTCCCAAACCCGACACGCTCAATGACGATCTTCGATGCGATAGAGGTGGGTTTGCGTGCGCACCCAGAGGGCCTCCCCAGCCGCAGCGGGTGAGGCCATGCATCCCCCGTCGAGCTGATTGTCGGCCAAACGACGGAAAGTCCGGTCCGCGGCGATCACGACCGCCGTTCCGCTTTCACTGAAGCAGTACAATCGATCCTGAGTGGCCAATGGAGAGGCTGAATAGTTGCCTCCCAAGCGCTCGCTCCAAACCAACTTTCCGGTGGTGGCTTCCCAGCAATTGGCCACACCGCCATCTTCCACTCCAAAGAGGAGATCACCCACCAAGGTGAGCGAGGGTTTTTTGGGAGTGCCGCGTTTGGACTTCCAAGCGAGTTGAACGCCTCCAGCGGGAGCGGGTTCAACATTGGCGTCGAGCACAGTGCCGGCGCTGTGGGGCCGGATAGCCAAGGTCTGCCCCTGAGACCAACCGCTGGGAACAAACACCAGGCCATGACCGATGGCCGGACGCGTTCCGGCGGAGTGACTGGTGCGTTCTTCTACTCGCCAGAGTTCTCGGCCATCACGGGCGTCCAAGCCGTAGACAGCTTTGGCACCCTGGGTGACGAGGTGGGGAATGCCGTCGACGGTGGTGACCGCGCAGGTGGCAAAGGCCTTGCGCATGTCGCCGTCGGCTTCGGGTTTTCCGTTGGCTCCCAAATCCTTGTAGTCGACGGAGCGGTCCTTCTGCCAACGCGTGGCTCCGGTCTTGGCATCCAATGCCACCATGAATTGCCGGTCGCTGCCGTCGAAATTCAAATACAGGAGGCCCTGATGCAGGATCGGAGAAGAACCCGCGCCACGGAAGTGGTTGCACTTCAGGTCACGCCGCTCCCACAGCTTTTTGCCCGTGCGCGTGTCCAGACAAGCCGTGCCCGCCTCGCCAAACGACAAATAAATCCGGCCCTTTTCGATGACCGGGGTGGGGGATGCGTAGCTGTTGTACCGCTTCCAGAGATCCGGTTGATCGGCCTCGAAGACCAGCAGGTCGTGGATCACTTTGCCCGAGTTTCGGTCGAGGCACACCGCGTAGAGACGACGGCCGCCGTCGTTCGCCGTGGTCACCCAAACTTGGTCGCCCCAAATCACCGGGGAGGACCATCCTTTGTCATGGATCTCGGTCTTCCAAGCGACGTTCTGTTGCTCGGACCACTTCAGCGGAAGCTTCGCCGCGGTGCTGACACCATCGCCACGAGGCCCTCGGAATTCGGGCCAATTTTTGTCCGCGGCCAGAAGAGAACTCGCGGTCAGGAGGCTGAGGAAAAGAGGTTTCATGCCGATGGGGATTTCGCAGTGGAACCCATCAAGCGCAACGCGGCAAGCAGTCCGGCCAAGAGGGCGATGGTGGCACAGGCCAAATACGGTGCGGGCAGCCAAAGATCGTAGAGGGTCGTGGCCACGGTGGGCCCGAGCACACGGGCGAGGGTGCCGGCACTTTGCGCAACGCCGAGCGTGGTTCCCTGTTCATCGGCTGGGCTGAGTTGTGAGATCAAACCCATGGTTGGAGCACGGTTGATTCCAGAACCGATGGCGAACACGGCCAGGGCACCGAGCAGTGTGGCCAAGGTATTGGCCAAGGGCATGAGCACGAGGCTGATGGCCACCACGATGAGACTCGCCCCGATGAGGCGCCGCTCGCCGAAGGATTTCACCAGACGTCCGATACCACCGCCTTGAACCATGGCAGCCATGATGCCGCAGAACGCGAAGACATAGCCGACGTGCTCTTCGTCAAACTTCAGTTTGGCATCCAGCAGCAGGGGGAGGGTCGATTCGAAGGCCGTGAAGGCAAAGGTGCCGAGAAAGTAAATGCCGATGAGGAATCCAACCTCCTTCATGGCCAGCACATGGCGGATTTGCTCGAAACGGGGACGGCGAACGGGTGGCGCAGCATCCTTTTTTCGCGTTTCGGGCAGGATGATGCAGCCGAGGACGAAGTTGATGGCGCAAATCACCGCAGCCACGACGCCGGGACCGGCGAGACCGAAGTGTTTGAAGGCTTGCGATCCGAGGACCGGGCCCAGGATGAAACCCAAGCCGAAGGCCATGCCGATGAGCCCCATGCCTTTGGATCGCTTTTCCGGAGTGGTGACGTCGGCGATGAAGGCCGAAGCCACGGATAGGTTGGCTCCGCAAATACCGGCAAAGACCCGGGAACCCACGAGGATCCAAAACCCGGTTTCGCCGACGAATTGAGCAGACAATCCGAAGAGTCCGTACGCGACAATGGAGCCAAAATTGCTGACCAGTAGTACGGGGCGACGGCCAATGCGGTCGCTCAATTGCCCCCACCACGGAGCGAAGACCAATTGCATGAGCGAATAGACCCCCATGGCCGCACCGATTTTCCAACCTTGTGCGCCGTAGCGTTCGGCGTACTTGGGCAGCAGTGGCAGACAAATGCCGAACCCGATCAGGTCAATGAAGACCGTCAGGAAGATGACCAATAGCGGGGAACCGGACCTCATGATGTCGAACAGTCTGGATGGAGCCGTCGGCCAGCGGCAACCGCCGATTGGTGGGTTTCCACCCTCTCAAAACCGAAGGCGATGACCCTCAATGACCCGCCCGCAAGGTGCATTGCCCTTGGAGCAAGCGGACGCAGCAAGTCAGGCGGAAACGCTCCGGGTCTTTGTTCCACTGATCGAGCACATCCAATTCCTCGTCGGTGGGTGGCGAGAGGTTCTCCATACCGGAAACCACTTCCGCCGCGCACGTGCCGCAGGAACAGTTGAAACAACCGGCTTCCATTTCCACTCCGGCCAATTCGCCGGCCTCGACCAGCAACTCTCCATCGGGGACCTCGGCGGATTTCTGGGCGGGTAGAATGGTGATGGTGGCCATGGCGTTCGAAAAAAGGACGCGCGGAGCAAAAGGGGCAGAAGCCCTGAAGTCAACCTTGGGAGAATCTTCAGCGGACGTATCGACGGGTGACAACGAGATCCGGCGCACGGCACACATCGATTCGAAAGGGTTGTCGGAAAAGCAAACAGCCCGCCCAACCACGCAGTAAAATCGGATCGCACCAGCGATCAGGCCATCACGCCGCGAATCACCTCACCGTGGACATCGGTCAGGCGTCGATTGATGCCGTTGTGATAGAAGGTGAGCTTCTCATGGTCGACACCCAACAGGTGGAGGATCGTGGCGTGGAAATCCGGGATGGTGACCCGATTTTCGCCCACCGAGTAACCGATCTCATCGGAAGTGCCGTAGTGGTGTCCGGGTCGGATCCCGGCACCGGCGAGGAAGGTGGTGAAGACGCTTGGGTGATGATCGCGGCCTGAGGCATTGATGCCCTGAGTCGACGGGCTGCGTCCAAACTCGGTGGACCAGACAAAGAGGGTGTCTTCGAGCATTCCGCGCTGCTTGAGGTCCTGGATGAGCGCCGCCACCGGGCGGTCCATGGTCGCGGCCTGGGTGTCGTGGTTTTCCCGGAGGTTTTCGTGGCCGTCCCAATTGATGCGGGGGCTACCGAAGGCTCCGCCGTTGATGATTTGGACAAAGCGCACTCCGCGTTCCAACAGGCGGCGCGCCATGAGGCAGTTGCGGGCGAACCCCTTGTTGGCCGGATCATCGAGGCCATACAGGCGACGGATGGTCTCGCTTTCGCCGGTCAGTTGGGTGGCCTCAGGAATGCTCACCTGCATCCGCGCGGCCAGCTCATAGGAACGCAACCGAGCAGCAAAGGCTCGGTCGCCCGGATGGGCCGAAGCGAAGTCACCATTGATTTGGTTGAGCATTTGCAAGTCGGCGGAGCGGGCATCGGCGGAAACAGACGCGGGGGTCTCGAGGTCGACCACCGGCTCCTTGGACTGTGTGCGAAAGGGGACACCTTGGTGATTGGCTGGCAGGAAACCCGAGGTCCAGTTGATGGATCCACCGGCCGGGAGCCCCCGAGGGTCGGGCAGCACCACGAAGGCCGGCAGGTTCTCGTTCTCCGTACCCAAGCCGTAGCTCAGCCAAGCCCCCATGCACGGAAACCCGTTCAGCGTGAAGCCGCTGTTCATCTGGAACGTAGCTGGGGTGTGGTTATTGCTCTTGGCGAACATCGAATGGATGAAGCACAAGTCATCCACGCAGCCGGCCAGATGCGGCAACAAATCACTCACCCAAGCGCCGCTTTGCCCGTGTTGCCGGAACGGATAAACACTCTTCATCAGCCGACCGGGCTGACCAAAAAAGCCCAGATTCTCGCCGCGTCCTTTCATTTCGGTGCCGTTGAGGCGCTCCAGTTCGGGTTTGTAGTCGAAGGTGTCGAGGTGGCTCACCCCACCGCAGCAAAACACTTGGACAATGCGCTTGGCGCGGGGCCGGTGGTGCAACTGCCCACCGAGTGAGGCCATGCCCGACGCAGTACCAGACCCCGCAGCGAACGCGCGATCCCGAGCCATCAACCAGGCCAGCGCGATGTTGCCGAGTCCTCCCACGCTGCTGGAAAGGAAATGGCGACGGTTGAGGAGAGTGGCGTCAGCGGACATAGACAAACTCGGTGGTGTTCAACAGTGCCCAGGCGACATGGGGCATCCCTCGTTCGCGCACGGCCTTCTGGGCCATCTGGAACTCGCCGGAGTTGGGATTGCGTCCCAGTGCCATCCTCCAGATGCACGTGATCGCCCGGTCCTGGTCTTGGGCGCACAAGGACAACGCTCGCTGGGCTAAATGATCGGCCTGCCGTTGCACAAAGCTGCTGTTCATCAATCCCAAAGCTTGGAGGGGTGTCGTGGTCACCCCTCGACGCGGTGTTCGCACCGACGGATCCGGGCAATCCAAGGCGTCGAGAAGCGGTTCCTTTCCGGAATTGATGTTCATCCGGTAGACCGTGCGACGATTGAACTCCGGTGTGCCACGGTCCACCAGATGGTAGAAAGTGGCGCCGTACTCGCTGGTGGTGAACGGACGAAAACTGGGGCCTCCGGTCTGGAAGTTCAGTTGACCACTGATTGCCAGCATGGCGTCCCGGATGACCTCGCCTTCCAAACGGCGTGGAGGGAAGCGCCACAGGAACACCGCGTCGGCATCGACTGCCAAGGCGTCACTGCGCGCTTCGGACGACTGCCGGTAGGTTTCAGAGGAAACGATGATTCGGTGCAGGGCCTTGATGCTCCAACCTTGCGCGATGAATTCGCTCGCCAACCAGTCGAGGAGTTCCGGATGGCTGGGCTTGGATCCGCTCCGGCCTAAATCGCTGGGTGTGCTGACCAGTCCCTGGCCAAAATGAAATCCCCAGATCCGATTCACCAAGACACGGGCAGGCAGCGGATTGCGGGGATCAGCCAACCAATCGGCAAAGCGGCGACGACGATCGGCCTCGGGTGCATCCGGGGCCAATCCCAGATTCCCGGGAAGAGAGCTCAAGGCCGACAGTCCTGAGGGGCTGACCGTATCAGTTGGGGACTTCACATCGCCGCGGCGCAGAATCCGAGTTGGGGCCGGTTGCTCGCGGCGTCCGGCATAGACTTGACCCAGTGGTTGATCTTCCAATTGCAGCCGGCGCTGGGCTTCTTGAAGACGTTTTCGTGCGTTCTCTCGGTCTTGCGACTCGTGCGGAGTCAAGCGGGCCAGAACTTCCGAAAGCGAAGGACCTCCTCCAGTCTTTTGAAACACCGTTTCGATCTCCAGCGCCGAGAGGGCCCGATCGAAGAGGGCTGCCTGACGGATGGCCCCGGTCAGCCAAGGCTTACCGCCCCCTTCGTGACGCCGGCCAATGACCACCCGGGCATCACCCGCAAGGAATGTCACCAGCGCGGGGGCTTCGTAGGCCTCTCCGTAGGGCCGACCGTTCCGGTACAGGGCCACCTTGCGATCCGCGGAATAAACGGCGGCGAGGTGCACCCAACCACTCAGGGCCTCGGATTCTTCCGGAGCCTGCAAATCCCGGGTTCGTTGAAACCCTTCGCTGCCGGCCATCCATTTCCGGGGCTGCCGCTCTCCGAAAACAATACCATCGAAGACCTGTCCGTTGGACTTCTCGAGCGAAATGGCCGCACCACCGCTTTGCTGGAGATCAGAAAGGCGGACCCATACGGAGAGGGTTTTTTCTCGAATGTCTCGGGTGAGGGGCATCGATTGAAAATAGGCCCCCGGTTTGGGGAGTTCCAAGATGCCGCCGGTTACTTTGGCTTCGCCGCGCAAGTCTCCGGAAATTTCGGCGTTTTCCAGTTTTTCGAAATTCCATTGGAAGCGGGGCAGGGGCGCGAGAGGCCCTTGGGTTGATCGGCGAGGGACGCGGATCGCTCCCTTGGCTTCGATAGCCGCGATGGCCCGGGCCTGAGCATCCATGTCCCGGCGCCATTGTTCTTTGCGTTGTTCACGCAGGCGCACGTCCTCAGCGCCTTCAATGGAACGATCCCCATGGCGGACGCCATCGAACACGGCCTTGACCCGGTAGTAGTCGTCGATCGGGATGGGATCGAACTTGTGATCGTGGCATCGGGCACAATTCACCGTCAGCCCGAGAAAGGTTTGTCCGACGACACTCACCAAATCGTCCATTTCCTCTTCCCGGGTGATGGCTCGTTGCGTGGCGTTGGCCTGGGCATTGCCAGCCTGATCCCAAGGTCCCGAAACGAGCATGCTCGAAGCGATGATTCCTTCCGAGGTCAGCGGTTCCAGCACGTCACCGGCCACTTGTTCCCGCATGAAACGGTCATACGGCACATCTGCATTGAAGCTGCGAATGACGTAATCGCGGTAATGCCACGCGTGGTCTCGGGGGCGGTCGTATTCAAAGCCCTGGCTTTCGGTGTAGCGAACCACGTCCAACCAGTGACGTGCCCAGCGTTCCCCATACTGCGGTGACGCCAGAAGGCGCTCCACCCACTCTTGATAACGGGGTAGGGAGGGATCTCGTTCAAAGTCCGCCACGACCTGCGGTTCCGGCGGAAGGCCTGTCAGATCCAAATGGATGCGACGGATCAAATCCCCTGGGGAGGCCGGTGGGTTGGGGTTCAATCCTTGAGGTTTCAAGGCCGACTGCACAAACGCGTCCACGGGATGCGCTCCGGCAGGCACCTTCGGACGAACCAACTTCTGAAAAGACCAGTGATTGGAGGCCCGGTCAGGCTGCGACTCGAGTGCGGCCACCGCAGGCGCAAGGCAGCAACCACTCAGGACCCACAGGAGCAGGCCTCGCCTCAACCATTGGAACAGGGACATCATCGGGAGAATGAGATGGATCAAGCCGCAGTCTTTCGGGCGACGCAAGCCGCGCAATTGGCCCGGATGGACGGTGGACGACTTGCCAGTCATGCCCTCCCGCTGTTCTGTAAGATACTTGCCCCCTGGCAAGTGCCTACTCCTGAGCCGTGTCTGGCGTGGGCAATGAACTGGTCAGCTTAGCCTTGTTGGCTTGATGCGCCATCCGATCCGCGCGGACTTTTTCCGTCGGAACGTAGTTGGCGATGAACTGGCGGCGGAATTCGCCGAAAGTGCCGCTCCGCAGGTGCATCCGCACATCGGCCATGACCTTCAGGAAAAAGTGGCTGTTGTGGATGCTGACCAACCGCAGGCCCAAGATCTCGTTCACATTGAGCAAGTGACGGATGTAGGCCCGGGTGTGATGACGGCACGCGAAGCATTCGCAACCCGGCTCGATGGGGTCAAAGTCGGCCTTCACAGCTCCGCCCTTGATGGCGAAGGTGCCTTTTGAAGTGAACGCCGTTCCATTGCGGGCAACACGGGTTGGCAGGACGCAGTCGAACATGTCCACGCCGCGGGCCACCAGTTCGATGAGCTGCGCTGGAGTTCCGAGGCCCATGGCGTAGCGGGCCTTGTTTTCTGGTAGGTGCGGTTCGGAGATCTCCACCGCGTGCATCATCTCGGGCTCCGGCTCACCGACACTCACGCCACCAATGGCATAACCGTCAAAGTCCATCTCCACGAGCGCTTCGGCGCATTTCTTGCGCAAGTCGGCATGGTGGGTGCCCTGGACGATTCCGAAAACCAACTGGCCCTCGGCGCGCGGTTGGGCCTTGCACTCGGCGGCCCATCGGAGGGTGCGCTTCACGGCGCGGTTCACCTCGTCGCGGTCGGCGGTGTGCGGCGGGCACTCGTCAAACACCATCGCGATGTCCGAACCCAGCGTACGCTGGATTTCCATACTCTCCTTGGGCCCGAGGAAAATCGGGGAACCATCCAGATGGCTCCGGAACTCCACTCCGTGATCCCGGATCTTGCGGATCTTGCCCAACGAGAAAACCTGAAACCCACCGGAGTCAGTCAGGATCGGTCCCGACCAATTCATGAACCGGTGCAGACCGCCGGCCTTGCGGATGATGTCCATGCCCGGGCGGATCGACAGGTGGTAGGTGTTGCCGAGGAGGATTTGGGTACCCATCTCCAACAGCTCGCGGTTGTCCAGGGCCTTGACGCTGGCCTGGGTGCCCACGGGCATGAACACAGGCGTTTCGACGACGCCATGCGCCGTGTGTAGGCGGCCCAACCGGGCCCGGGAGGAAGGATCCTTGGAGAGGAGTTCGAACACGCGGACGACTGTGGGCGAAAACGCCGCGACTGAACAGAGGGGTCCGTTGTTTCTCCAATCTTTCGAGATTGGCGACCAAGGCCTCTGCGGGTGATTCTCAGCGCGTTCATGAAATCCTACCGGCTCAATCGGCTGTTTAACGCCAAGTCCAACCGTTGCTTCGATGTGGCGATGGACCATGGTTTCTTCAACGAATACGGGTTCCTCAGCGGCATCGAAGACTTGGGTAAGGCGGTGCAGACCGTGGTCACCGCAGCACCCGATGCGGTCCAATTGACCGTGGGACAGGCCCGGCACCTTCAGGCGCTGCCCGGCAAGGAGAAGCCCGCGTTGGTCCTGCGCACCGATGTGGCTAACGTCTACGGCCAAGACCTTCCGCGCAGCCTCTTCAGCCGCATGATCGACGCTCCGGTCGAACAGGCTCTGCGCCTCGATGCCACGTGCGTGGTGGTGAACCTCTTCCGGATTCCCGGTCAGCCCGAGGTCACCGACCAGTGCATTCAGAACATCCTGCGCATCAAGCCCGAGTGCGACCGGTACGCCATGCCGCTGATGATCGAGCCTCTGGTATTCCAGCCCAACGCCAAGGCCGGCGGGTACATGGTCGATGGTGATCTCCAGAAGATCCTGCCCTTGGTGCGTCAGGCCGTGGAACTCGGGGCCGACATCATCAAGGCCGACCCCACCGATGACGTGTCGGTGTATCACCGCGTGGTGCAAATCGCCGGGGGCATTCCGGTGCTCGTCCGCGGCGGGGGCAAGGCCTCCGACACCGAGATCCTCCAGCGCACCGAACAACTCATCGCCCAGGGCGCATCGGGCATCGTGTACGGCCGCAATATCATCCAGCACGCCAACCCAGCCGGCATGACCCGGGCTCTGATGTCCCTGGTCCACGAGGGCACGACCGCTGCGCAGGCGGCCCAGTATCTCGCCGGATAGGTCGTCCCTTCGACGGCGGTGACGCAGGGTGTTCTCGAATTCGAGAACACCCTTTTCATCTTTCAGGGTTCCCATTTTTGGAAAACCGGAGCATCGTACCTAAGCTGACCCGGCAACCGACAGGTGAACTGTCGTTCAACCCATCGACTATCCATGAATCCGATCCATCCTGCTGAATTGACCGAACTCGCCGCTGGACTCAACCGACTCGCCCGGAACCTCTGGTGGAGTTGGGACCAACAGGCTCAGGAAGTCTTTCACGAGCTGTCTCCTCGCGGCTGGCAAAATCTCTATCACAACGCGGTGGCCATCTTGCGGGAAGTTTCCCCTTACGAATTGCGTGTTCGACTTCAGGAGCCAGGCTTCGCGGATCGGGTCCGATCGGTATTGAACCGGTTTGATGCCTACCTGTCCGACGCCGCCACCTGGGGAGCGCAAAATGCGCCTGCCTTGGCAGCCAATCCGGTCGCTTACTTCTCTGCGGAGTTCGCCTTCCATGAGACCTTGCCCATCGCCGCCGGCGGTCTGGGTGCCTTGGCGGGTGATCACGCGAAATCGGCCAGCGATCTGGGTCTCGGCTTCGTCGGGATCTCCCTCTTCTACCGCGAAGGATATTTCCAGCAGGCGGTCAACCATGAGAACTGGCAAACCGAGTTCTACACCCAGCTCAATCCGGCCAACCTGCCTTTGGAACCGGTTTTGGATGCCCGGGGTGAACCGATCGTCTGCTCAGTGAAGATCGCTGCCACGACGGTCCGCTTCCAGGCCTGGCGCGTGAATATCGGTCGGGTGCCCGTCTACTTGCTCGACACCAATCGGCCCGAGAATGAGCCCATGTACCGCGATCTCACATTGCGGGTTTATGGCGGCGACAGCACCACGCGCATCATGCAGGAAATCCTGTTGGGCGTCGGCGGTGTGCGCCTCCTGAGGGCGCTGGGCGTCAAGCCGTCCACCTTCCACATGAATGAAGGCCATGCGGCATTCCTGACTCTGGAGCTCATGCGCGAGAAGATGGCTGCAGGCAAGAATTACACCGAAGCCGGGGTTGAAACTCGCAAGGAGTGCCTCTTCACGACCCACACCCCGGTGGAGGCGGGTCACGACCGCTTCAGCAGCGATTTGATGGGCTACGCCGGACATCCCTTCACCACCGACTTGCAGCTCAGCCATGAAGCGTTAATGAATCTGGGTCGTGTGGTGGCGGACAATGTGTCCGAACCGTTCTGCATGACGGTTTTGGCGCTGAAGTATTCGCGCGCCGCCAATGGCGTGAGTGAACTCCATGGAGCTGTCAGTCGTGAAATGTGGATGGAGCTCTACGGAGCCAAGCATCCGGACCAAGTACCCATCGGCCATGTGACCAACGGCATTCACCTGGTCGGCTGGATGAAGGGAACGGTCCGCAAGGTGTGGCAGCGGAAGTTTTTCGAACTGTATCCCACGAAATCCGAGGTGGACTGGTTTGCGGATGCCAATTCCCCGGAATTTTGGAATAAACTGGCCGATCCCAAGGTCGTTTCGGACGAAGAAATTTGGTCTATGCGGTACCGTCTGCGCCGCGAGTTGGTCGAGTTTGCGCGTCGTCGATTGCTCCTGCAGGGCGGCACATTCCACCATGGAGACTTCATCACGTTTGACTCCTTCCTCAACCCCGATGCTCTGACGATCGGGTTTGCTCGGCGCTTTGCGACCTACAAGCGGGCCCCGCTGATTTTCGACCACTTCGAGGCAGTGGTGAAAATGGTCAAGGACTCCGGCCACCCCATCCAATTTGTCTTCGCTGGCAAAGCTCATCCGCGCGACGACCATGGCAAGGCCTTCATCCAAAAGGTGATCCACCTCTCGAAATTCAGCGAACTCAAGGGGCACCTGGTATTCATCGAAAACTACGACATCCACGTGGCCCGTCAGATGGTCTCAGGCTGCGATGTGTGGCTCAACAATCCGCGCCGTCCGCTCGAGGCCAGTGGCACCAGCGGCATGAAGACCACTGCACACGGATGCCTCAACATGAGCATCATGGATGGTTGGTGGCGCGAGGGGTACAACGGATCCAACGGCTTCGCTATCGGGCCTGATTCCCATCCCGAGGACGTCCATGAACAAGACCGTGTGGACAGCGAGAACCTCTACAATGTCCTGACTCGGGATGTCATTCCCACCTTCTTCAACCGGGATGGAGATGGGGTGCCCCGCTTGTGGATTTCAAAGATCCGCGAGTCTTGGTCGACACTGGCTGCCGAATACAGCACTTGGCGCATGGTTCAAGAGTACACCAAGAAGTACTACACCCAGCGCTGATAGCGACATCGTCCTCCGGCTCTGGAGTCACTCCCGGGGCCGGGGGAAATTTCCACTGGCAATCCGATCCTTGCTCTTCAGGTTTGTCACCCATGAATCGATTGGCAATCGGGATGGTGGCCGCGGCCCTGTCCTTCGGCGGAATCCATGCTGCGGAGTCCGCGGCAAACCCTCCCTCCAAGAGTGACGCAGTGGTGGTGAAGTCCTCGCCTCGTTTGTTGCCGGATGATGCTGAAAAGGCGTGGGCTTTGGTGGAGGCAGACGGGAAACCTCCGGGGCCGCCCCCGGAATGGAAAGGGCGTCAGCCGACCTCCGACGAGGTGAAGGCTTTCCGCAAGCAGAAGGCCACCGGTTCCGGCATTGCCGCCGACAAGGCCCGCGAGTTTTTTGAACGCTTCAAGGATCATCCGAAAGCCAGCGAAGCGCGTCGGTTGTACCGGGAACTGCTGGAGGCTTCCGTGGGGTTGGGGAACGAGGACAAAGCCGCTGAGTTGCAGGCGCTCGGACCCGACCCGTTGAAGGCAAAAGAAGAGGCAGCCGCCGCCGCCTTGGGTGCCAAGATGCAAGAGGCCGTGGCCAAGGCCCGTAAGCTCCAGTCCCAAGGGATGGAGTCCGTGCTCATCGACTTTGAAAAGAGCCTGAACGATCTGGAGAAGGAGTTCCCAGGCCGCGGAGAGATCTATGGTGCCTACATGGAAATCGCCCAATTGCGCGGTGGTGAAAAATCCAAGGAACTCATCACCAAGATCCTGAAGGCGGACAACGTACCCGCACAAATTCGGGCCATGGCTGAAGGGATCCAAAAGACCCAAGAACGCATGGGCAAACCTGTGGGCATCGCCTTCACGGCGACCGACGGTCGCAAGGTCGACTTGGCTCAGATGAAGGGAAAAGTGGTGCTCATCGATTTCTGGGCCACTTGGTGTGGACCCTGCGTCGCCGAGGTGCCCAACGTGGTGGCCGCCTACGAGCGGTTGCACCCGAAAGGGTTCGAGATCGTTGGCATCAGTTTCGACGAAGAAGCGGATGCGCTGAAGGCCTTCACCACCAAGCACAAGATGAACTGGCCCCAGTTTTTCGATGGAGCGGGTTGGAAGAACAAGATCGGAACCGAATTTGGAATCCGCAGCATTCCGGCCATGTGGTTGGTGGACAAGCAGGGGAATTTGAGGGATCTCGAAGCCCGCAACGACTTGGCCAGCAAAGTCGAGAAGCTCTTGGGTGAGCCATAAGTGCAGCGTTGGTGAATCTTGATAGAAATTCCCGAAATATGAACGATGTGATCCACCCCCGCAGTCCTCGGGAAACCATGTCCGGATGGCTTTACCTGCCTCGGTTCTTGGACAAGGTGCGACTCTCGCTGGCCGGTCGCCTGCATTCCGATTACCAGCAGAACTTCGCCAAGCGAGGCTTCGATGCGCAGTGGTTGACTGCGGCTGGTCTTGATGCTGATGCCTTCATTGAGGTGGTGCGCCACACGATCACCGATGGGCAGGTGGCGGATTGGGTTCGAAGCCATGTCCGGCGGCCGGCCGAGCAACTGGCCTTCAACCAGTGGTTGCTCCAGTATGGTTCCGAAGACGATCCGGAGCTGCGGGCCCGCTTGGCGCTGCGCAAGGAGCAGTCGGGCTTCGCCCACCGGAACGACATCACCACCTTCGTCGACTACATCGACGCCGACGAGGGCCGGCACCCCCTCTGATCCCATCGGGGTCAGTCCCGCACTTTTACACAAAAGGGGTCACTCCTTCATTGTTTGAAGAGCCTTCTACATCAGGGTTTTGGCGCTGAGTGACGCACCGGTTGGACGAGGTTCAGGACTGAAACGAACGATGTCCCGCCACCCGCTGAGCAGCGTCGATGCCGCTGGAGGACGTCAACTCACGCTGAGTTCTCGGCGAATACCAAACTTGTCGACCCGTTTGCGTAGGGTGGCACGGGTGATTCCCAACAATTTGGCCGCCTTCACTTGATTGCCTTGGGTTTCCTTCAGCGCCTCGATCACGAGTTCCCGTTCCACAGCCGGCAGCACTTTGATGCCACTTTGGAGACGAGCCCAGCGGAAGAGTTGAAGGGCCAAGGGACGGATGTCTCCGGTGATGGCGGGATCGGTGAGAGTCGTTTCTGGAGCAGTCGGTGCGGGTTCGGTGGCCGGGCTGGTTGTTTTCGTCGAGACCGGCGGTGTGTTGCCAACCGGCGCGGGTATGGCTGCGTTGGTGGCCGGACGGAACGTCTGCGTGGGTTGGAGGATTTCGGCAGGAAGATCGCTCTCGAGCAGGGCAGGCCCCTTCGATACGACAACGGCCCTCCTCAAGACATTCTCCAACTCGCGAACATTGCCGGGCCAGTGGTACGACTCCAACACCGCGAGGGTTTTCTCGCCGATGGTCTTGGAACCCGCACCCGTACCGCTAATCTTGCGCAGGAAGAAATCCACCAGCAGACGGATGTCGCCCTGACGCTCCCGCAGGGGCGGCATGTGGACGCGGACCACGTTGAGTCGGTAGAAGAGGTCTTCCCGAAACTCCTTGCGGGCCACGGCCTCTTCGAGCGGCTTATTGGTGGCCGCGATGATGCGCACATCGACTTGCAGGGTCGTGTTGCCGCCGACCCGTTCGAAGGTGCCGTTTTGGAGGACTCGTAGGATTTTGGTCTGCGTCGCCGGCGGCATATCGCCGATCTCGTCGAGGAACAGCGTTCCACGGTGGCATTGCTCGAAGCGCCCCGGCCGTTGCGCGGTGGCCCCTGTGAAGGCGCCCTTCTCATGACCGAAGAGTTCGCTTTCCAGGAGGTTCTCCGGAATGGCCGCGCAATTGATGGCCATGAAGGGTTCCTTGGCCCGCCGGCTATTCTGGAAAATAGAACGAGCTACCAATTCTTTGCCTGTTCCGCTTTCACCCGTAATCAGCGCTGTGGCGTCGGAAGCAGCCAATTGTCCAATCAGTTTGAAGACTTCCTGCATCGGTGCGCTGCGCCCGATGACGCCCAACTCATAGTCTTGCTGCTCCAACTGCGGCCGAAGAGCGACGGTTTGGCGCGTATCGCGAGCTGCCTTCAACGCGTTGGCCACCAACTGCTTGAGGCGAGGAACATCGAAGGGCTTGAGCAAGTAATCGTAGGCCCCGAGCTTCATGGCCTCGATCGCGGTCTGCGTCGTGCCGTAGGCGGTCATGAGGATGACGGGCAGCTGCGGATCCAACTGACGGATACGCCGCAGGGTTTCCAATCCGTTGAGGCCAGCCATGCGGATGTCACTGAGCACCAGATCCGGCTTCACCTTGGGGATGAGCCGCAGTCCTTCCTCACCGCTGGAAGCGGTATGAAGCTCAATGTCTGAGGCGTCAAAGATCCGGCGGAAGGAGTATTGGACGTCCACCTCGTCATCAATGAGCAGCAACTTTTCCATCGGATCAGATGATCCTACGTGGTTCTTCCTCGAGTGGCAACCGGCCGGACATCCGGATTGTCGGCTTGCCGCTGCGGGCTTGTCTGCGTTGATGTTTTGATCCGTTCACACTGGGGAGCCATTGGACCTTCGAGTCGGATCCTACCAGAACTCCCATCGCACGGATCTGTAAACACCCACCGGTTATATCGCGTTGAAAGGCGGGATTCGCACCTTCTTACCGAGGTAAACCGAGCCCTTGCGCTGGGACCCTTGGCTCATGCAAGCCGATGCTGGAGGCGGTGGCCGAGGCGTGGTGGAACCCAGTGCTTGGTTGGTCGCCTATTGGATGGGGTGCTACCACGGTTTCATTGCTGCTCCCACAGTTTCGGAGCCTGAGTTGTTCCCAGTGGAACACACCCATTTTCGAGAACAGTGGTAGCGGAACCGCACGCGGGTTCGGCGAGACCCGGCGGGTTTTGAAACAGGAAGTGGGCTGAACCGCTACGGTCGCTGGATTTGGATGGCCAGTATCTCCGAGGTGGATGGATTCAAGCGGTGGAGTTCACCTCCAGAAAATCCCTCAACCCATGCAAGGCTTCCGCCGGCCAGTTCGAGAACCCAACGCTGGGCGCGTTCGGCCACGGGGATTCGTTGATTGATGAAGAGGTTCTGGAGGCGAGCCGGCTTGGACTGGCCCAGACGTTGGAATCGGTCGCCGGGCTGGCGATGACGGAGTATCGCTGTTTCCGGCACGGTTGCGGCATCGAGTTGTTCCCAACCATGGCCGAACGGCAGGGTGCGCTTGAGGCGTTTCCATAGAAAAAGGCTCCCATCGGGCAAGACCCTCTGGCCTCTCAATCCGCGAAAAGCCACCGACACCGTTTCTGAAGGTTCCGTCTGATGACATCGGGAGGCATCTATTCCGGAGGCCATCGCGTCGTTGGGAGCCGGATGGGCCGCTTTCGAAGTTCGACTTGCATCGCGGGTCAATCGTAACCGCTCGACCGTCTCAAACTCGGCATTGCGTCCTTGTTCGAGGAGCTCCATTCGCAGGATGGCTCGCTGCAGCGCGACGTGAAGGGATACCCAAGTAGCGGGATGGGCGGAATCCCGCCAACGTTGTGCCTGCTCTCGGAGGTAATCGGCCTCCTGCGCGGCGATGTCGGCAATACGCGCCAAGACACGGGGCAGGGCGGGGCTGTGGTGGGCCATCCAATCCGGAATCAATTGATGGCGGACTCGATTCCGGGGAATGGTCAAATCTCGGTTCGAAGCGTCCTCGCGATGCTGAATGCCCTGCTTGCGGGCAAAGGTTTCCAGCGTAGCCCGATCGAAGCCGAGGAAAGGCCGGAGCAGGGTAACCCGCCGGTCTGCCGGAGATGGAGATTGTTCCTTCATCCCGGCCAAACCTTCGGACCCGGCTCCGCGAAGCAATCGCAGGAGGATGAGCTCCGCCTGATCTTGTGCATGATGGGCCAAGACCACTTCCACGGAACCTGACCCACAGACGGAGAGCGCTGTGCGGGCAAGGAAGGCGTGGCGCAAACGACGTGCTGTCATTTCCACCGACTCGCGCGAAGCCTGGGCAGTTGCCCTCACCGGGACTCGTTCCACGACACACGGCAACCCCAAGGCCAATGACTCGGCCCGCACCCATTCCTCATCCCCATCCGCATCGGCTCCGCGGAGACCATGGTGACAATGGGCCACGGTCAATTCCCAGGGGAACTTGCGCCGCAATCGAGCCAAGCTGTGCAACAACACCATGGAATCAAGCCCCCCGGACACCGCCACCACGAGGTGCCGAGGTCCGGCACCAAAGCGGTTCGTCCAGTGCTGCCGGAGTTGCTGCAGGAATCCATCCATCCGCCACACGATAATGGATGCCGCCGCTCGCCGCCGAGACTCAAAGCAATACGAGGTCGATCTGACTGGTCCTTTTTCTGATCATTCACCCCCCCAGCAGGGTGCGTAGCCGTCTCGACTCCACTGGCTCGACCCGCCTCGGTTTTCGATCGCACCGGCGCGTCGTGGAATCCCTGTTCATGGCTGCTTCCAGGGTCGCTGTTTCCGCGGCATTGGGGCGCTCAGGAATTCGAACCCAACCCAACCCGGCTGTGTTGGCCAAAAGTGCTGATTTGTTGAATTTGGTCAGCTTTGCGAGGCAGCGAACTGCCGTGTTGCCTGCAGGATCGTGCGGCTGGCGCATTGCCCCGGTCCCCGTTCCCACGGTAACCTGACTCCAGACATGAAGCTTACCCGCACTGGCGCATTGATCGCCTGGACGCTGACGGCCTTGGCCAAGGAAGGGGTTCCGGCGGCGGCCATCACGGATCCATCCGCGATTCGTATCGAGTCGCGGGATGGTTTGGGTGAGGTGGAATTGAGTCCGGATGCCCGCACGGCCTCGGCCAAGAACGGTGTGGTGGTGTATTGGAAGGGCAGCACGGTGAGCGCACAGACGGTCACCTTAAGTCAGGATACCGGTGAGGCTCTGGCCGAAGGCGATGTGGTTGTCGAGTATGCCGGAGAAACCGGACAGCGTATCCGATGGAGGGGGCAGAAAGTGCGTTTCGATTTCGACCAGAAGCGGGTGGAAGCCGGGAATTTCCGCTTCGGTGCCGGGCCGTTGTTCCTTCGGGGCGACCGGCTTTCGATGACTCAGGGCGGCACCAATCAGGTGGTTGTTGGGGGCGAAGTGACCACCGACGATTCCGCCACTCCAGGCTACAAGATCCGGGCCAAGACGCTGAGCATCAACAGCGACAAGACCATCTCGGCTGAAGACGCGCTGCTGTACGTCGGCAAGGTGCCGGTGATGTATTTCCCGTGGTATGTCCGCAAGGCCGACCGGCATCCGAACTTCTTCAGTATCACCCCAGGCTACCGCAGTTTGTACGGGCCTTATGTGCTCGGCAGCTATCATTGGTTGGCCAGCACCAATCTGACAGCGATGGTGGATTTGGATTATCGTCAGCGCCGGGGCGTCGGTGGAGGGCCGCGTCTCAATTACGATTTGGGTGATCTGGGCAAGGGCAGGGGAGGTTTCTATTTCATCCAAGATCAGGCTCCTGAGTTGAGTTCTTTCAACGGGCCCATTGATCCCGATCGGTACCGCTTCGATTTGAGGCACTCCATCACCAACGATTCGGGATTCGAGTTCAAGGGTGTCTTGCGCGGCCAAAGCGACCCGATGGTCTTGCGCGATTATTTCGAGGGCGAATTCCGGACGGATCCGCAACCCAAGACCTTCGTCGAATTCTCGCAGCTCAATTCCAATTGGAGTCTCGACTTTCTGGCGCACGCCCAGGTGAACGAATTTTTCCGCACCGTGGAACGGTTGCCCGATGTGCGTCTGCGGGGATTGCGCCAACAAATCGGTGTGACGCCGGTGTATTACGAGAGCGACAGCTCGCTGGCCTACCTTCGGTACCGTGATGCTCTCGCTGGGGGCACCAACTATGCAGCTTTCCGAGGTGACACCTACCACCAACTCGTGGCCCCACATACGGTCGGTGGGTGGTTGAATGTCTCGCCTCGCCTGGGTGCGCGCGCGACTTACTACGGTGATCCGGAAGGGCTCAATACGATCAACAGCGATCAGGAGCGCTGGGTTGCCAACACGGGCGTGGATGTCGGATTCAAGGCGTCGCGGGTTTGGCCTACGTATTCGAGCACAGTGCTCGACATGAACGGCGCACGGCATATTGCTGAGCCGCAATTCAGCTACGTGTTCGTGCCCGAGCCCAATCGGACGCCCACCGAGTTGCCGCAGTTTGACCGGGAACTCATTACTCCGAAGCTGCTGCCAATTCATTTTCCGGATTACACACAGATCGATTCGGTGGACAGCCAGAACACGGTGCGCCTGGGGCTGCGCAACAAGGTTCAGACGAAACGGGAAGAGCAGGTGGAGAATGTCCTGAATTGGTCGCTATTGACCGATTGGCGTATCCAGCAACGCACCGACCAAACCCGATTTTCGGACATGTACTCCGAGGTGGATTTCACGCCGCGATCTTGGCTCACGCTGACCTCAGAAACCCGGCTCAACACGGTGTCGCACGAATTCCGGGAATCCAACCATCGGGCTACGTGGTCGCCGACTGAGTGGTTTGACTGGAGCATCGGCCACCGGTATTTACGTGATGACTGGACCCTCTACGGCGCTGGCAACAACCTCATCTTCAGTCGGTTCCACGCCAAATTGAACGAGAACTGGGCCGTCCGTGGCGTTCATCAGTTCGAGGCTCGCGACGGCACGCTTGAGGAGCAGCAATACCAAATTTACCGGGATCTCCGGAGCTGGACGGTTGGACTTGGGTTTCGCTTGCGTGAGAACCGCGTCGGACCTCAGGACTTCACGGTTGCATTGACCATTTCATTGAAGGCGTTCCCCAGGTTCCACTTGGGCGACGACCGGGCCAATCCGTCGATGTTGCTCGGGATGTGATCGAGCTGGGTGAGTGGGCTGATTCTCGGAAGTCGGGGCGCAGCCCAGTTGGCGGGCTTCAGGTCCTGAAGATCATCCCGGATGTCCGGAACCAGCGTGGTTAATCCACTCTGCGGTCACGATCGGTCTTGGGTGGGGAAGATTCAATCGAACGGCATATCGCTCAGTGTTTCGTGGAATCTAAAGTGAATATAACACACATTGTGCAATATTTGGACGCCTCAAAAACAGGCGAAATTCTGAGTGATTTCAAAGATACGGTCAGACTGGCTCCGAGTATTCCAAGAACCGGACTTTCGGCCGATTCACGGAATCTTCTGCAACTCGGCTTGGGTCCAGGAATCTTCCCGCTTGGATTCGAGCGCCCGGACGACTTTGACGGCCTCGGCGGATACTGGCGCAGCGGTGTGGCCCCATTCGCGACGGATGTAGGTCAAGGAGTCGGCGATCTGGGCATCGTCCAAAGCCTCGGCCAGCGCCGGCATGTTCAATTCGTAGCGAACGCCCTTGACGGTGATCGCATCCCGCAACCCATGCAGGACCACCCGGATCAGGCGTTGATCCGATCCCAGGACCCACTCGGAGTCGACCAGCGGCGGAGCCAAGCCTTCCTGGCCGTTGCCATGGGGTTGATGGCAGGCACCACAAATGGTGGGATAGATCTCACGGCCGCGCTCGAAGCTCGCTTTGGCGGCCGGCGGCAAGGCCTGCACCTGAGATGCAGCCAGCGTGTCGGCACTGGCCGACTTGCCGGGCCAAAAGTACAGCGAGTCGATCTTCTGGATGCGTTCAACGATCTCGGTCCGAGTGGATCGACGCAGCGCCGACAGGCCCTCAGGTTCTGCCGGCAATCCGGTTTGTTTGATCTTGGGAGCCGGAGCCCCCTTGGATGCCACTGGAACCAGGCCAGCGAATCCGTCCAACAAGGCTGGCAGAGGCCACTCATTCTCCTTGAGTTTGGCCGCCAGGTTCAACGCTGCCGCAACTTCGGTGGGGCGCCCCGAAGCCGCGATGCATCGGGCCAGCTTGGACACCAAAGGCGCATGGTCCTGCTTGTCAGGCCCGCACTGCGCGTCGCTCAGCAATTGAGCCAAGAAAGCCAACTCACGTCCTTTGAGTCCGCTGATCGCCGCGTCCTGACGCAAGGGTGTGGCCGGACCGGTCATGAGCAGGAATCGCATCGCCGCGTCGGCCGCAGGCGTGCCGATGTTTCCCAGAGAACAGAGCAGGGCAATCTGAGCCTCTCCTCGAACGGACGGAGCACGTTGGATCATGCGCTCAACCGCCGTTTCCCGCACCGGACCCGGGGGCAGACTGTCGGTGATGCGGAAGGCCGCGGATCGAACTCCAGAATCCGGATCGTCGAGGACCGACAGAAGGGTTTCCAAGCTCACCTTCCCCTGCCCTTCAAGCGTCCAGAGTGCCTGAAGGCGAACGACCGCCGGCGTGGTGTCTCGCTGAATCACCAATTGCTGAAGCACCTCAGCCGAATCGGCCGTGGGGTGCTCCACCAACAGGCGCTGAGCCGTGTCCCGCCAGAAACCGTTGGCGCTGGAGAGGCGGGTTGCCAACTCTCGGGTCGAAGCCGTTGCAGTTAGCCGCGCCTTGCGATCCGGCAACTTGCCGGAATGGACGATGCGATAAATACGCCCCAAATCGGTCGGCGCCTGCAAACCGCGCGACTCGATTTGCTTGCGAAGATAACTGGTCAGGTAGATGCGGTGCTGGATGAGCCCCCGAGCCATGTCCACCACATAGAGCGCTCCATCGGGACCGTTTTGCAAATTTACCGGCCGGAAACGCTCATCGGTGGAAGTCAGGAATTCATCGGATTCGTAAGCGTTGGTCGCCGTGATCACCCCATCCTGTTCGGTCAGTTTGTTGCGGCGGATGAGGTTCGCGCTCGGTTCGCACAGGAACACATCACCGCGGAAATTCTCGGGAAACTGGTCGCCCCGGTACACAAGCGTGCCGCAGGCGGCCGTGAAGCTGGCGAGCTTTCCTTCGGGCGTGAGGGTGTTGGGCTGGTAGCCGCGGTTCACGCCCGGATTCACACGCGAGGGCCAAACTTGTTGGGACTTGGCCAACTGGGCGTTCACCCCGGAGGCCGACTTCAGGTTCGGATTTCGGGACAGGTAATGCGCCGGCAGCAGGTCGCCGCGAATTTGGTCGGAGTTGGAATTGTAGAACAGCCGGCCCACATCGTCGTGGCTAATGCCCCACTGACCCCGGGTCACGGTTTCTTCGCGGATCCACGTGGGTGCTGAACCCACCGCTTGTGGACCCGCAGTATTGCGAAAGCGGACCGTGTGATTGGCCGAATAAATCCAGTTGTCGACGTTGCGCAGCAGGCCGTTGCTGGCGTGCTCGGGATTGGATTTGAGCCCCAGCACCGGGTCATTCTGCGTGGCATAGTCGCTGGCCACCAGAATCTTTTCGTCGGCTTTGCCGTCCCCGTTGGTGTCCTTCATCCACCACAATTTGGGGGGCTCGGCAATCAATGCCCCACCGTGGGTCAGGTGGATGGCGCGTGGCATCACAAGTTGGTCGGCGAAGACCGTGCGGGTGTCCATGCGGCCGTCGCCATCGGTGTCCGTGAGGATGACGATGGAACCGGTCGGGTTGGCTTCACCGCGCGCCTCCTGATCGGGCATGTAGCCGATCATTTCCACCACCCACAAGCGCCCCTGGGGATCGAACTCCACGGCAACCGGCGAGTGCACCAGCGGTTCAGCCGCCACGACCTCCACCGAGAATCCCGGCGGCAGGCGGAAGGTACGGATCTGGTCGGCCGGTGACAGTACCGGAGCCGCTGGAATCCGGTCCGCGGCAACCACTTCGCGTTGGGTCTCTCCGGGCTTGTCCCCGTTCTGGGCGACCGCGGTGAGGATTCCCAGGCAAAGCCCGGACAAAACATGGCGCATCATGGTAGGCAGTGAGGCTGAAGCTACCCTCAGATTGGCTGATGCCAAGTGGCAACCGCTGCGACCACTCCGCGTGATTTGCTCGGTGAGCTTGCATTCCGGTCGGCGACGGTGGCTATCTCGGTCCATGGACACTTGGTGCGATGTGGCAGACGCCGGGAGCTTGACCTCGGGAAACTGCCGAACCGTTGAAGCGCGGGGCCTTCGGATCGCCCTCGTTTGTTTGGAGGACGGCTTCCATGCGGTGGAAGACGCCTGCCCGCACCGTGGTGGTTCCATGGGTTCCGGCTACTTGGACGGATGCACCTTGCACTGTCCGTTGCACGGATGGGCTTACGATGCCCGAAGCGGTGTGGGGATCACCCGGCCTGACAAACCTCTGCGATCGTTCCCGACCCGAATTCAAGAGGGCCGAGTCTGGGTTCAACTGATCGCCAAAACTCCCAACGCACCCGTGCATGAGGCCGACTGAGTCGACCCCACCGCCGCCGTTGAAGGTGCTGTCGTTGGGCACCCAGTTTGCGGGGCTCGGAGGTGTCGAGTCGGTGTTGCGTTCACACCATGAAACCGACGTGGACCAAGGCATTGATTCGCGTTTCTTGGTCTTCTGGGAGGATCCTGTGCCCGGCTGGCCGCGCGCTCGGTTTCTCGGTTTCCGTGACACCCTGTCCATTCGGCGAGCGCGCCACCGGGTGGCCGCGGCATTCCCTGATTGGAAGCCCGATGTCGTTGTCTATCACACGACCTGGGGTTGGCCGTATTTCGACGACTTGTTCCCGCCGGCCCGTCGCATTCTGTACTTGCACAGCGACACGCCAGGGCTCGACGAGCAGTTGCAGACCCGCGCCCACTGGGCCGACGGTTTCGCCTGCGTCAACGACCGCATCGCCGAGCGGGTGATGCACGCCCGGCCCGATTTGTCGCCCGATCGACTGCTCCGGGTGCTTTATCCCATCGACCCACCCGCTGCATTACGAGGGCCGGCCCGGCCATGGGGTTCTCCGCTCCGTCTGGGTTTCTGCGGCCGACTCGCCCACGAACAGAAGCGCATCGACCGCATCCCGGAGCTGGTCTCGCGATTGGATGCAGCCGGGATCGACTACCGGCTCGAATTCTTGGGCGATGGACCGGAACGGTCGTGGCTGGAGAGCCAGATGCCGGATCGGAAACGCTTCGTCTTCCATGGGCGCAAATCGGGAATCGAGTATTGGAATATTCTGTCGAGCTGGGACGCCCTGCTCTTCGTGAGCGACTACGAGGGCACCCCCATCGCGCTGCTGGAGGCCATGGCCGCGGGTGTGATTCCCATCCATCCCGCCATTGGTAGCGGCGGTGACCGGTATGCCGTCGATGTCGACCCTCTCTTGGCTTACCCGGCCGGCGACCTCACAGCGCTGGCTGCAGTGATCACCGAACTGGTCCAATGGCCAGCCACGCGCGTTGAAACCATCCGCAGCCGTGCTTCCGACCGGGTCCACGGCCATGCCTCGGCGGTGTACCGAGCCACCTTCGCCCGATTCCTGCGCCATATCGCCAGTCAGCCCCCCCTGCCCCGACGCCCCTTGCCGACACGCCCTCCGGGTATGGATTGGTTGTCTTTCGGGGCCACCCGTCGCCTCATGGAGTGGCGTCGCCGTTGGAAAGGCCGATAGGGCGGTGGGAGCGCACTGAGCCCAGAACTTTGGCCCTTCAGGCGAGCGGTTTGCGGTAATGCGCATGCAAACTGGTTCCCCAGCGGAGGTAGTGACGGCACAGACCCGCTCGGTAGAGGAAAGTCATCAACTCGGTCCAGAAGCGACCCGGCTTGGACGGTCTTCGGCCCAAGACGTGTTCCAAGTCACCCTGAGTTTGAAGACTGATTCGAACTTGCACGCCCCTCAAAGGATCGGAACCGAACCAAACGGGCTGCAGTTGATGCTGCTGGCCGAGGTGTTCCAAGTCGGACCGACGCCAGTGGGTGATGTGATGGGGCGGCCACTGGCACGGCTCGAGCGTCCACCAACGATACAGCCCCTGACCGTGCGGAACCGAAATCACCAAATGCCCGCCGGGTGCGACCAAGCGCGCCGCGTCACGGAAGAACGCGACCGGATCTGGGACGTGTTCCATGACCTCGAAGGCGGTGACGAGTGAGAATTGCCGCCCCGAATGACTTTGGGCGAAGGCCTCAGCCGTCGAAGCATGGACGTCGTGCCCCTTCGCTTGAGCCGCTGCCACGGCCTTCGGGTTCAGGTCCAGGCCGTGGGTTTCGATGCCCTTGGAGCGGGCCAAATCCAGAAAACCGCCGTCGCCACATCCCAAATCCATGCAATCGCGCGAACCCACTCGGACAGCCAAGTCGATCGCATGCAGGAACGACGGGCTGTCGCCGGGATAGTACCGAGCGACCTGGGTTTGCAAGTCGGTGTAGAAAGCCCCATTGCCCGGCAGCACCGGATCAAAGAACTCGAACCCGCAGGACGCGCATCGATGTTGGGTCACTCGAGACGCCCGTTGGAATGAGGCCTGTGCCTCCGGACTGAGGGTCACACCGAAGTAGTGCCACAAGCGGCCGATTTCCTCGGGCGTGAGGGAATCGATTTCGGTGGTCCGCTCATGGCGGCACAGCAGGCAGGCGACGGGCTTGGCCATGATGTCGTTCAACAGAACCGGTCCGGGGTGAAGGCGTCAATGCCGCCGGTAGCGTTTAACGGTGATCTTCCCGGAATCGAAAAGGCTTTCCGCCGGTGATGTCGGCGCTGGTGAACGACGGGCACCAGTACCGTTCGATGTGTGCGACGACCCGGTCGGTGCCGGTGAAATGATCCACCCCGGGAGGCCGTTCCGGGTTGTACATCGTGTCAGTCAGGTCACGGATCAGGGCCACGTGCTTGCCCAAGCGGACCATTTGCCGAATGGCGAAGGGTCGGCCGAGCACACACATGTTGAGGTGCACACCGCACAAGATGACGTGGTCGATACCGCGCTCGGCGAGCAGGTTCCAGGTTTCCTGACCATCGTCGGTGAGTGCGTCGCCCGCTTCGATCCGCAGACCAGGATGCTGGCGAGTCCAGGCCTCACGCACCGAGCACTTCGAACCGGAGCACGAGCAGCCCATGTCGGAGTCGTCGATGGGCAGCACGCCTTCGCGCGAAGCATCCGGCCAGCACCAGCGGGTCCCCCAGCGTTCTGCGGTGGCCAACGGACGTGGGGTCGCAGTATGGCGCGCCTTGAGAGCCAAATCGCGAGCCGGGGTTCCTTGGTAGAAAGCCGTGACGCTGCTGGGAGCGTGGATGATGAAAACCCCCTTCTTCCGGGCGGCTTCCAGCGTCCGGTTCATGGGTTCGATGAGTTCGCCCACTCGAGACGAAGCTGACTTGCACCAGTGGTCATCCCACATGTCACACACGATGATGGCAGTGCGGTGCGGGTCCCACGACTCCACGCGCTCTGAGGCTACGATGACGCCGGAGGCCCCGCCATTCTGGGATCGCAGGTGGAGATTCATGGAGGAGGAATTCTCCGGACGCCGTCCCGACGAGGCGCACCCCGCGAGCATCACCAAGGCGAGCCACAGCCAAGAAGTTCGGATCCGTGTGGAAAGCATGGCGGAAATCTCTCTGAAGTCTGGGCCGATGGAAAGCATCGAGCGGGTCAGCGCAGAGCAGCACCACCCAAGCGCACCAACCGAGAATCGCTGCGCACGAAGAGGGAGTTCGAGGCGATGGACGGAGTCCCGATGACCGTTTGCTCCAAGGTCAACTCGCTGACCACGACCCCCTCCGCCTTCGACGGATCCACCACCTGCACCCGGCCGTCTTCGCTCACGCAGTACAAATGCCCACCGGCAACCACCGGGGTGGCGCTGAAGGAACCCTTCAAGCGCAACTGCCAGAGACGCTTGCCGTCTTGCGCATCGGCACACGTCAGGATGCCGCCATCGTTGAGGGTGATGAGGCGACCGCCCACGACCACCGGGCTGGCGGTTCCCGGGCGCAATTGGGCCGAACGCCAGACAGACTTCGGCTTCGTGTCGCCCGCGGTGGGTTCCACAACCGTGATCCCATTGGCCGGAATGACCAACTTGCCCTGGCTCACCACGAGCGAGGGCACGGTTGAGGCCCCGTCGCTGAGATCCCAAGCGACCTTGCCTGTCGTCGGGTCCACGGCCGTCACCCCTTGCGAGGACTGCAAGAGCACTCGATTGGGTTGTCCCGGCGATTTGAAGACCACCGGAGAGGTCCAGTTGGCTTTCTTAGGGCGATCCAGTTTCCATCGATTCACGCCAGTGCGGGCATCGAGCCCAGCGGTGAACGATTCGCTGTCGTTCTCGACCATGGCGACCACTACCCCATCCACCACCACCAAGGACGAGGACATGCCCAAGGAGTTGCTCGCATTGGGGTAATCCCGGCCCAGCCCGCGGAACCACAGCAACCGCCCCTCGAGATCCAGAGCCACACAGTCGTTGGAGGAGAAGATCGCGTAAATCGCCTTGCCGTCTGAGGCCGGTGTCGGGGTGGCAGCGCCGATCTTTTCGTGGGTCATGGTCCGACCGGTGGCCCAGAATTGGCGTTCCCAGAGCAACGCCCCGTCCGTCACCCGGAAGCAAAGCACATGGAGTCGATCCTGACGGGCGCCGCTTCCGGCCGTCACGAAGACCTTGTCTCCAAGAATCAGCGGGGACGAAAACCCACGGCCCGGCAATGAGATGGACCAAGTGATCGAAGACGCATCGAGGCGCACCGGCACGCCGGTGTCACTGGAAAGACCGTCGCCATTCGGACCCCGGAATTGGGTCCAATCGGCGGCACCGAGGGAGCCGGCCACTGTGAGGGCCGCGGTCAGGAAGAGGGAAAGTTTCATGGATCGTGAGTCGGTCAGCGAGGTTCAGAAACGGATTCAGCGGGTGGAGACGATCGGGGCGCCCTGCTCGTCGGTGACCCGGAGCTGGAATTCCCATTCTTTGGCCCAGTCTTGCGTCTGTTCGTTCTGGGCGCATTTGACGAGGAGGATGTTCTTTCCGGCCTTCAATGAAACGGGCATGCGATACTGATCGATCTCGGCCGACCGATGGTACTCATCACGACCAAAGATCAGCACCCCATTCACCCACACCTTCCAGCCGTTCTTGCAGCCCAAACGCACTTGGGCGGTGCGGGCCGAATCGCTCCAGAACTCGGCGGTCGCATAACCCACCGCCCCCTTCAACGACGAGATTGCCTGATTGAAATCGACCAACCCGTATTCGCTGCGGGTCTCATAGGGGAACCACTTCACCGGGCCGCTCTTGCCCGTCAGTCCTGTTCCCAGGTCCAAGCGTTGTTCTGGCGGGTACACCTTGGCGAAACCGGCCTCGCCGGTGTTGTCGAAGGGCCCGATCAACTGCCACTTCGAAACCCAACCAAAGGTCTTGGCCAGATCCACTTTGTCGCCCAAATCCTGCAAGCGCTTGGCGATGTCTTCGATCTGGTCGGCTTCTCGGGAAAACGCGAGCGCTTGGCGGTAAGTGGTCACCGCGGTGGCCTTGGTACCGTTGGTCTGCCGGGCGGCGGTGGCCATGAGTTGGGCGACGGCCTCGCGGCGCATTTCAGAACCGGGATCTTGCAAGAAATCGGGCAGGATTGTCTGAGCCTTCGACGCGTCCACTCGCTGCATCAATTCGAAGGCCAGGCGGCGAGCCCGCGGATGGTGTCGGGTGTCGCGCAGGACCGTCTCGAGCGATTTCACCGAGAGCTTCGATCCGGCAACCGTCTCGCGTTGCACCGCAGCCTCGATTGCCGCACGAATCCAGTTCAGCGCGTAGTCATTGGCTCCGTCCATGGCCACGATCAAATCGGGGATCTGGGAGGCCTTGGCCTTGGCCAC